>NZ_JBNWCL010000006.1:0-326526 GCF_053522445.1 Agrobacterium sp. 22-221-1
TAGCCCTCGCTGAAAACATGCGAGGGAAGGTTGGAACATGGGTCAATTCTCAATGGAAATATCACGCCACGCCGGGTCAGTTCTCAGTGGCAATCAACACCTACTCTTCCTAGTGATGAGAGAACGGACTGTTTAGCGAAACTATCTGGCAAAGTCGCGAACTTGGCGCGGCACTCAGCCACCGCCGCCTTCAGCTGCGCTTCTGCCTCGATTTTCTTTGGTGCATAGTTTTCAGGCAGAAGATCGAACATATTGGCAGCGCCGACTATCCGATTGATACCATAGCTTCCAAAAAAAGCCGTCGCGAAACGATTTCGCGGATCACCCATATTCTCTGCACTATTCATCCAGCCGGCCGCCACCTTTACGAATTCGTCCGGTCGCCAATCGGGGGCTAAGAGGATATCCATTCGCGTTGTCTTCGTATCACCCTCAACGCGCTCGTTGCAAAGGCTCCAAAACAACCTTGCGCTCTGATGGACGTCGTGATCCTTCCGTTGGTGCGTGAGCTCGAGTTCGATCCAATCGTAGCGCTGCCGGCCGCCCAAGCTGAGCTCAAAAAGGCTATGGAGGGTCGTCAACGCTCGAATTGCCATTGTGAGAGTCGTGGGCTCAGCAAACTCGATGTTGGCAGTCACTTGGTTCTGTATCCCAATCCCTTTCGCACTACCCATGGTATGTGAGCTGCGGTTAGTTAGGGAAACCCTCCCGAGTTTCGTCTCGGATGAAACAATTTCCCAAACACCACTAAAATAGAGCAGATGAGGATGATCGCCGATCTCCGGTTCGAACGGTTGGACAGGCCAACCATGTTGCTTACCGATTTCCTCTGACCGCACGAAGTCATTCTTCAGCAGCTGACCAACTTCGTCGCGATCTGGATGAAGGGAATGGAACGTCTTGTGCCCACTAACAAGGCTGGACACGTTTTCGAAATGATACCTAACTGCCCGGATTACTGGTTCGTTGGACCCAATAAATTCGTCACCGACAACAGCATAGTTTGGGAAAAACGTGCTTTCGAATTGCCGGCCATCTTCAAGATGGTGTTCGGTCCGGCCCTGCCACACGCAATCTAGAAGCGAAGCCTTTTTGCCACCCGTCAGTGTGCCGTGAATGTCGAAATATTCGTACTCGGCCGAATTTGGGAAACTCTTTCCGATCAGCTGAAGCGAGCTTTTGGCGCCAGCAATGTCTAGATGCCCGGCTAACTCACCGGTGCGCGGAAGGAAAACCCCGGCGTATCCATCGTCCAAATTCATGTTTGAAGCGTCCGTCCAGAAAGTGGCTATACTGAATTCGATCTTACCCACTGGCGATCGGAATCATGCGCCAACTTGAGTTGCAACGCGATGTCGCCAACAAAAATGAAGGCTAAACTGTTTCGATACCAAGTGCCATATCAATCGCGATCGGAGCCGCATCTGGTATCTCTTCTGGCCTTGTCCATAGCATGGCCTTCGAACTCGGGGCCGAGCTCGAAACGTCAGCTACCGCTCGTGTAAGAGCCTGAACGACAATATCATCGGCTGTTATGTATCCGATGGGCAGAAGGGCCTCGGTAATTCGCTTGAGATGCCGAGACAACGATCAAACAGCGAATTGTGTTTTTCACTTCTTCCGAACGATCGGCGCCACCAATTCGCTTCGAGGCTCACTAGTAGTTTCCAACACGCCCGAGATCTGGGGGCATGGCTGGGACTTGTGCCTCGACGGTTCACGACCGGAGGCAAGGCGCGGCTGCTTGGCATAACAAAGCGTGGCAACACATATCTGCGAATCCTGCTCGTCCACGGTGCCAGAGCAAATCCTGTTCAATCTGGGTCATATCCAGCGGCCTTGAAGTAGTTTGCGCATTCTGGGGCAGTGAAGCGAGGCATCAAGGCGCCGACTGCATCCCATAGAGCATCGATCTTGCGTTCGGCTCGGCCTCGCAGCATTGCTTTCAGCTTCGAAAACGCGTTCTCGATGGGATTGAAGTCCGGACTCTAGGGCGGAAGGAACATGAGTTTGGCGCCGGCATGCGCGATGGCATCGCGGACACCAGCTGTTTTGTGTGCAGGCAGGTTATCCATGATGACCACGTCGCCGATCTCAAGGGTCGGCACCAGCACCTGCTCGACGTAAGCAAGGAAGACGTTGCCGTTCATCGCGCCATCGTAGACGAATGGTGCGGTCATTCCGCTGAGGCGCAATGCACCAGTGAAGGTCGTTGTTTTCCAATGGCCGTGCGGCACCCCAGCGCGACAGCGCTCACCTCGCAACGCTCGCCCGCGCAGGCGTGACATCTTGGTCGAGAGGCCGGTTTCATCGATGAAGATCAGTTTCTCCGGATCGAGATCCAATTGGCCATCGAACCAGGCACGCTGGCGTTTCAACACGTCCGGCCGGTCTTGCTCCAATGCATGTGCGGTCTTTTTTTAAAGGTCCATCCACGGCCTCGCAGCCAGGCGCCAAGTGCGCTGCGGCTGATCTTCACCCGCCGCTCGGCGGACAAACGCTCAACCATCTCATCAAGCGTCACGTCTTTACGATCGTCGATCAATGCGACAACGAATTCCTCGTGTGCATCCACTGCCGATGGTCGTCTCCAGCCTTGTGGTCGTGGAGTTAACTCACCCTCTTTCGCTCTCGCGATCCACCGGATCGCCGTCGAAATTCCAACGCCGAAACGAGCCGCGGCCTGTCGAGCCGACAGGCCCGACGCAGACGCTTTCAAAACCCGTATTCGCAGATCATCGCTCAGGGCCTGTCCCATCATCCACCTCATAGCTGGGGATGTTGAATCAGCTTCGAGCGGCGAAGTCATCTCGCAATCGATTCATCAATCGCAGGACATGCTCTAGAACGGCGATGCACACACTCGGTCAAAGCGATATGCCGATCGGCGAATGGCTCAGGACCATGTTGTCCCAAGGCGTGCAACGCAATGTCGTCATCGTGGCTCTGGCAAACAAGCTGGCGCATATAAACCTGGGCGGCGCTACGGAAAAGGCAACCCTACGAGTGGTCCTATGGCTTTGCGGCAAACTGAGTGATTGGCTGCCAGGTGCGCAGCCTGCGATGTTTGCGAGCGGAATGGAGATGGCCTGACAGTTGATCGGCGTTGAGATAGCCCAGCAGTGGAAATGGTTCTTGGAAACCGAGTCGATTATTGTGGCTCTGAACGTGCGGATATCCATCTTGGCCGCAGCATGACCATGAGACCGAATACGTTGAAGCAGACTGTTCAGGGATCAAAAAACACTTGCAAGCAGGGCGGGGCCATACGTTCCACTTATAGCGCCTTGGCGAAGCGTTCCAGTTTGCCCAGCGTTTGCTGCCCCAGCTCCACGGCGCCGAAACCCTTCGCTTGCTGGAACTCGGCTTCCGTGCTGAACACCATACCCAGCACAACTTTCGTCGCGCCATCCTGATCTTCGAAGGAGGCCCAGGCGTCTGCATGTTTCGGCCCGTTTTCGCCCCACAGCAGCGTATAGGCGAGCCTCTCTTCGGGGCGGACCTCGACATAACGATGATGGTTCGGGAAGACTGTGCCGTCAGGGCCGATCATGTCAAAGACCCATTCACCGCCGGTCCGCAGATCAATCCTCTTCGTGCGGCAGGAAAACCCTTCCGGGCCCCACCATTGCGGCAGCGTCTTTTCGTTCATCCAGGCTTTCCAGACGATGTTTCGCGGCACCTTTATCGTTCGCTCCAGCACCATGGTTCGCCCGGCCACGCTGGCCAGATTGTTGAGACCGGCGCTGAAACCTTGTTGATAGCCATCGCGCATATCCTCGGCCAGCGAGGAAAGCTGCACCGTTACGATCAAACGGCTACGCTCTTCCGCGGCCTGAAAATCGGCAGTTACCAGCGCTGCCGACTGGGTTACGCCGCCGGATGAGACCACCTCGTAATTCACACTGCGGCGGGTTGGCTGCAGCTCCAGCCAGCCGCATTCACAGCGAATATCCGGCTGGCCGGCGACCTTGCAGAGCGACACTTCGCGACCGCCCAGCCTGCTGTCCGCCTCCAGGAACTCCACGGTGACCGAGGGCGAGGGAGAGGCCCACACCGCCCGGGCGGCGGGTGACAGCCAGACCTGCCAGAGAGCCGATAGCGGAACGGCAATTTCCCGTTCGAAGCTGAGCGTTGCAAAACGGTCTTGCGGCTGATGCGGTTCAGCGTGCGCGCTTTCCTGATCCGGTTTCGTTGTCATTCGGATTCCTCCTTCATGGCCTGCATTGCAAATGCCTCCAGCCGGTCAAGCCGGCTTTCCCATACGGCTCGCTGCTCATCGAGCCATGTGCTTACCGGCTCCAGCGCTTCCGGCACGATTGCGCAGGTGCGCACCCGCCCATCCTTGGACGTGACGATCAGCCCTGCCTCCTCCAGCACGGAAAGATGCCGCATGACCGTGGGCAGACGCAGCCCCGTGGGAGCGGACAGTTCCATGACCGGCGCCGGACCGCCGCCGAGGCGCGCCAGAATTGCCCGCCGCGTCGGATCGGCCAGAGCCTGGAAGATCAGTGAAAGGTCCTGATGATGCTTAGTCATATTGCTAACTATCATGTTTCATCGCGATGGGGCAAGCAGAAACTTAGCATGTCGACTAAGTTTTATCAGACGAAGGATACAGGGGAAACAATCCATCAAAAGTTGCAGAAAATGATTGACTCTCGCATCCATGTGAGTGAGCTTCGCCAGGAAAATGACGGGGAACATAACAAATCATCATGTCGCCAGACCGCTTCAATGAATGCCTGCGGGTTATCCGCTGGACGCCAATCAATATTGCCTCTGCCCTGCAATGCGAGCTCTCATGGATAGAAGCGCTGGAAGCCGGCAATGAAGCCGTTCCCGATGGCCTCGCAACATGGCTGGAAACGCTGGCACAAGCCCATGAAGCGCTGCCGCCACCTTCGACCTACCGGGGAAAACGGTCGTCGTTCTGACATGGGCAACAGTTGAAAACCTTCACCAACGATCGGATCATACCAATGAAATCCCTCATCGCAGCCCTTGGCCTCATCGCCGTCTCAAGCCCTGCCTTCGCAGCTTCCTGCGAGAAGAACTTCACCGTTTCGGGCGTTCCGATGGTGACCGCCGTTTCTTACAAATCATGGCAGGAACTGCCGAAGGCCAAGGCGCCCGCGGTGCTTCAAAAGCTTGCACAGGCCGTCGCTGCTGAAGGTTTTTCAGGTATCCAGATCAACAAGGCGCTCTCGTCCATCGATGCCCATCAGGAAACCAGCGGCAGCGGCAGAATTCAGACGCTGCGGGTGGTCGCGCGGCAGAAAGGCAATGCTGTCCGGATCGATGCCGTTTTCAATATTCAGGCAGGACAGATCGCTGACAAGAACGTCATTCGCGAGGGCATCTGCAATATCATAAAGGGCGTGTAAGTCGAACGCGTCTGGGGTATCGGTCTGCGTTACGATCTCGGTGCGCATCATGCTCTTGTGGGGCGCAGCGCGCCGGACTTTGCGATTTTCGTGCGGCCGGATGGGATCGTCGCCTAGGTTGGCGAAGGTGTTTTCGGTGAGGCTGAACTCATCGGCGCAGCCTCATGTTGGCTCGAAGAGCCGTGATGCGGCGGCGACGCCTCCCAGACGGGGTCGCGACGCCATACATCCTTACCCGATCAGCAGCAGGTGAAACCGCCATCGATGGGCAGCGAAACGCCGGTAATCATCGAGGCTGCATCACTGAGCAGGAAGACGATGGGGGCGGCGATTTCCGCTTCGCTGGCCCACCGGCCGAGCGGCATCTGCTTCAGGAATGGCTCGGCCACATGCGGCTGGCTCCAGTGGCCGGACGAGATCGGTGTCATGACGACGGTTGGATTGACGCTGTTGACGCGGATATTGTAGCGGCCGAGCTCCAGCGCCGAGCAGCGCGTGATATTGTCGAGAGCGGCCTTGGAAGAGCCGTAGGAGATATGGCCCGGCAGCGCCACAAGGGCGGCCTGGCTGGACACGTTGACGATGGCGCCGCCCTTGCCGAGCCTCACCATGGACTGGCTGGCATATTTCGTCACCAGTAGCGCCCCGCGCGCATTGATGGTGATGACCTTGTCGAAAATGGCGATATCCGTATCCATCGGCGTGGCGATTTCGCCGCCGAAACCGCCGCAATTGACGACGCCCCACAGATCCAGTCCCTCCAGCGCGGCGCGGATTTCCTCGTCGCGGGCGAGATCGAACGTCAATGTGCGGCAACCGGTTTCCTTCGCGATGGCATTGAGCGCCTCCTGCGAACGCCCTGCCGCGATGACATCGGCATTGGCGCGCACGAGATGGCGAACTGTTTCCCCGCCGATACCGCCGCTGCCGCCCGTCACAAGGATCGTTCTGCCCTGAAAATCCGTCATTTTCCGTCTTCCTCCCTCATGGCGCCGAAGATTCCGCACCCTTCACAACGTTTCAATTGATCCGCCCCGGTTCAGTCTCTCGCGGGGTCTTCATATCCCGCGACACTCTCTGCCCCTTCGCATCGAACAGATGGCAGGCGGCGGCCGGGAACGACACGGCAATCCGGTCGCCCGCCCGCGCCATACGGCCAAGACTGTCTCTTATGGTGATGGTTTCCTCGCCCTCGCGGACATGGATGAAAGTATCGCTGCCGAGCAGTTCGACCATCGTCGCTTTCATCGGATAGGACTGTCCGCCCTGCCCGTCGCCGATTGCAATATGTTCGGGGCGGATGCCGAGGGTCACGGTGTCACCGGGCTCAAGCGGCCTTGAAACCGCAATATCGAGGGAGGGACCGGCGGCGAGAGACACGGTGGCGATGCCTTCTGCGACGGCGACGACGCGCGCTTTCAGAAGGTTCATGGCGGGCGAGCCGATGAAACCCGCGACGAAAAGGTTGGCGGGGCGCTGGTAAAGCGCAAGCGGCGAGCCGATCTGCTCGATGCGGCCGCCATTCATGACGACGATCTTGTCGGCAAGCGTCATCGCTTCCACCTGGTCGTGTGTGACATAGATCATCGTGCAGCCGAGTTCCGCCTTCAGCCGTGCGATTTCCACCCGCATGCCGACGCGCAGGGCCGCATCGAGGTTGGAAAGCGGTTCATCGAGCAGGAAAAGCTTCGGCTTGCGCGTCATCGCCCGACCGATGGCGACACGCTGGCGCTGACCGCCGGACAATTCGCGTGGCTTGCGTTTCAGATAGTTCGAAAGCTTGAGTTTGCCGGCCGCGCGACCCACCCGCTCGCCGATTTCGGTCGTAGGCGTCCGGGCGATTTCCAGCCCGAAGCCGATATTGCGGGCAACATTCATATGCGGATAAAGCGCATAGGACTGGAAGACCATGGCCACGCCGCGTTCGGGCGGCTCGGCATCGCTCATATCCGCGCCATCCACCAGCACGCGGCCCGAGCTGATCGGCTCCAGCCCGGCAATGATGCGCAGCAGCGTGGATTTTCCGCAACCGGAGGGGCCGACCAGCACGCAGAATTCGCCATCCTCTATGGTCAGCGACAATTCGGGAATGACCGTCAGACTGCCGAAGGCTTTTGTGATTTTGTCGATCGAAAGCGTTGCCATGGGTCTAGCCTTTCACCGCACCGGCAGTCAGGCCACGCACGAAGGCGCGCTGCACCAGCACATAAAGAAGAATGAGGGGAAGCGCGATCAGCGTCAGCACCGCAAACAGCGCACCGGGGTTGGCCATATAGAGGCCGGAATATTGCATGGGCACGATGGTGAGCGTCTTCATCTCGCTTTTCGTCAGCACGATCAGCGCCAGGAAAAATTCGTTCCAGGTGACGATGAACTGCCAGATGGTGACGAAAACCAGCGCCGAGCGCACCAGCGGCAGCGCCACATGCCAGTAGGTCTGCCAGGCGTTGCAGCCATCCACCTTGGCCGCCTCAAACAGTTCACGCGGCGCGTCTTCCATGAAGGATTTCAGAATGACCATGGCGAAGGGCACGCCGAGTGCGGCATAGGGCAATATCAGCCCGATATAGGTGTTCACCCAGCCGAAATTCTTCAGGAGAATGGCAAGCGGCAACACCATCGAGGCGAGCGGCACCATCAGCGTGGTCAGAAGCGTGGTGTAGAGAAACAGTGTGCCCTTCAGCCGAAGGATGGCGATGGAGAAGGCAAAAAGCGAGGATACGGCAACCACGATCGCCACCGTCGCGACAGTGACGATCAGGCTATTCAGGAAGATGCCGCCGAGCGGATTGTCGCGGATGACGGTGATGAAATTGTCAAAAGTCACCGGCCATGTGAAGAGCGCCGCGTCGAATGCCTGCGCCGGCGTTCTCAGACCAACGGACAACATGTAGACCTGCGGGACCATCCAGATGCCGAGCACGATGAACAGCACCGCATGAATGAGAAGGCCGCGTGCGCGGTTGCGGGCAAAAGCCGTCATGACCGATCCTTTCCGGCAGGCGTCAGCCGTGCGCCGAGTGCTGCGATCTGCAGCAGCGAGAGGCCAAGCGCCACGACAAGAACGATCACGGAAAGCGCCGCACCGCTGCCGGTATCGCCCAGCACAAAGCTCTGCTTGAAGATGAAGGTGCCGAAAACCTCGCTTGCCCGGTTTGGGCCGCCGCCGGTCATCAGATGCACGATGGGAAAGGTCTGAAGCGTGCCGATGACGCCGAGAAGCAGCAATGATTTCGTGGCGGGCGCCAGCATGGGAACCACGACATGGGCGGCGAGTTTCAAACCCTTCGCGCCATCGATGCGCGCCGCATCCAGCACTTCAGACGGCATGTTGGCGATGCCGGCGATATACATCAGCATGGAAAACCCGGTCCATTGCCAGATGTTGACGACAATGAGGGCATAGATCGCCGTTTTGGGATCGCCGATCGGCGAGGTCGACATGACGATGCCGGCATATTTCAGATATTCCTGCGCGATGCCGTAATAGGGCGCGTAAATCTGCACCCAGACAAGGCTGACCACCGAAACGGAGGTGACGACGGGCAGGAAGAACATGGTGCGGAAGAAACCGCGCAGCCGGTCCGTGTGCCGTTCGATGAACCAGGCAAGCACCCCGCCCACCAGCATCTGGACCGGAATGGTGATGACACCCCAGAGCACCATGTTGCGCACGACGATCCAGAAGGTGGGGTCACCAAGAACCGTGGCGTAGTTCGAAAACCCCGCAAAGCTGCGTGCCTCGCCGGAAGCCGCATAGAAGCTCTGTCCCGTCACCCAGAGGATTGGATAGGCAATGAAAACGACAAACAGCAGAACGGCAGGAAGCGCGAAGACATAGAGCATGGACGTCCTCGAAACTCTGCTGCGTTCAATGATGACAGGCGTAGCGCCGGCCCTTAAAACTTCTGCACGCATGGTTTCTCACCGATTGATAATCACGCCGCCATCAAACGAAACGGCATCGGAAGGTGTTGAAGCGCACCAGGGAGGTCTTGTCGTGGTCGATGCGCTTCAACCCGCCGGGCGCATTTGGCAGCGACCGGCATCTTGAGGCCGCCTGTCACTTTGACGCGAGCGCTTTTTTGGTCGCCTCGTCCACCTTGGCCAGCGCGGCCTCGGCTTCGATGCTGCCGGCGGCTACGCCCGCCAGAGCGTTGTCCAGCGCCTCGGCTACGGCTGGCGAAGAAAAGCGCTGGTTTTCAGCCTTGGGCAGATCTGCCATGAACCGCGCCGACAATTGCTTGACGTGGTCGGTAATATCGCCCTTCGGCGTATGGCCTTCGAAGGCCGGCAGATCGTTCAGGTCGTTCAGCGCCTCCTGCAGACCGACACCGTTGGTCAGCTCGGCAAGAAAGGTCCATGCGGCGTCATTCTTGCCGCCATTCTTCGTCAGGCCATAACCGATGTCGATGCCGCCGACCGGCGGGCTTGCCTTGTTGCCCTCCTTGACGGGCGGCATGTAGAAAAAGTCGAACCCGTCCATGTTCTGCACATATTCGGAGAGCGGCGGTGGGAACTTGCTTTCCTGCATCCACCAGGAGCCAAGCGCCATCATGCCCACCTTGCCCTGTGCGAAGAGCTGCGCGCCGGTCGGATAGGCATGCGCGCCAAGCGCACCCTGCTGGAAGATGCCGTCGTCGAACAGACCCTTCCACGCCTTCATGGCGGCCACCAGCTCGGGCGCGGTCCACGGCGTTTCACCCGCCTGCGCCTTGTCGACGATGCCGGGGGAAAACTGGTTGGCGAGCATCAGGAAGACGTTTTCGTTCTGCCAGCCGTCCGCAGCCCCCTGAAACATCGGGATGAGGCCGTTATCGCTCAGCGTCTTGGCAGCAGCCTTCAGTTCCGCATAGGTCTTCGGCACAGCGATATTGTGTTTTTCGAAGAGCTTGCGGTTATACCAGATGCAGAGAACCTGCGATTCCTGGGGAATGATGTAGAAATTCTTGTCGCCAGCGGGGTTGCCCATCAACATCTGTTTGCGGTTGACGAGGAAAATCTTCTCCTCCCACGTTGCACCCCATTGTTTGGCGGCACGGTCGTTTACGGGCTCCAGATTATCGCGATATTGCTGTGTGAGGGACCCCGGCTGCAGGCCGATGATGTCAGGCAAACTCCCGGATGCCGCCGCCGCCTTCAGCGCCGTGATATATTCCGGCGAATAATTGTAATAGGTGTAGTTCACCTTCACGTCTGGATGGGCCTTCTCGAAGGCCGCAATCGACTTCTTCATGGTGCTTTGCACGAACCATGACCATACGGTCACTTCTTTCTGCGCCGCACTCGCGACAGCAGCGGACAGAACGGCAGTCAGAACTGTCGTTGCAAGAAACAACGTCTTCCTCATCATATTCCTCCCTTTATTGTTTAAAGACGCATTGTTTAAAGATGCCGGCGGACCTGCCGCCCGATTTTATCGCGGCCCTCCCCAGAGCCGCGTTCACTCGAAACCCGGCAGCTATCAGGCCGCCTTGGCCGCCGCCGCTTTCAGCACGTCCTCGGTAATGACGCGGTCGTCCGCGAGCGGGCGTACCGGGGAAAGCCCCAGTGTCTGCAACTCGCCGTGATAGGCGCGAACCGCCTCTTCCGGCTTCAGGGCGCCGTCGGCAACCGCGCGCATCAGCACGATCAGATTGAGCGGAGCTTCAGCCAGATTGATCTTGCGCCCGAACAGCGCGAGCCGCGCGCCGTAACGCTCCGACTGCGCCACCAGCTCGAACGTATCGCGGGTGGTGCCCGCTCCGCCGCCAAGCACGCCGACGATCAGCTCGGAATCGAACGAGGCGAGTTCCTCCAGCGCCTTCGGCCCGTTATAGGGCATCTTGAGAAACAGCGGCCGTTCGGCACGCGGCACGCTCGCCAGTGACTTGATGATGTGGTCGTTGACAAACTCGCCGGTCTGCTCGCGCGTCAGGCCGATATCGACATTCGGATTGAAGACCTCGTAGAAATATTTGAAATTGTGCCTCGACGCTTCGGCGCGGAACTCGGCGAAAGCTTTCAGCGTACATATGTCACGGTCGAGATCGTTGGTGAAACACACCGAATAAAGGCAGAGATCGGTGCCCGAGGTCGGGTAGTTGGCGATGGCGCGGGCAAGACCCGTATCGCGGAACGGCACGGATGGGGACTGTGTATAGGTGCCATGTCGCACGCCACCCCAGCACATGCTTTCGAGATTGCCGCGAATGGCCGGTTTCACCTCGCTGCCGGAAAACGCGCCGCGCTCGTCCAGCAGATCGAGATTGGACTGTGACACCAGCATGATGTCGACCACGTCCTGGTCGATGATCTCCTCGATCTGGGTGATGAATTCCTGCCGGGTGCGACGGCGGGGCGGCTTGACGGAATAGTCGAAACCGGTGGCGGAGACACCCGCGCCGACATCGCTGTCCTTCGCATCGGCAATGATAAAATCAGACGGTTTGTAACGCCCTGCGCGAATATTCGCCAGTTTTCTGTCGAGTCTCGTGACCATCGTAGCCCTCAATGAATGTTGGAGTTCGGCTGCCAGCGCTTCGATTGCGACCGCAGACTTGCATTCATAAACGGCCACTTCTCATAATCTGTCAATAGCTATCTTTTTCTATCTAAAAGAAGACGGCTCACTCCATATTCTTGACCGAAGGATGGGACGAAAAATTCCAAAAGTTCGAGCTTTATAAAAAGAAATCAATATTTTAAATTGCTCATCCAAACGTCTTCCAGCGTCTTTTCATGCCGCATCAACAAAACATCAGCGCTATAATGGGCGTCAGCCCATACGCTTGAAATATCTTTATTTTTGGCAAACCAACGGTCAATACGCCACCAAAGACCTTCGCATGCGCAAAACATGTGCTGCGTCGCTTTAAAAATGCGCTGCATTGCGCAAATTCTGGCAAAATAGCATTTTCAGCGCAAAATCTCGTTGACGATTTGAGAGATAATGGTAGCAATTGACATCATTGCCGCGTGAGGAGGAGATACTCGGCTATGGGTGACGTTTTTACAGGCGACTGGGGGGAGCGTTATGCTGCGCTCGCCGATCCGCGCTCCGGCCCGATTGGAACATCGGCGCTTTCGCGGGCGGGGCTGTTCTTGTGCGGCATGTCCACCTGTGTCGATGCACGGGTCGACATGCACAATATGCAGCCGCTTCTTAATGCTCCAGCCGAAACGCCGGCGGGTCAATTCGCCGCCATGTTGCTGGCACGCGCCGCAAAGGGTATCGGCGGTGAAGTACGCGCCGACTGGGTGGACGGTCCGCAATGGCTGCGCGACCATCTGGATGTTCGCTACGCGCTGGGCGGCACCGGTCCGCAGGCCGCCTGGGTGCTTTCGCGGCTCGGCGTCGCCTCTCTGGTGGCGCTGGAGGATCGCCACGAGCAGCAGCTTCGCCAGATCCCGCCGGGCGTTTTATTGGCCGAGGGCAATGCGCTCAAAACGGCAGCGGAAGTGACGCCGACAGAACGGCATATTCCCGAAATATTCATCTTCGAATTCACCGCGGGCAAACCTATCGGTGCGCTCATACCCAATCGTTCGACACGCATCATCGTGCGTTTTTGCGATCGCGGTATCCAGCATGATGCGGCATTCGAGGCGGTATCACGAAAGCGCGCCTCCACCGCCGCTGCCGGCCTTCTGTCCGGCCTCAACGACGAGGCCGCGGAAAATGTCGCCGCCGCCGCCCGCCATGTCTTTGCGCTTAGCCGCGACTGGATGGATGCGGGCTTGAAGACGGTGCATTTCGAGCTTGCCGGTTATGCTTCGCAGGACGCCGTAAGAGAGTTGCTCGATCAGGCCAGGGGTGCAATCAGTTCACTCGGCATGAGTCATTCGGAACTGCTGGCGATGGATAGCGCCGCCCAGCATCCGATGGAGGCGCTGATCGCTCTCGGAGACCGGCTGGATATAGACCGCGTCTGCGTGCATGCCGACACCTGGGCGGCCGCTGTGACACGCAACGACCCCGATGAGGAGGAACTGGCGCTGATGGCCGGATGCGCCATTGCCAGCGCCCGGGCCGCTAATGGGGAGCCGGCAAACGCGATCCGTACCGATGCGCTGGCGCAGTTTCACGCGTTGCCGTTCTATAATCGCGTGCGGAAAGGCCGCTGGACCTTTGTTGCCTGCGCTTCGCCCTATGTTGAAAAGCCCGCCACCACGCTTGGCCTCGGCGACAGTTTCACGGCCGGGTGCCTTCTCGTTCTCGGCAATCCCGGCGTCGCAACCGTCCCCGCCGCCCTCAAACATGCCTGAAGGAAAACACGATGTTTCTCGAACGATTTCGTCTGGATGGAAAAACCGCCTTCATCACCGGCGGCGGGCGCGGCATCGGCCTTGCGACGGCGCAAGCGCTGGCGGAAGCGGGGGCGCATGTCATCATTTCCGACATGAATGCCGAAGTGCTGGAGGCGGGTCTCTCGGAACTGAAGGCAAAAGGTCATGCGGCGGATGCCGTGCAGCTGGATGTAACGGATGCGAAGGCCGTCGCCGAGGCTGCGCGGGCCGCCAACGACCGCTTCGGCGCCGTCGACATCCTGATCGCCAATGCCGGCATCGCCTGGCCGGACACGCCGGGCGAAGAGATGAGCGACGAGGTTTGGCTGAAGGTGGTGGATGTCGATCTCAACGGCGCTTACTGGTCATGCCGTGAATTTGCCCGGCCGATGCTGGCGCGCGGACGCGGTTCCATCGTTACCCTCGGTTCGATGTCCGGACTGATCTCCAACAAGCCGCAGCGGCAGGTACATTACAACACCGCCAAGGCCGCCGTTCACCACATGACGCGGTGCCTCGCGGGCGAATGGGCTGAGCGCGGCGTTCGGGTCAATTGCGTTGCGCCCACCTATGTCGATACCGTCATGTCGCGCGGCGGCTTTTCAGATGAAACCCTGATGCCGGTCTGGATGGAGATGACGCCGATGAAGCGCGTCGCAAGGCCCGATGAGATCGCCGCGCCCATCCTGTTTCTGGCTTCGGACGCCGCCAGCGCCATGACGGGCACAATCGTTGCGGTGGATTGCGGATACACGATTTGGTAGAGCTTGACGGACATTGGAGAGAATCGGTGCGCTTTTGCGGGCCGAAAACCGGGTGATTGCATGGAGTCTTCGAGCAAGCGTGTTGATATGGTTCCCGCCAAAAGACGGGCGCTCATTCTGGAGCACCTGCGCATCAATGGCGCGGCGGGCATTCAGGAACTCGCGGATACGATAGGCGGATCGCAATCGACCGTGCGGCGCGATCTCGAGCATCTGGTGGAAAAAGGCTATCTCGAGCGCACCCACGGCGGTGCGCATCTGCTGCAGCCGATGCGTGCGACCTTCGAACGGGAGATGACGGTGAATGCCGCGCTTCAGCACGCGGAAAAGGTTGCTATCGGCCGCGAGGCGGCGGAGCGGCTGAGTGCCGGCGACAGCGTCATCTTCGACAGTTCCTCGACGGTGATGGAGGCGGTGCGTGCCGCCGCCGAACGCGACCTTCCCTTGACGGTGGTGACCAACAGCCTACAGATCGCCGATTTCGCCGCCGACATCAAATCCTGGCGCACCATCCTGCCGGGCGGCACCGTGCGGCCGGGGCACCGCCACCTGGCGGGCGAGCCGGGGGAAAGCTTCATCAAAACGCTGCATGCCGATATCTGCATGACGGGGGCTTCAGCCGTTACCGGCACGCTGCTGACGGAAACTTCGCTGGAAGTGGCTTCGCTCAAGCGCGCCATGATCGCCGCGGCCCGCAGGACCGTGCTTCTGGTCGACAGCTCGAAATTCGCAGCGCCCGGTTTCTGCACGCTGTCGGATATTTCAGAGATAGACGAGGTCATCACCGACAACGGCATTTCGCAGGATGCGATGACCTCGCTCAAAGCTACGGAGTGCAAGGTGACGCTGGTTTCGCCTGCGGCCCCTGCGCCGCTTGCCTGAAGAACCGCCGCTTCCATCGCCAAATTCACTGTGCCGCCTCGGCGTTAGGCGACTGCGGTTGCGAATGTGCATTTTGCCGTGCGGCAAACAGATGCAGCGAGCGCATGGCCCGCCGGAGTTCCTCGTCCGCCGCAAGCCGGCGATATTCGGCATAAAGCGTCTCGTATTTTTCGAAATGGTGCAGGTTCGGCACAAATTCGCGAAGGCTGCGCGCACCGAGCCTTTCTGCGCCCTCGGCAAAAGAGCCGACAATTCCGGCCGCCACCGCCGCATGGATTGCCGCGCCGAGCGCCGTCGGGTTCTCCACGTCCGGAACCTCGATCGTCCGTCCGAACACATCCGCCATCGTCTGCACCAGAAACGGGTTGCTGCGGGCCAAACCGCTCGTCATCACGATACGGCTGATCGGCACGCCGCCCGCTATCGCCATGTCCAGAATGGATCGCGTGCCGAAACACAGCGCCTCGATCAGCGCCCGGTAGATTCCGGCCGAGGTCGATTTCAGGCTGAGGCCCACCAGCAATCCCGACAGCATGGAGTCGGCCAGCGGAATGCGGTTTCCCGCAAACCAGTCTAGCGCGAGAACACCGCCCTCGCCCGGACTGACCGCCTGCGCCGCCTCATTATGCAGGGCGAAGTTGCGGGAAAGGTCTTCATCGCGCGGGAAAGTTTTCACATACCAGGCCAGCATATCGCCGAACGCCGCCTGCCCCGCCTCGTAACACCACAAATCCGGCAGGGCAGCACCAAAGGCCGCCCCTTCGAGCCCGGGCGGCAAGCCGCGTCCCTCACCATCTAGAATGAGAAAACCGGCAGAGGTTCCGAGCGCGCCGACAAAAACACCGGGACCAACCGCGCCGACCGCAGGCAGCACGACATGGCTGTCGATAACCGAAACCGCAACGACAGCGTCGCCTGTAATCCTGGTGCGGTGACGCCATTCCGGCGTCAGGGAACCGGCCGGACTACCGACCTGAAGCGGTTTTGAAAGACGGTCCGCAAGCCCCGGCACCACTTCTTCCGGATAGCCAGTTTCCCGTGAGAATTGCGCCTTGTAGGAGGCGAAGTCGAGGCTTCGCGCCTCCTTGCCGGTCAACTGCCAGACCAGCCAGTCTCCCGCCTCGATGAAGCGCCCGGTTTCGGCCCACAAAGCGGGTGCTTCAGCGCGCATTTGCGCCGCCTTGGCAAGCATCCATTCACCAGAGAGCTTTCCGCCGAAATTTCCAAGATAATCACCGCCCAAGACATTGATCGCATCTGCATGAGCCTGCGCCGAATGTTTCCAGAGCTTCACATAGGCATGCGGCTCATCCGGATAAAGCACCGAAAGCGCCGTGCCGTCGGCGCGTGCGGGCATGGGGGAGGACGCGGTGAAATCGATACCTATCCCCGCAACATTGCGACCCTTGCCGAGCGCCGACAGAATGATCTCGGCGGCTTCCGTGTAGTCGTCTGCGACCTGGAGCACGACATTGGCGGGCAGGCTTCGACCGCGCAGCGAATGCGTCAGAATGCCGTTGCGATACGGATGGACATGGTGGCCTTCCTGCGCACCGGTGCGGGCATTGACGAGAATGCCGCGCGCCGATTCCGAGCCGAAATCCATGCCGATCATATAGGTATCGGTCATGCTCTCACGCCCCCTCGCGACTGCTGGCAAATATGGTGTGGGCATCATTAAGGGGCATGGGATCTCGCAATTGGGAGGAAGTGGAACACTGCCATTCTTCACATTGTCGGACTGGCAGCGGCTTGGGCGCGCCGGCCCGGCGGATCGAGATCAGCAGCAGCCATGGCGCCGGTCATGATCGCCACGGCATCCGACATGGTGACGTCTCCCGGACTGACGACAGCCGCCCGCCTGCCGAGCCTGTGGATGTGGATACGGTCGGCGATTTCAAACACATGCGGCATGTTGTGGCTGATAAGCACGATCGACAGGCCCTTGTCGCGAATGCCGAGGATCATGTCGAGAACCTTGCGGGATTCCTTGACCCCGAGAGCTGCGGTCGGCTCGTCGAGAATGACGACGCGCCCACCGAACGCGCAGGCACGCGCGACGGCAATACCCTGCCGCTGCCCGCCGGACAGCGTTTCGACGCTTTGGTGAATGTCCTGCACCGTCATCAGACCGAGGCTCGACAGGTGCCGCCGCGCTTCGGTCGCCATGCGGGGGCGGTCCAGCAGGCGAAAGACCGAACCGCCGATGCCGGACACACGCATTTCACGCCCGAGGAAAAGATTGTCGGCGATGGACAGCGCCGGCGAAAGGGCAAGGTTCTGAAACACCGTTTCGATACCGGCGGAGCGCGCATCCATCGGCGTCCTGAAATTGACGCGCTCGCCTTCCAGCCGGATTTCGCCACTGTCGAGGATCACCGCACCGGCAAGCGCCTTGATGAGCGTGGATTTTCCAGCGCCATTGTCACCGATCACGGCGAGAATTTCGCCGCGGCGCAATTCGAAGTCCGCACCGTTGAGGGCAACGACATTGCCGTATCGTTTGGTCAGGCCGCGACCTTCGAGCGCAAGTTCGCCTGTCATGCCGAAACCCTCCGAAGCCACTGGTCGACGCCGACGGCCGCCACGATCAGAATGCCGACTGCGAATTCCTGCCACAGCGCATCGAGGCCCGCGAGCGCGAGACCGTTTCTAAAGACCCCCACGATCAGCGCGCCGATCAGGGTGCCAATGATGGTGCCGCGCCCGCCGAACAGCGATGTTCCGCCGATCACGGTCGCGGTGATCGAATCCAGATTGGCAGTCGATCCGGAGGTCGGGCTGATTGCGCCGACCCGGCCGATCAACGCCCAGGCGCCGATGGCGGAGATGAGACCCGCACAGGCATAGACCGCCAGCAGCACGCGACGCGTATCGATGCCCGCAAGCGTCGCCGCATCCGGGTCGTCACCTGTCGCATAGACATGGCGGCCGAAGGCGGTGCGGTTGAGCACATACCAGGCAAGAGCTGCGAGAGCGAGCATCAGCACGGTTCCGAGCGTAATGCGCGCGCCACCGAACTGGATTGCAGCCCCCATCCATTGCAGGATCGGTGCGACCTCCGCGACTTCCTGGCTACGGATGGTCTGGCTGCCGGAATACCAGAGGTTCAGCGCCCCGAAGACGCTCCAGCTCCCGAGGGTGACGATGAAAGGCGGAAGACGCATATAGGTTATGAGAAACCCGTTGATGAGGCCGCAACCCAGCCCGCCGCCGAGCCCGATAAGGAAGGCGAGTTCCGGTGGCAACCCGGCTGTAATGGCAAGGCGGCCCATGAGCGTCGAGGTCAATACCATGATGGCGCCGACGGACAGATCGATGCCCGCCGTCAGGATCACCAGCGTCTGGGCGATGCCGATAATGCCGATGATGGTGACCTGCTGAAGGATGAGCGAAAGATTGAAAGGCTGCAAGAACCGTGAGCCGACGATGATGGAAAACACCCCGACGCTGGCTGCAAGAACAATGAACGGCACCACGGTTGGATTGCCGTGCAGGAAACGTTGCAGCCTGCGAAGCGGGCTCGTGTCCTGATCCTCGAACACGGCATGAGATGTTTCTTTTGCTATCGAACCGGCCTCAAAACCTGCCGGACCAGTCGAAGCATGTTTGCTGGGTTCAGTCATCGAGATATACCCTTCGCAGGTCTGCGGCTTCAACCCGGATACAGGATCGGCTGCCGGAAAATGCGATGCACGGATTAAACACGTTTGAGCGCCTTTTCACATCAGCAGGGAAGTGCGGCGTTCTGTTACGGCAGATTTTCAAAAGCGTGGCCAGACGTTTAATCGGAAAAACGAACCTGGCCAGAGTGACACCCGGCACTTAGAGAGGACGGGGCGTCAAAGGCTGCTCAGCCCCAGCAGGCCTTCAGCGCTTCATCGGAAGTGATGGAGTCAACGCCGGCAACCGGCTTGTCGGTGACGAGCGTGACGCCGGTGTTGAAGAACGGCAGGCCGGGGCTGGCCTCGGGCTTCTTGCCGGACTTCACATATTCGACGATTGCCTCGACCCCAAGCGACGCCATCTTGAGCGGATATTGCATCGACGTTGCGCCGATGACGCCCGCTTTCACGTTTTTAACGCCGGGGCAACCGCCATCCACCGAGGTGATTATGACGGATTCCTGCTTGCCGGTCGCCTTCAGCGCTTCATAAGCGCCGGCCGCGGTCGGCTCGTTGATGGTGTAGACCACATTCAGATCGCTGTCTTTCTGGAGAAGCGTTTCCATGCCGGTGCGGCCGCCCTCTTCCGATCCCTGCCCCCACTGGTGGCCCACGATGCGCTTGTCGTCTTCATCCAGATAACGCGTCACGTCCTTGGGATCGATGCCGAACCCTTTCATGAAGCCCTGATCGCGGGCGACATCCACCGTCGGCTGGTTTTCAAGCGCATCGATAAAGGCGACCTTGGCCTTGGAAGCATCGCCGACCGTTTTGGCGGCCCAGGAGCCGATCAGTTCACCCGCCTTGAAATTGTCGGTCGCAAAGGTCGCATCGGCGGCATCGGCAGGTTCCAGCGGCGTATCGAGCGCGATGACGAGGATACCCGCCTTACGGGCCTGCTCCACCACAGGCACCACCGCCTTGGTGTCGCTCGCCACCATCAGAATACCCTTTGCACCGGCGGAGATCAGGTTTTCGACAGCAGCCACCTGGCTTTCATTGTCACCGTCGAACTTGCCGGCAAAACTCTGGATCTTCACGCCACCCAGTTCCTTGGCCTTCAAGGTCGCGCCTTCGCGGATCTTGGCAAAGAACGGATTGGCTTCGGTTTTGGTGATGACGCCGATAAGGATGTCTTCAGCCTGCGCGTTCAAGGGAATGAAGGCAAGGCTTACCCCCAGAGCGAGTGCTGCGGCGCCGAGCCGTCCGGACATGGCAAAACTGCCCGCAGAAGCGGGTTTTTCAAAAAACTTCATTTGAAATCCTCCCAGATTACCAAGCGCTCCCTCCCATCCGGAGGACGTAATCCGTCTTGGCGCGATTATTACTGACCTCAATTATGCATACTGTCAACATTATCTAATTACCATTTTGTATTTTTTTATACATATATCAGGAGCAATATCGGAAATTTCGGATTATAAGGGGATTTTCTACCAAATGTTGGTAAGCAGTCTCGTCAGGCACGCGGCCGCATGCCAGACACTAAAAGACGCTGTGAGGAACGGAAACCGGCAATGGCAAGCACAACCTCCGGACAAGGATCTACCCCTCGCGAGTGGCAGGGCGATCTCAACGCGATCAAGGCAAGCGCCGCGCTCTTGTCGCTCGTCGGATCGGGTCGCGCCCGTTCGCGCAGCGCCCTGACCGAACTTTCCGGTCTCTCGCGGGCGACTGTACACCAGAAACTCGCAGGCCTGATCGATGCGGGGTTGATCCGCGAGACAGAGGAAACGCTTCCGAGCGGCGGACGTCCCACGCGCGCCCTTGATCTCAACCGCGACTTCGCCGTCGTCCTCTCCGCCGATATCGGTGAGCAGCATATCCGCGTCGCCGTCACCGACCTGCAGCCGCGTATCCTGACGGAAATCTCGGAAACATTCGATATTCTGCGCGGCCCCGCTGTGGTTCTCAACTGGATCGAAGAGCAGTTCGAGGCGCTTTTATCGAAGATTGGCAAAACAACAGCCGACGTGCTGGGCATCGGCATTGGCCTGCCTGCCCCTGTCGATTACGCCAACGGCCGGGTCGTCGGTCCTTCCGTGATGGTCGGGTGGGACAATTTCGAAATCAGGCAACACCTTGAAGAAAGATTCGGTGTTCCCGTCTACGCCGAAAACGACGTGAACCTTCTGGCCTTGAGCGACCATCGGCAGCGACGGACGAATGTGAGCGAAATGGTGTTCGTCAAGGTCGGGACGGGCATCGGCAGCGGCATCATTACGGAAGGCCGCCTTTATCGCGGTGCGCAAGGTGCGGCGGGCGATATCGGCCATATCCAGTTCGCGCGTGAACCCGCACCGCTCTGCCGCTGCGGCAAGATCGGCTGCGTCGAAGCGCGCGCCGCCGGCTGGGCAATCGCACGCGAGTTGCGCAAAGAGGGCATCGAGGCGCACACCGCCCGCGACGTGACCCGACTGGTCGAACTTGGCCAGCCGCTTGCCATTCACCTCGTCAGGGAATCCGGCCGCATTCTCGGCGAGGTCATGACAAGCCTCGTCAGCATCCTGAACCCGCAGATGATCGTGATCGGCGGGACACTGGCAATCGCCAACGATCACCTTCTGGCCGGCATACGCGAGCTGGTCTACAAGCGCTCGCTTCCCCTGGCGACGAGGGAGCTGGAACTGGTGATCTCGCCCCCGGACCCGGACGCAGGCATCATGGGCGCCGCCATTCTTGTGGTTGAGGAACAGATGAAGGCACAGAATGTCGAAATGGTGATGTTGCGCCATAGTGCGCAGCCCAGATAGAGGCCAGCCAGCACTTAGGATTACCTGACACCTCCTCTCCGTCAAGATTTCCCACGCGAAGAACCGCCTGGCAATGACCACTTGCTAAGCAACTTTTGCGTGCTTAAAAGGCGGCCAATATCAGTTCGTTAGAGAGGACTCACTTCGTGGAACAGGAAAACATCCAGACCGGCAAGGGTCGGCGCAGGGCGCTTTGGGCGGCAGTTGCGATTATTGCCGTTGCTGCCGCAGGCGTCATCGGCGGCAAGACCTTCTACGAAGCAAAGGTGAAGGAGCTGGTTGCCCGCAGCGGTGCGACGGCCACTTCCATCGAGGTTGATTTTCTCGGTAAAATTCATGTTCGCGATCTGACGCTGCCGCTTGAAGAGGGCAGGAACATCAAGATCGCGGCTATCGACGGACGTCCGAAACTTCCGTTTCTGGACGGCGCGTTGGACATGAATACCATCGACATCGATGTGCCGACTGGAAAGATTTCGATGGCGCAGGCCCGCGTCGAGAATGCCGCATTCCAAAAGCCGGCACAGGCGGAAGGAAACGGCGGCTCCCTGTCCCGGCGCATCGAGCGCTTCGCGGCGACAAGCATCTCCACGCCGGAGGTGACGTTTACCCAGTCCGTCGCGACCACCGAGCAGAAGACCGTTTACAGGAACTTGGCTCTCTCTGAGATCGCCGGCGGCCGCATTGCCCGATACTCTATCGACAATGGCAGCTACGACATCAAGATGCAGCTTCCCGACAGCGAAGGCGCGATGAAAGACAAGCATATGGTCGTGTCGACCGGCGCGATCGCCGGTCAGGACATCGACGTCGCTTATCTCGCCCGGCTCTATACGGAAAAGGCCGGCCCGGACGACAAGGAAGCGAAGCCGCTCTACGGGCCGGTCTCCATCAAGGCAGTTTCCTTCTCTGAAGGAGACGGTCATTTCAGCTACGATGAAATCCGCAGCGATGGCTTTACCGCCCGCATGCCGTCCGAGCCGCTGCTGGAGACCCTGAAAGCGCTGACGGTGACCAAAGATCCCGACCAGCTTCCACCGGAGGAACGCCAGGCGCTTTTCGCAAAGGTCGTGTCCATTCTCGACATGTTCGGCAAGAGCAACATGCAGCTCATCGGCTTCAAGGTCGATGCGCCGGATGAAAAGGAAGGGGCGGCCGGCAAAAGGGTCAAGGCCACCATCGACCGCATCGACATGCAGATGGACAGCCGCAAGCTCGACTTCGGCTTGAATGGCATGTCTATCGGAGACGGCGACGGCAGGATCGAAGTCGCGGAAGCGAGCCTCAAGGGCTTCGACTGGAGTTCGACGATCAAGGGAATCTCCGAGATCATCGCGCTCGACGAGACGCAGATGGAGACCTTCCAGTTCAATCGCCTGATACCGGAACTTGGCCGGGTGCGCCTCGGCGGCATCAACGTCGATATCGCCGCGCCGGAAAAGACGGAGGAGGAGACGGAGGAAGAAACGGCCGGAACGCCGGAACGTATCAAATTCTCGCTCAAGAATTTCGAGATGGGGCTGACCAAGCCCTTCAACGGCATTCCGACCGATATCGAGATCAGGCAGGACGAGCTCACGCTTCCGATCCCGGCGGACTCGACGGAGGAAGTTTTCGTCGAAGCCCGCAAACTGGGTCTCGAAACGCTGGCCTTCTCTTATGGCCTCGCCGCCGGCTGGGACGAACCGAACAGCAATCTGGTGATCCGTGATATTTCGCTTAGCAGCAAGGATTTCGGCAGCGTCAATTTTGCCGGTCTGGTAAGCGGCTTTACGGAAGAGTTCTTCTCTTTTGATGTCAATCGCGCGCAGGCGGCGCTCTTCGGGCTTGCCGGCCGCGAAGTGAAGCTCACGATCAAGGATGAAGGTTTGATGGCCAAGGCGATCAAGCTTTATGCCCTGCAGAACGACATGACGGAAGATCAGGTACGCGCCACTCTGACTCTGGTGGCGAGCATGATGCTGCCGCAGGTGGCGGCTGAACAGCCCAAGCTCCAGAACGCCGTGCAAGCGCTCGTCCAGTTCATCAGCAAACCCGGGACCCTGACGGTAACGGTCAAATCCACCGGCGCAAACGGCCTCGGCATTTTCGATCTGGTTGCCGCCTCCGACAATCCGATGGGGCTTCTGGACAAGGTCGACATTCAGGCGACGGCCGAATAAATCGGGCGATTTCCGCCCCTTCGGTGGCTGCACAAGCCGTAGCTAGTGCAGCCACTCGCAACTATAGGCCAGCACCGGCTCGGCAAAGCCCTTCAGCCTGTAACGATCGCCATGCACGAGGACATCGGCGCCGCCATATTCCTGAAAAGTCTTGTCCGATATCAGGATCTGGTCGCTCTCGGCGGCGGCGCAAAGCCTTGCCGCCAATTGCACGGTCGTGCCGAAGAAATCATTGCTGTCCTCGATAGGCTCCCCGCAATCCAGACCGATACGGATGTGAATGGGCTCGCCCCTGTCGCTGTTGTAACGATGGAACTCGCGCTGGATATCGATGGCGCAATCCACCGCAAATGGCGTGGAGGAGAACACGGCCATTATGCCATCCCCGGTGTGCTTGACCTCCCGCCCCGAGCGCCGCCCCAGACAACCGCGCACGAGGGCATCATGCGCCCGGATGAGTTCCGCCGCCATCCGATCGCCGAGGCGGGCCGTCATTTCGGTTGAACCGACGATGTCCGTGAAAAGGATCGCGCGGTGGCCGGGGTCCATATTTTTCGAGACGGCCCCAGGCGCCACCGGATCCTGTATTCGCCCGAGAAACGCTTCCACCGCCGACAGCGCGACTTCCACCACCTCGCTGGCGACGAACCCGTGCGCTTCGCGATGCACGCACTGCGCGGTTTCTGCGTCCGGAGCGTCCATAAGGCAAAAGGCCGTACCGCGCCTTTCATCGAACCAGTAGGTCAAAAACCTGACACCGTACCGATCCTGGATGTTGAGATCTTTAAGATGTGCCGCGGCGATATCCGCAGCGGAAACGCCGGCAAGCTCGTGCCGGTCCATGAAGATAGGCATTGGTTTCCTCCCAAGAGTATATCGTTGCCTCCTCTGCCAGCCATTTTATGACTTCGCCGAATTGCCGTCTATCGTTCTTACGGGTGACGCCGCACAAGGCGGGAACACCGGAAAGGGCGATATTCGTTCGCGTTAGAATTTCGCAGGCGACATGCCTGCAAGCACTCCCGACAACCGCAGCGACTTACCTGCGTTTGACCATGCGCCGAAGAAGCGAGCGGGAGCGGGCCTTGCGGGGAATGAGGTGGATATCGCTGACCAGCTTTGCGCCGCCATCCCGGCGTTCCAAGGTTATCTTCCGGCTATGGAAGGCCTCCAGTTCGGCACGATGCGCCACGCTGATGATGGTGGCCTCGGGCAATTCATCGATCACCGTCTGCATCATCCTGTCCTGGCTTTTTTCGTCGAGAGCCGCGGTCGCTTCGTCCATGACGATGATATCCGGGTCGTTCAGCAGCAGACGGGCAAAGGTCAGCCGCTGTTTTTCACCGCCCGACAGCGTCTGGTCCCACGGCGCCTCCTCTTCCACCTTGTCTTTGAGATGGCCGAGACCAACCTTGTCGAGAGCTTCTCCTATCTCTTCGAAAGTCCAGCTCTCGGCCGCCTGCGGATAGCAGACCGCCCGGCGAAGGGTGCCGGAGGGCACATATGGCCGCTGCGGCAACATGAAAAGCCGGCTGCCGGCCCGAAAACTGACGCTGCCCCCGCCCCATGGCCAAAGGCCCGCGATTGCCCGCACAAGCGTGCTTTTGCCGGATCCGGACTCGCCTGCGACCAGCACTCTTTCTCCCCGCCCGATCTCGACATCGGTCTCTTTGACGACGGCCGTACCGTCGCCGAGCGACACCGAAACATCCTTGAGGCTAAGCATCGTTTCGCCTTCCGTTTCACCGCGCACGATCCGGCCGAGCTTATCGCTCTGTTCGGCCCGCTCCAGCCCGTCAAGCGACATCATCAGGGAGGCAACGCGGCGTGCGCAGGCATTCCAGTCCGCCAGCCGGGGATAATTGTCGACCAGCCAGCCGAAGGCGGATTGAACGATGGTGAAAGCGGATGCCGCCTGCATGACCTGACCGAGAGACATGCTTCCATCAAGAAATTTGGGCGCGCAGAGAAGAAGCGGAACAACCGGCGCAATCAACATCGATCCATGCGACACAACGGTGGTGCGCATATATTGCTGCGCCATCTGCTTCCATTGCTGCCGGACATTGCGGAACCTCCTGTCGAGGTCGCTCCGCTCTTCCTCTTCGCCGCCAAGCAGGGCGATGCTCTCCCCGTTTTCCCGGACACGGGTGAGCGTGTAACGGAATTCCGCCTCCAGCTGGTTCTTGACCTCGGAGACCCGGACGAAGTTCCGGCCGATCAACGCGATGGAACTCGATGTGATGAACGCATAGATCACCGCCGCAATCACGAGAAAGCCGGGTATCGTGACCGATAAGCCCCCAATCGGCAGCGTCAGCGCGCCGCCAATCGTCCACAGAACGACGATAAAGGTGGACGCCGACACGAAGGCGGCAATGACGCCCGCCACGAAATCCACGGGCGCTTCGGTGGCGATCCGCATATCTTCCGACAGCCTCGCCTCCGGATTCTGATGGTCGCCGTCGATCAGGTTGAGCTGATAGTAGCGGCCATTTGCGATCCATCGTGAGACCAGCACCTTGGTCAGCCACGACCGCCAGCGCCGCTGAATGCGCATTCTGACGTAAACCTGCGAGGTCACGATGAAAACGCTTCCGAGAACCAGCGGCGGGAATATGGAAGCGAGAAAGTAGACCGTCGATGCATCCCGTTTTTCAATCGCATCGAAAATCCCGCGATTCCAGAGGTTGATGCCATACTGGAAACCGACATTGACGCCGATCATCGCCAGAAGCCCGATGGAGAACGGCCAGGCCAGCCCATCCCCACGGCGGCTCCAGAAACCCCGCGCGCTGATCAGGAAGCGCTTCAGAAGATATCGCTTGCGAGCCTCTTCGGCCTGCTGCGGCGTCAAATCCGAAGCGGGCTCTAATTCTTCCGGCGGAAGGGGATCATCGGGTGCGTCGTTGGCATGAACATTCTCTGCACCCTTTTGGCCGGTGCCATCGATCGGGTTCGGTTTTGCGTCAGCATCGGTCATGGATGCATAAACGGATGACGGTTTGAAAAGTTGCCGGCCCGAAACAGTTTCCGGTTGGCGGAACCGGCCAGGTCACTGCAAAGGCATCCTCTTCACGCGAATGGCGCGGCGAACGTTGTGCGATGCACAAATTTCGGAGGAATAGGCATGAAATTCGGATTTTTAGATACATATCATCCGGGAAAAACCGTCTAAAACTCTCTCAACTCAAGGAGAGACGTCATGACGGACACGACATCGCAGTTTGATGGGGTAGCTATCCCCCTGGAGACCACAGAAGAACCCGCATGGACGGCTACGACCTGGTTCGCCGTTCTTTCCATGGCGGCCACCAGCTTCGCGCTGGTATCGGCCGAGTTCCTGCCGGCGGGCCTGTTGACGCCCATGGCGCGCGATCTTGGCATCACCGAAGGCACGGCCGGGCAGGTCGTCACCGCCACCGCCTCCGTAGGCGCTGTGACGGCCCTGTTGAGCAATGTTCTGATCGGCAGACTGAACCGCAAGACCGTGCTTGTCGGTCTTAGCGCGCTGGCTATCGCCTCCAACGTTCTGGCATCGGTTGCCGCCGATTTCTGGCTATTGCTGTTGGGCCGGGCCGGGCTGGGTATTGCGCTCAGCGGTTTCTGGGCGCTGTCGGTTGCCGTTGTGGCGCGGCTTGTCGGCGCAAACTCGACCGGGCGCGGCATGGCTATCGTCACCCTCGGCGTTTCGCTTGCCACCATCGCTGCTCCTTCGATGGGCGCCCTGATCAGCGACTGGCTGGGATGGCGCATCGCCATGTCGATGACGGCGGGACTTGCCATAGTTGCCATGCTGTTGCAGGTACTCAGCCTGCCGTCGCTGCCGGCAAGTACAAGCAACAGTCTTTCCGATGTTCTGCGGCTGACGCGGCGGCGTAGCATTCAACTGGGAATGCTTGCAATCCTGCTGCTCATGACGGGCCATTTCGCCGGCTCGGTCTATGTCCGGCCGTTCCTCGAACAGGTAACGCAGCTTGGGACCAAGCCGATTGCACTCGCCCTGCTCGGGTTTGGCGTCGCCTCCGTGATCGGCAATGTCGCGGGCGGCCGAATGGCCGATACCAGTATCCGCCTCGCACTCGTCGTCACCGCCGCCTTGATGGCATTTGCGACAATCGCCCTCGTTGTCTGGGGCGTTCATACCGGCGCCGCATTTGCTCTCGTCGCCCTTTGGGGCCTTGCCTTCGGCATGGCGCCCGTGGTGTTGCCGACCAATCTTTCCCGCGGCGCTCCCGATGCTCTTGAGGCGGCAGGCAGCCTGATGGTCGTTTCCTTTCAGGTGGCTATCAGCATCGGTGCGGTTTTCGGCGGTTACATCGTCGACTCCTACGGTGCGACCGCTCCGTTGGCCCTGACCGCAATCCTGGCTGCGTCCACGGTCGCTCTCGCCTTGCTGCAGCGTCCTGATTGATCCCTGCCTTTTCCGGGGCCGCAGGCGACGCGATTGCCTGCGGCACTCGGATGCGCGGCGACTTGCCGAAACCGCCAACCGAACACGGGTCAAAAATCAGGGATTGTCCTGCCTTGCGTCACTCCACCTTTGCGCTACGCTTGGGAACAGGGATTTCTCAATGGAGGGACTGAGGCATGTGCAACAACTGCGTGATCGAGAACGTAAAACAGAACATGCTGTCACGACGCCTGCTGTTCAGGGGCGCCGTGGCCGGTTTAACGGCGATGACGGCGGGCAGCCTGGCGGCCCCGGTGCTGGCGCAATCGCCCCGACAGGTCATTGATCTCACCCATACCTATGATTCCACATTTCCCACATTCGATGGCAAACCGGGCATAGAATATGAGTGGGCAGCGGAGATCGCCAAGGACGGTTATCAGCTTCACAAACTCACCATATACGAACATACCGGCACCCATATCGATGCGCCTTTCCACTTCAGCGCGGATGGCGCGAGCGTCGACCAACTGGAGCCGCAGAAACTTGTCGCGCCGCTTGTCATCGTCGATATCACCGACCGCGCCAAAGACGATGCCAATTCCACCATTGAAGCCGAAGACATCGAGCGCTGGATATCTGCGAATGGCGACATCCCGGCAGGTGCAATCGTGGCTCTGCGCTCCGGCTGGGCACCCAAAGTGAAGAGCCCCTCATTCCGCAATGACGACGCTGGAAAATTCGCCTTTCCCGGTTTCGGCAAATCGGCGACCGACCTTCTGCTCAAGCTCGACACCGTCGCCATTGGTGTCGACACGCTTTCGCTGGATCCCGGCAACTCCGCAGATTTCGCGGTTCACAATTCCTGGCTGCCGGCAGGGCGCTACGGCATCGAAGGGCTGAACAACCTCGAGGCTCTGCCGGTCAAGGGAGCGACCATAATCGTCGGCGCGCCGGCACACCGCGGCGGAACGGGCGGCCCAGCCCGTATTCTGGCCCTGGTCTGATACCGGCGCACAGCGCCGCAACGGCAATGCGGCCGAATGAACTACGACTGAATAATCTCTTCAGCTTCCGTTCCAACGGGACCGTCTAAAACAAAGACGTTCAACCGCGGTCCTATCCGCCTGAGGAGACACAATCATGATCCGGAAGTCTTTTATTGCAAGTGCACTCGTTGTTCTCGTTGGCATCGCCGCCACGGCACCCGCCATGGCCAATGATGTGCGCATCGAACAATATGGCTGGTCCAACTCTGCCGGTGGCGCGCAGGAAGGTTATGGCAACCGGATCCGCACCTACCAGAACGGCGGTTACAACCGGATTGTCGGCCATCAGTACGGTCGCCAAAACCTTTCGGCCGTCGGTCAGGAGGGGCATGACAATTACGGCTCCACCTATCAGAACGGCAGCCGCAACGTGGCTGGCATCGGGCAATTCGGCTCCAACCACACCACCATCCTCACCCAGGACGGCAACGGCAACATCGCGGCCGGTGTTCAGGTGGGCCGTGGCTGCAGCGCCAATGTGAGCCAGGGCGGCAACGACAATGTCGCGGCCTTCGTGCAGGCCTGCCCTTAAGCAGCCCGCGATGAGGTGAAACGCGTCGAGATCGAAATATCAGATCGTCAGGGAGACGAGCCATGCCCCATACCCTCAGACATCCGCGCCGTCTGGCGGCGATCCTTGCAATGGCCCTGCTTCCTTTCGGCGCCGTTGCGGCCATATCGACTGCAAAGGAACCGGCCGAAGGACAGCGTTGCGAGATCACGGCAACACCGCAGGCCGGCATGGTAAGGCTGGAGGCCGTCACGAAGGGTGACGCCGGTGGCCGCGGGACCTACTCCTTTCACGTCGAAAAATCGAGCGGCGGCGGGAGTTCCGTCATCAATCAGGGCGGCGACTTCGACGCCGCTGCCGGACGTTCGCAACTGCTGAGTTCTGTGACGCTCGATGCGAAGGGAGCCCGCTACAAGGCCGTGCTCGATCTCGTGATCGATGGCAGGAGCTTCAGTTGCACGAAGCAGATTGGCGGCGATTAGGCTGCCGTCATGTCGTATATTTCACCAGAAAGGGCACCGGTTTCGACGCCCTTTTCTTTTGATCGTGCCGAACCGCTGAACGACATGTGAATGGGCAATTCCGGTCTGGTTCAGTTGCGAAATGCGACGGTGGATCATCGGTAAGAGGCTGACAGATGGAGATAAGAATGACCAGCAACCTATTGAAACTTCTTACCATTACTGCGCTTGTCGGCAGCCTCGCGCCAATCGGGTTTTCCGCACCCGCTCAGGCCGGCGGCCGGATTTCATTCGACCTCGCGCCGGGCAATACAACGGATGGAGATCTTCTTTCCACCGGGCTTCGCGCCTATTCGCTGTACCGTGGCCTGAAGGATGCCGATATCCGGCAGCTCGGCCGTGGCAACGCCGCCGGCATCGCCCAGAACGGCGGCGGCAATCTCGGTTTCATCCGGCAACGGGGCAACGGTCATGCCGCAACATTGCAGCAGAATGGCAACAACAATGCCTATGGCATTTTCCAGTATGGCCGCAACACGGAAACCAATGTGGTGCAGGATGGGGACAATGGCAGCGGCCTGACCTTCAGCTATGGCTGGTGAGGCAATGACCGAATGCCATGCCCACGGCACCTCGCCGCCGCGCGGGATCAATTCTGGAGAACGGACAGAACCTTTCCGTCCCTGCCCTGCGCGATATCATGCGACGGAACCGGTGGAGCATCGGCAGCCAGCAGGGGCGCGATTATCAACCACGCGCCGGAATAGTCGTTGCGAAGATGCCGGGGATTATAACGAATATTGGTTCCGGCGGCATGGTGAAGCGTCCCGAGCGTTGCGTCTTTTGACAGGACACCTCTTTTGATCTCGTGGAGTTTTCGCTCGCCATCAAGGGCAAGCGTTGCCTCGGAAAGATCGAAACTGTCGATGTGAACGGTATGGTCCTGAGCCGTATCGAGAACCCATCGATCGGAATCGACGAAGCCATCGGTATAGACATTGCCGGTGGAGGCGCGCAGGGACGTGCCTTTCGGCAGGGTGATGCCGTCAACAACATTGCCATCGGAAAGAGTGCAGTTGCTGAAAGCGGATATGCCGCCATCGGCCGAAAGATCGAACTCCACCGGTTGTGTCGCGTCGCAGCGCCAGCCGCTCTGGGTGGTCACGCCTTTGCCGGTGATCCGCATGGTCTGCGGGGTAAAGCCCACCGTTTCGTAATTCTCGTTGGTTTTTATCGAGATATAGCGAGTGATCTCGACGGCATCGATATCCGCCACCGGTACGGGATGCGGAAATACGGCCCGTTCGAAGGCTTCCCTGTCGTTGGCAATGGCCAGTTCGAGTCTCGTGCCCTTGGGCATATCGATCTGGCCAAGGCGCGCCGGCTCGAGCAATTCCGGCCGATGGCTTGCCGCCCTCTCTTTGTCATAGGCGCGCATCTGCAGATAAAAATCACCGAACCGAAAGAGGGTAAAAAGCGCGACGGCGGTTACCATCCCATAGGGCAGGATCGTCGGGCGCTTCCAGCGGCCTGCCACATATCGAACGAACAGCGAGAGCGTCCAGACGATCCATATGAGGGTCGTGATGAGCAAGAAAGCAAGGAGAAGCAGCGCTTCGACGGACGGTAGTGCGACAGGGATCATGCAAACCAATGGTCTTGGGCGGATCGTTTTGATCCCGAAGAGACATCAGTGCTTTAGCCCACAAGCGGTTATCTTTTCAACTCGGCGATGGCGGGCAAACATAGCAATGGCTGCCCGGGCGACAGATGGCCACCGCCCGGTCAATGCGCTTATGGGTCATCAGCCGCCAAGGACGAAACGGGAGAATGCCAGGGCATTGCGGGCATCCTCGTCCATTTTCGCAAGGTTGGCGCCGCCACTGAGATCGCGCCACACCTTGATGTCGGAGCCGATCGTGCCGCCGGTCTTGACGAAAGGCTCCATGACGACCGCGCCGGTGTAATTGATATCGCGAAGGGCGAGGCCGATTTCGTGCCAGGGCATCCTGCCCTTGCCCGGTACGCGGCGATTGCTCTCGCCGGTATGGAAATGCCCCAGCAACGGGCCCGCCGTGCGGATGGCCTCGCCAAAGCTGTCTTCTTCGATATTCATGTGGAAGGTATCCAGCATGACTTTCACGTTGTTCTTGCCGACATCCTTCACAAAGGCGACGCCCTCGGCCGCCGTGTTGAGCACGTGATTTTCGAAGCGGTTGAGGACTTCGATGCACAGGTTGATACCGAGATCATTGGCGAAATCGGCAATGCCGTGAATGCCTTCGACGCCGCGCGCATAATCGCCTGCCTTGTCGACCGGCTGCGAATAGTCGATCGGCCAATAGGAATGCAGCGCGCCGCCGATGGTGTGGATGTCTAGCTTGGCGACATTGGACAGGGTACGTTCAAAGAACGCCTTGCCGGCTGCGCGAACCGCAGCATCCTCCGACGACAGGTTCTTCGTTTTCGAAGGGCCGATACCGGCGGTGAGGATGATGCCGTTATCCTTCGCGCTCTGCCTGATGACGGCGAGTTCGGCGTCGCTGTATTCATTGATGTGGTGCGCGGCGACTTCGATGATATCGAAACCGAGCTTGGCGACCTTCTCGATATAGGGGCCGAACTTGGCGCTCCACTCATGTTCCCAGTAGGAGTAATAGATGCCGTGTTTCATGGGGGTCTCTTTCGCTTTTCTGTTTCGCTTGACTTTGGATAGGGAGGCGCAGCCCTTCAGGCAGTTTCAGGACGCGGAACTGCTTCCCGGATTTCCGATGCGAAGATCCGGCTCCGTGCTTGTCGATGTAATGAAGCGGCCATTGGGGAGATCGTTTTCCTCCACCTTCCGGTTGATCTCGCCCTCGCCGAGACCGAAGCTCCGCCAGCGGTCTCGCAGCCGCGCACGCAGATCGTCCTCGTCGACATCAACAAAAATCGTGAGATCGAAGATCGGCTTGAGGCGATCCCATGGCGACTGGCCGGCGAGGAGATAGTTACCCTCGCAGACGATGATATCGACGGATTGCGGGATCAGGCGGCCACCGGCGCGGGCGATCTCGATGGCGCGGTCGAAGACGGGGACGGCAACGACATCGTCCTCATTGGCCTTCAGGCGCTCAAGCATGTGGCGCAGGCCGTGGGCATCGAAAGTATCGATGGCGCCCTTGAAGGGACGGCGTTTCATCTCTTCCAGAACGGCGTCGTCATAATGAAAGCCATCCATCGGGAACAGTGCGGCGGACACGCCTTCGCCTGCGTTCAACGCATCGACCACGCATTCGGCGATGGTTGATTTTCCCGATCCGGGGGCACCGGCAATCGCAATCATCACACGCCGGCCCTTCGACCCTTCCAGTCGCTGGAGGGCAAGGCCCGCAATCTCGCGGGCATTATCGTCAATAGTGTTCAAGGTGCTTGCCCCGATAATGAGTGCTTTCAGAAAATGCGGTACTGGCTTGCCTTGTCACGCAGGAATGACAGTCCCCTGTCGAGAACCTCATCGGCGCTGGGCGCAACCGGCCGCCAGGTCGAAATCGCGCCCGCCATCTCCCTGGGCATCGCAGCGAAGCTTTCGAGCGTCAGCACGCCTTTAAAGCCGATGGCTGCAAGCGCCGAAAACACCTCGTCCCAAGCAACATTGCCACAGCCCGGCGTGCCACGGTCGCTTTCCGACATATGCATGTATTTCAGATGGTTGCGGGCGGCGATGACGCCATTGGCAATGCCCTTTTCCTCCATATTCATGTGGAAGGTATCGAGATGGATAAAGACGTTGTCCGCACCGATCCGCTCCACCAGCGCCACCGCCTGTTCGGCGGAATTGAGCAGATGGTTCTCGTAGCGGTTGACAGTCTCGATGCCGAATTGCAGGCCAAGTGTTTTTGCGTGGCCGGCAGCGCTGGAGAGCGCCCTTGTCAGATTGTCATATTCACCCTGTGTCGGCGGAAATCCGGTTCGCTCATTGGTGCCGCCATAGGTAACACCCGTCAGCGCTTCCGCGCCCATTTCTGCGGCCTTGTCGAGCGCGGCGTTCAGATGGTCGATTGCCGCATCGGGACGTACGGACGCCCAGGCGGGCTCCGGCAGCACCAGCGAGCAGACGGCGCGCAAGCCGTATTTCGCCAGCAGGGCGCGCGTGTGTTTTGCATCGACGGCAGGGATATCGATGAGCGGAATCTCGATGAAATCCTGACCGTAATCCGCAGCAGCGGCGATGGACCGTCTGGCGTTTTCGTGGTCCCATTTGAGAGACCACATCATTGCGTGAACACCGAAGCCTTTCACGTCATACCTTCTTTCTGAGAGATGCGAAGTAGCTTGAAAACAGGCCGCGCGCCGCCATGACGACAATCATCAGCACGCCCCAGAGCGCCGTTGCCAGATGCTGGTTGGCGCCGAGAAGATTGAGGCCGGATGACAGAAGCTGCAGAACGATGAGCGCAACGAAGACGGGCAGGACACGACCGAAACCGCCGAACGGATTGATGCCGCCGAGGAAGGCCGCCAGCACCGTGATCAACAGGTAGGATTCCCCATGGCCGACACGGACGGAGTTGAAACGGGCAAGCATGATGATGCCGGCAACCGCACACATCAGACCCGAGAGTGTGTAGACGAGCACCTGAATCTTGCGCGTATTGAGGCCGGAATAACGCGCGGACTCGATGTTCGAGCCGATCATCAACAGGCCGAAGCCGAGCTTGGTGCGCGTCAGCAGCACATGCCAGAGGCCGACGCAGACGATGAAGATCAGAAGCGGGATCGGCAGACCGAGAAGCGTACCGTGACCGAGCGGCGCCATATAGGCGGGGAAACCGGAAACGTCTCCGCCACGGGTGAGAAACTCGCCGAGGCCGCGCAGGAAGATCATCATCGACAGCGTCACCAGAATGGGGTGCGCGCGGGTGTAGGCGATTGCCGCCCCGGTCATCGCTCCGGCAGCACCGCCGGTGACAAGTGCGGCAAGGCAGGCGAACAGGAATGCGCTCGGCGGCGCATCCACCCCGCCATGGGCCTGCAATACCCAGGCTGCGGCCAAGCCGGAAAGATTGGCGGCGAAGGTGACGGATAGGTTAATGCCACCCGTCAGCAGCGGCAGCAGCATCGCTAACGTCAGCAGGCCGAGTTCCGGCAGCTGGAAGGCGACCGAACCGAATGTCGCGAGCGAGAGAAAGTTATCGGCAAAGGTTCCGAAGATGAGCATGACCGCGATGAAGGCAATCACCGGCCCGGCCATGTCGGCACCGAAAATCGCGTTGAATTTCCGAACGAGACTGTTCATCGCTGTGCGCTCCCCTTCTTTGCGGATGTCCGTAAGGCGCTCGGCAGGAGCTTGTCGAAGCGGGTGGAGGAGAGCGTGATGGCGATGAGGATGATGGCCCCGACGATCATCTTGAAGGCAAAGGGAGAAACGCCCATCAGATTGAGGCCGTTCTGGGTGATGGACACCATCAGCACCCCGAGCACACAGCCGATGACCGACCCCTTGCCGCCGCCAAGCCGTGCACCGCCAAGGACGGTTGCGGCTAGAACATCCAGTTCGCGGCCATAAAGCGCGTTCGGCACCACCTCCTGCGCGTAATGCGCCTGCATGAGCCCGGCGATACCCGCCATCAGGCCGAGCCAGCCGAAGGAAATATAGTGCATGGCGCCGATATTGATGCCGAAGCGGCGTGCGCCTTCCGGATTGTCGCCGAAAGCATAAAGCTTGCGGCCGACGGTGGTGCGCGAGATCATGAACCAGGTGGCAAAGCAGCAGAGGATCATGACCACGACCGGCAGCGTCAGCTCGACCCAGGAGCCATCGGACATCTCACGCTCGTAAAATACCACGCGCGTCGACAGCCATTCCGGCAGGTCGTAGATCGACACGCCCTTGGTGAAGAACATCAACAGCCCGAAGAAGATGTTGAAGGTGGAAATGGTCGCGACGATGGAAATGATGTTGAGCCGCCAGACGAGGAAGGCGTTGACGAAACCGAGACTAAGGCCAACCGCGCCGGCAATGATGAAACCTTCCGCCCAGTTGCCGCCGCCGAGCGCATTGAGCGCCAGCACCGTCACATATTGAACGACGGAGGCGGCGACCGCGAAGGAGATGTCGATACCGCCGGAGATCAGCACCACGAGCAGGCCGACCGCGAAGATGATGTTGACCGCCGAGACATTCAGCACATCGAAGGCGTTGGAGATGGTGAGGAACCGGTCGGTGGCGAAGGACAGCCCCGAGCAGAGCAACACCATGACGACAAGCAGCGTGAATTCGGTCGTATGTCCAAGGATGAGCCTACGCATAGATGGCGGACTCCAGTTCGGTCAGCGAGAGGCGTCGCGGATCATAGGTGGCGTGGAACCGGCCTTCGACCATATGGATGACCCTGTCTGTATTGAAATAAACTTCCGGCGGCTCGTCGGAGATCACGATGATCGAGAGACCTTCTGCGGCGAGCTTGCGGACGATTTCGAAGATGCCGGCGCGGGCGCCGACATCGACCCCCACGGTCGGCGCATCGAGGATGAGGATTTTCGGGCCGATCGCCAGCCACTTGGCAATCGCCACACGCTGCTGATTGCCACCCGAAAGCGTGCGGATCGGATCTTCCGGCAGGCCGATCTTGACGCCAAGCGCCGAAATCCAGCGGGAAACGACATCCGCCTTTTTAGAGGGTGAGATCAGGCCGCCGCTCAACAGCCGGTCGAGCGAGGCCATGACGAGATTGTCGGCAATGGATTGCGGCTGGTTGAGACCAAGCGAAAGCCGGTCCTCGGAAAGATAGGCAACGCCCGCCCGGATCGCATCGCGGTTGGAATGGAAATCCACCTTCTTTCCATCGATGAGGATTTCACCCGATTGCGGCCGATGCATGCCGAACAGCGTCAAAGCCAGTTCCGTGCGGCCGGCTCCGAGCAGGCCGGTAATACCGAGCGTTTCTCCCCGCCGCAGATCGAACGAAACGTCTTCAAATTCGCCGCCGCGGCTCAGCCCGCGCACCGAGAGAACGACGGGCTTGTCATCGTGATCGGCGGCAATGACGGCGCTGTCGAAATTACGGCCGGTCATCAGCTCGGTCACCCGTGACTGGGTCATGCCCTCAACGGGGAAAACGCCGACAAGCGACCCATCCCGCAGCACGGTTATGCGGTCTGAAATCTCAAGCACTTCCGCAAGGCGATGCGAGACGAAGACAACCGCGACACCCGAGGCCGACAGGTTGCGGACGATATCGATCAGGTAATCGGTTTCCGACTGCGTGAGCGACGCGGTCGGCTCATCCATGAAAACCAGCCGCGCTTCCCCGACCAGCGCGCGGGCAATCGCCACGATCTGACGCTGGGCGATGGGCAGTTCCTTGAGCGGCTTATCAAGATCGATCTCGACGCCGAGCCGGGCCAGCGCCTTTTCGGCCGCCTGCTCGATGGCGCGCTTGTCGACCAGCCCGTATTTTCCATTCACCGCGTACTGGAAGCCGATATTCTCAGCCACCGTCATTTCATCGAACAGCGCCAGATCCTGCCAGATCACCTGGATGCCAAGCGATTGCGCAAGCGTCGGGTTCATTGCCGTTATCGGCTTGCCGTCGAAATAAAGTTCGGCATCGCTTTGGGGCGTGTAAACGCCCGTTATGACCTTGATCAGCGTGCTCTTGCCACAGCCGTTTTCGCCGGCAAGGCAATGCACTTCACCCGGATTGACCTCGAAAGAAACACCCTTCAACGCGCGGACGCCGCCGAAGGTGACTTTGACATTTTTAAGGGACAGGAGCGGTTCTGCGCTCATGATAATGTAAATCTCCTTCGCCGCGGCAGCATTGCAGACGTGGCGCTCGGCATGTTTTCCAGATGGGACGTCGCGCGAGTATTAGACCCCCGCGACGCCCTTGGCCTTGGGGAGGATCAGAGGCCCATGGAAACGAGCTTGTCGATGCTTTCCTTGTCGATCTTCAAAAGCTGGTCGACGACGATGGTGTTGCCCTCGGGATTGATGGTGCCGAGACCTTCGATAGTGTCACCGGCCTTGGGTGTCTCACCCTTGGCTATACGGTCGGCGAGCGTGATGAAGACCTCACCAGCCTGCTTCGGGTTCCACATGAATCCACCAGTCAGCGCCCCCGACTTGATCAGCTTGGCGCCCTGCCCCGGCGAAAACGGGCCGATGACGAAGACCTTGCCATCCTTGCGTCGCTCTTCAACGGCACGACCGGCGCCGATCGGTCCCTGCGAACCGAAGGCGAGGAAACCACTCAGGTCGGCATTGGCGGACATCAGGTCAAGCGCCGTCGAACGGCTCTTGTCGAGGTCTTCGGCGACACCGTAGCGATCGCCAACGAGCTTCATGTCCGGATAATTGGCCTTGATGTAAGCGATGGCGGCATCGGCCCAGGCATTATGAAGCGGAACCGTAAGCGAACCGACGAAGACGGCATAAGAACCCTTGCCGCCCATCTTTTCAGCCAGCAGCTTGCCATGCGCCTCGCCGAAGCCCTTGGCGGAAGCCAGTTCGAAATCCCAGTCGGCGCCGAGCTGCTTGGGCGATTCATGGGTGATGACCTTGATACCGGCGGCCTGGGCCTTTTTCAGCACCGGCTCCAGCACCTTTGCATCATTGGGCACGACGCCAATGAAATCGACCTTCTGGGCGATCAGGTCCTCGATGGCGCGGACCTGCAGGGCGGGATCGGCGCTGGTCGGGCCGACCATGAAACCGTCGACGCCGAGCTTCTTGCTCTGCTCCTTGATACCGGCCTCCATGGCGTTGAACCACGGAATGCCGCCGATCTTGACGACGACGCCCACCTTCGGCCCTTCGGCGAAGGCGGCGGACGAGAGCAGCGCGAGCGACAGGCCGACCGCTGCAGCAATAATTTTCTTCATGATGTTCCTCCTCAAAAAACAGGCAAACGAAACCCGCCGCAGCCATTTTTCATCTGGCGCGTTCAAAATTTCTCATCTCGCTTATTCGAGACTCTCCCTTGCCACTCCCACAGCAACCATCTTGCACAATCGATATTGCCAAGTTGCACAATCGATGGTGCAATAACCATATCATGAAGCGCCCTTCCGTCAAGGGGATGTGTGCTCTAATAATTGGAATCAGTTGGGGAGATCACAGTGACGGGCATAACTTCCAAGAAAGCCACCATTTATGACTTGTCGATATTGTCGGGTGCATCAGCCTCGACAGTGAGCGCGGTGTTGAACGGATCGTGGCGCAAACGGCGGATTTCGGAGGAGACTGCCGACAAGATTCTCTCGCTCGCCAAGGCGCATCGCTACACCACCAACCTGCAGGCCCGCGGTTTGAGGAGTTCAAAATCCGGTCTCGTCGGGCTTCTGGTGCCCATTTATGACAACCGGTTCTTTTCATCGATGGCGCAGACATTCGAAGGGCAGGCGCGCAAACGCGGCCTGTCGCCCATGGTGGTCTCCGGGCGGCGCGATCCCGAAGAAGAACGCCGCACCGTGGAGACCCTGATCGCCTATTCCATCGATGCCCTCTTCATTGCGGGCGCGACCGATCCCGACGGCGTGCACCAGGTCTGCGCCCGCGCAGCACTGCCGCATGTCAATATCGACCTTCCCGGCAAATTCGTACCCTCCGTCATTTCCGACAACAGGCACGGTGCAGAAATACTGACATCCGCAATCCTTGCCCATGCGGAAAAAGGCGGACCTCTCGGCCCTGACGACGTCATCCTGTTCGGCGGTCATGACGACCACGCCAGCCGCGAGCGAATCGACGGCTTCCACGCCGCCAAGGCCGCTTATTTCGGGGCGGAAAGCGGAGACGATATCGAGATCACCGGCTATTCACCGCATATGACGGAGCTGGCCTTCGAACGTTTCTTCGAGCGCAGGGGCCGCCTGCCCCGCTGTTTCTTCGTCAATTCATCGATAAATTTCGAAGGCCTGCTGCGTTTCATGGGGCGTCATGATGGCGAGGCCTTCGGCGACATCGTTGTCGGCTGCTTCGACTACGACCCGTTCGCGTCATTCCTTCCCTTCCCGGTCTATATGATCAAACCCGATATCGCGCAGATGCTCGAAAAGGGTTTCGAACTGCTGGAAGAGAACCGGACCGAGCCGGAAGTCACCATCATCGAACCGAAGCTCATCCCCCCGCGAACCGCTCTCGAAGGCCCGCTCGACGACATATGGGACCCGGTTGCATTGCGTCGCATGGCGAAGTGACCGCGCGAAATCCCGCTTGACCTCAACTGCGCTTGAGGTCGTACCGATTGCATGGTGCTTCACCATTGCAACGGGACAACGATGATCGAAAAACTCATGAGGATGCTGGAAGACGGACGGGACAGTCCGCTCCTGCGCTTTTCAATCGCAAAGACGCTCAAGGCGGCTGGGCAGTTCGAAGATGCCGCGCTTCATCTCCAGGCGGCTATCCGGCAGGATCCCGACTATTCGGCGGTCTGGGCCGAACTCGGCGAATGTCGTGCACGGCTGGGAGATGACGACGGCGCCATTGCCGCATGGGTGGAAGGCATCGCGGTGGCCGTCAGGCGTGGCGACATTCAGGCAAAGAGGCAGATGGAGGTCCGGCTGCGACGTTTGCGGTCACGCGCCCTGAAAGGCGTCAGTTGACGAGAGCCTCCACCCATATCGTCAAATCGGATTCCCTATCTGTCCTGACCCGGAGGGAGGTCCGGCCCGCCTCCATGAAACGGGCCGGGCGTTTTTACGGCTGCGGCTTATCGGATAGCCAGAACCGATAAAGCTCGGCGACATTGCCGCTGGTCATGAGCGGCATTGCCGCCTTCAGCCGCGCCGCCGGCCAATCCCACCATTTCATCTCGAGCAGCAGGGCGATGCTGTCGTCATCGAACCGCTTGCGGATCGTTTTCGCGGGATTGCCGCCGACGATGGCATAGGGTTCGACATTCTTCGTCACCAGCGCCCGCGTTCCGATCACGGCGCCATCGCCGACCGTGATGCCGGGCATGATGATCGCTTCCGAGCCTATCCAGACATCGTTGCCGATGACGGTATCGCCCGCCGGCAGATAACCGTTGCCGGCATTCTCGAATTCCGGCACCTCCGGCATGAAGAAGAACGGGAAGGTGCTGATCCACTCGTTGCGATGGCCCTGATTGCCGGCCATGATGAAGGCGGCGCCCGAACCGATCGAGCAGAAGCTTCCGATCACCAGCCTGTCCGCGCCTTCATCCGGTAGCAGATAACGGGCGCAATCCTCAAAACTGTGGCCGTGATAATAGCCGGAATAATAGCTGTATTTCCCGACCACGAGGTTCGGGCTCCTGGCCTGCTTGTCAAGCGTGATGCCCCGGAACGGGCTTTCGAAGTAATTTTCCATTGGAGTAATCTCACTGCATATGTTCGCATTCGCTTGCCTTCAGACAAGCCGACGCCGAGCGCCAAGCCTGTCGGCTTTTCGCTCGATGCTCCTCGCGCTGCGGCGGGAGCTAGATGCAGGTGATACTCGAGGCTTTTATCATTCAGTCTGGTTACCGCAAAAAGGGGCGAAGGCCAAGCCGAGACATGTCGCCAGTCTCCAATGGTCTGGTCGGAGCACCGCCGGCCCATAAAAAACAGCGGGGATGTCTCCCCGCTGTCCGCGTTCATTCGGCATTTTCAGTGCATCGCCAGCGCAGAGCCCGTAGCCCACACACGACGATAATCACGGCCTCAGTAATGGACCGACTGCGAATCGATCGGCGTTACCTTCGGGGGCGCGAACTTCGTCAGGTCGATCCCTTCGACGGCAGAGCGATATTCCTCGATGCTCGGCGTGCGGCCGAGGATCGCCGAGAGCACCACGACCGGGGTGGAGGCCAGAAGCGATTCACCCTTCTTTTCAGCCGTATCTTCCACCACGCGGCCCTGGAACAGGCGGGTGGAGGTTGCAAGAACCGTGTCGCCCTTTTCGGCCTTTTCCTGGTTGCCCATGCACAGGTTGCAGCCCGGACGTTCGAGATAGAGAATGTTCTCGTATTCCGTCCGGTTGGTGGTTTTCGGCTTCAGATCATCGAACTCGAAGCCCGAATATTTCTGCAGGATTTCCCAGTCGCCTTCCGCCTTCAGTTCATCGATGATGTTGTAAGTCGGCGCGGCGACGACGAGCGGCGCCTTGAACTCGACCTTGCCTTCGGACTTTTCGATGTTCTTCAGCATCTGGGCGACGATCTTCATATCGCCCTTGTGCACCATGCACGAACCGACGAAACCGAGATCGACCTTCTTGGTGCCGCCGTAATAGGAGACGGGGCGGATCGTATCGTGGGTGTAGCGTCGGGACACGTCGTTGTTGTTGACGTCAGGGTCGGCGATCATCGGTTCGTCGATCACGTCCAGATCCACCACGACTTCGGCGAAATATTTCGCATTGTCATCGGGCTTCAGCGCCGGCTTTTCGCCCGAGCGGATTTCGGCAATGCGCTGATCCGCCTTGGCAATCAGACCCTTGAGCGTCTGGGCGGGGTTATCCATGCCCTTGTCGATCATGATCTGGATGCGCGACTTGGCGATTTCCAGCGACTCGATCAGCGTTTCGTCCTGCGAGATGCAGATCGACGCCTTGGCCTTCATTTCGGCCGTCCAGTCGGTGAAGGTGAAGGCCTGATCGGCGAGCAGCGTGCCGATATGCACTTCGATGATGCGGCCCTGGAAGACGTTGTCGCCGTGCTGCTTCAGCATCTGCGCCTGCGTGGCGTGCACCACGTCGCGGAAGTCCATATAGGGCTGCATCGTGCCCTTGAAGGTGACCTTGACCGACTGCGGGATCGGCATGGTCGCCTCGCCCGTTGCCAACGCCAGTGCGACGGTGCCCGAGTCAGCGCCGAAGGCAACGCCCTTGGACATGCGGGTGTGGCTGTCGCCGCCGATGATGATCGCCCAGTCATCCACGGTGATGTCGTTCAGCACCTTGTGGATCACGTCCGTCATGGAGTGATAGGCGCCCTTCGGATCGCGCGCGGTGATGACGCCGAAATTGTTCATGAAGGACATGAGCTTCGGAATATTCGCCTGTGCCTTCTTGTCCCAGACGGAGGCCGTGTGGCAGCCCGACTGGTAGGCGCCATCCACCAGCGGCGAAATGACCGTGGCCGCCATCGCTTCCAGTTCCTGCGCGGTCATCAGGCCGGTCGTATCCTGCGAGCCGACGATGTTGACCTTGACGCGAACGTCCGAGCCGGCATGCAGCACCTTGCCGGGTGTGACGCCGACGGCGTTGCGGTTGAAAATCTTCTCGACGGCGGTGAGACCCTGGCCTTCGATGGAAATTTCCTTGTTGGGCGCGAAGACCGGAGTGGTCTCGACACCGAGCGTTTCAGCCGCAAATGTCTGGAGCTTCTTGCCGAAGACGATAGCGTAAGAGCTGCCGGCCTTCATGAATTCCATCTTCTGGGGCGTGAAGGAAGAGGCGATATCCACCAGTTCCGTGCCGGCCTCGTCGCGAAGCTTGCGGTTCCTGGCGTCAATCTTGAGGACCGTGCCGGTCTCGACCGAATATTTCTGCTCGAGGATCGGGTTACCATCGTTGTTGAGGATCGGCTTGCCGTCTTCGCCGAGCTTCTTCACCCAGTTTTTCAGGTTGATGCCGATGCCGCCCGTCACATCGACGGTGGTGGCGAAAATCGGCGAGATGCCGTTGGTGCCGGCGACGATGGGAGCGTAATTGACGAAGGGCACATAGGGGCTGGCCTGCTTGCCGGTCCACAGCGCCACGTTGTTGACGCCCGACATGCGCGACGAGCCGACGCCCATCGTGCCCTTTTCGGCGATCATCATCACCCGCTTGTCCGGATGCTGCTTCTGCAGCGCGACGATTTCCGCCTGCGCTTCCGGCGAGATCATACACTGGCCGTGCAGCTGGCGGTCCGAGCGCGAATGCGCCTGATTGCCGGGAGACAGGAGGTCGGTGGAAATATCGCCTTCGGCGGCGATGAAGGTGACGATCTTGATCTCGTCTTCGACATCCGGAAGCTTGGTGAAGAATTCGGCCTTGGCGTAGCTTTCCAGCACGGACTTGGCGATGGCGTTGCCGGCCTTGTAGGCGTCGCGCAGGCGGAACATGTCGGCATCGTAAAGGAACACCTGCGTCTTCAGCACTTCGCCGGCCTCAGCGGCAATCGCGGCATCGTTACCGAGCGCGATATCGAGCAGCACCTTGATCGACGGGCCGCCCTTCATGTGCGACAGCAGCTCCAGCGCGAAGGAAGGCGCGATCTCCGGCACGACGACTTCGCCGAGGATGATCTGCTTCAGGAAGGCCGCCTTGACGCCGGCGGCGCTCGTGGTGCCCGGCAGGGTGTTGTAGATGAAGAATTTCAGGGCATCAGCGCGGTGCTCGCTGCCCGCATCCTTGATGAGTTCGATAATCTCGGCCGTCAGTGCACCGTCATCGATCGGCTTGGGCGCCAGACCCTGTGGTTCTCTGCTTTTGATTTCAGCCAGGTAATCCAAGTAAAGGTTCATCGCAATCCCAACGTCATGATGTCTATGGGGCCGAACACAGCGTCACCGAACGGTACTGTTGATCGGCCCGGGTTTCTATCGATTTCGAGTACGCCAACCGGGGCCGGCTGACAAGATGTCGCATTTCAGTAAAAAACTCGTAGACGGGATTTAGCGTCGATCCTGTGCTTTGCAACCACGTCGCGACACTTTTGATTGTGGCGCCCGCCGCATTTCAGCCAGTGGTTTTTCAAGCATTCCCCATTAAGGATTTATTAACCAAATCGGTACGAGTATTAGATTATTCTAATTACCCGTTATTGGCGTAATTCCATGTTGCGCATCGAAAAAACAGCAGCGCAGCAGCTTGGGGAGGCAGCATGAAGTTTGCAGCATCAGGCTATTTATTATCATTTGCGGCGCTGGTCCTTACACCGGCATCGGGCGTCGCGCAGGTCGCCACGACGAATTTCAACGTCCAGATCACCATTCAGGCGGCGTGCCAGATCAATTCCGCGGGTAACCTCAATTTCGGCACCAATGGTGTGATCGGCAGCAATATCGATGCGACCAGCGATATTGTCGTGCAGTGCACGGCCAGCACTCCCTTCAGCCTGGGTCTCAGCGCCGGCGCCGGCTCTGGAGCGACGGTCGCCAACCGTCTGATGACATCGCCTGCGGGCGCGACCATTTCCTACTCGCTTTATACGACTGCGGCACATAGCACGGTGTGGGGGAACACCGTGGGAACGGATCGGCAAACGGGAACCGGAACCGGCGCGCCGCAAACATTCACTGTCTATGGGCGCGTACCTGCCCAGACGACACCCGCGGTCGGCGTCTATACCGATACGGTGACGGCCACGCTCAACTACTGATCGCCACAGGGAGGATCGCGCATGCGTGTTTTTACCTTAGCGGCTGCGTTTTTTGCCGGTTTGAGTGTTTCACCTTCACAGTCTGCATCGCTACGGGTCGCACCCGTGCTTCTGGATCTTAAAGCGCCCACCGCGGCCTCCAGCCTCCGCATCTGGAACGATGCGAAAACCCCGATCAACGTTCAGGTCAGGATATTCCGCTGGACCCAGCAAAATGGGCAGGACGTCTATACGGCGGCGCAGGACGTCGTCGCCAGCCCTCCGATGACGCAACTGAAGGGAGGCGCGGAAAACCTCATCCGCATCGTCCGGCTTTCCAAGGCGCCGCTTCGGGCCGAAGAGAGTTACCGCGTCATTGTCGACGAATTGCCGCCGGCGGGAAGACCGCAATCCGGCACGGTCAATCTGGTGGTGCGCCACTCCATACCCGTTTTCTTCTCACCCGCCTCCACGAGCGACGCGGAACCGGCCTGGAAGATAACGCCGCAGGGCAATGGCTACCGGGTCTCGGTGTCCAACACGGGCGCAAAACGGATAAGGATCGCCAACCTGATGCTTTCCGGTAGCAACGGACAGGCGCTTGCCCGGCAGCAGGGCCTGGTGGGATATGTGCTTGGCGGATCCGCCGCAAGCTTTGTGGTTCCGGCAACGGGCGGCAAAAAAGGCGGCGGCACGCTGAAGATTTCGGCAGACAGCGAAGGCGGCCCCGTCAATGCGACGGCGCGCGTCTCGGGCGGCTGATCTCGCCGTTTTGACGATTGCCGCTCTGACGGTCATTTCATCGGGCAATTTCTCCGTGGCGCAGGATATACCCCCTGCGGCGCAACCGGCCTCTTTTGCCGCAAAAGAAGCGGGACAGTTGCAGCTCGAAGTCTACATCAACGATGTTTCGACAGAACTGATCGCCACATTTCGTCAAAACGACGCCGGATCGTTTCTCATCGAGCCGGAACAGCTCACCAATATCGGGATTTCCCCGGTTGAAAGCGCTGCCGGCGATGATGGCTGGATCGATATTTCCCGGCTGCCGGATGTGGTGGCGCGTTACGATGAAGGCACCCAGTCCATGCATTTCACCCTGCCGATGGCGGCGCGGGCAAACAGGGTCATCGACGCCTCCGGCAAGATTGCGCAGAAGCAAGACGAAGAGACCCGGGAAAAGGCCACGAGCGATTTTGGAGGTCTGGTGAATTACACGATCTACGGTTCTTCCGGCGGCAACAAATGGTCGGATATCGCCGATTTCAACGGTGTTTCGGCCCTTTTGGAAAGCAGGGCCTTCGGTCCGCTCGGCGTGCTGTCCTCATCGCAGGTTCTGAGCACATCGCGCCTGTCGGAGTTCGATACCCAGCGCCTCGATACCACCTGGAGCTATTCGGACGAGGACACACTGACGAGCTATCGGGCCGGCGATCTCATCACCGGCGGGCTGAGCTGGACACGCCCAACGCGGCTGGGCGGCCTGCAGATCCGCCGCAATTTCGACCTGCGGCCAGATATCGTCACCATGCCGATGCCGGAATTTGCCGGCTCCGCTGCCGTGCCCTCCACCGTCGACGTCTATGTCAACAATGTCCGCCGCCTGTCGCAGGATGTTCCCGAAGGGCCCTTCTCGATCACCAATCTCCCTGTCATCAGCGGCGCGGGCAATGCACGGCTGGTGGTGCGGGATGCGCTGGGGCGCGAAACCGTGTCCGAAACGCCCTTTTATGCTTCACCGGATCTGCTGGCGCAGGGCCTCATCGATTTTTCGGCCGAGCTTGGCTTTGCCCGGCGCAATTACGGAACCTCGTCTTTCGATTACGATGACAAACCGCTGGGCTCGGCGACGCTGCGTTATGGCGTGTCGGACAGCCTGACGCTGGAAGGCCATGCGGAAGGCGGCGAGAATTTCTACAATATCGGCTTTGGCGGCGTCTTCACCCTTGGAGCGCAGGGACTGGCGGCGGTTTCGGGCGCATCGAGCCGCTTTGGCGCGGAAAGCGGTTATCAGCTTTCCGCAAGCGTCGAAGCGGAATTGCTGGGGGTAAAATTTCACGCACGGTCGCAAAGGACATTCGGCGATTATCACGATATGGCCTCCGTCTCCGCCGACCTGTCCGATATCCGCACGGTATCCGGGCTGCTGAGCGCGCGGCCGCCGCGTGCCCTCGACCAGATTTCCGTTTCCACCCAGCTCGGTTTCGATGAGACCAGCCTCAATTTCTCCTATACGGAACTCGAAACCTTCGATGAAAGACGATCCCGGCTGCTCGGCCTTTCCGCCACGCGACCGTTCGGCGAGAATGGCAATATCTTCATCACCGCCTATAAAGATCTCGAGGACAATAAATCCTACGGCATCTTCGCGGGCCTCTCCTGGTCGTTCGGCGGCGGCGTCTCCGGCTCGGCCGGCATGTCGTCGGATGCGGATGGATATTCGCTGACGGCCGAGGTCGGAAAATCCGAAGAGCAGGCCGAGGGAAGTTATGGCTGGCGCCTGCGCGGCTCGACCGGCGGCAACGATATCGCCTCCGTTTCCGGCAGTTACCGCGGCAGCGCCGCGCGCGTTTCGGCCGGCGTCGATCAATTCAACCGCACGACACAGGCCTATGCGCAGATCGAAGGATCGATAGCGCTCGCCGGCGGCGATGTCTTTGTCGGCAACCGGATCGATGACGCTTTCGCCGTGGTGGATGCGGGCGCGCCCGGCGTCGATATCCTTCTGGAAAACCGCCCCATCGGCCAGACCAACCGCCGCGGCAAGATATTGCTTCCGAACCTGCGTTCCTATGACGTCAACAACATCACGCTCGACCCGAGCAATCTCCCGGTCGACGCCCGCATCGACCGGACGAAACAGACCGTCAGGCCGACGCAGCAGGCCGGCGCGGTGGTCAATTTCAAGGTGGAAACCGAGGGTCAGGTGGCGCTGGTGACGCTGAAAGACGAGAGCGGCGAATTCATCGAAACCGGATCGACCGGCAAAATCGACGGCAAGCGCGATTTCATCGTCGGTTATGACGGACAGGCCTATCTCGACAATATCAGCGAAACGCATCGCCTCCGCATCATGCAGCCGACGAAGGGCGAATGCGAAGCGCAGATCACCCTCCCCTCTGCCGGCACGACGCGCGCAACTTTCGAAACCCTATGCAGGAGCATCCAATGAAGGTCCTGACCCGTACCGCCCTTGCCATTGCCGCTTTCCTCTCGGCTTCACCGGCACTGGCGCAAAGCTGCACCTTCAGCATGTCGGACATGAATTTCGGCTTCGTCAATCTTGCAAGCGGCAGCGCCGTGGACACGACGGCGACATTGTCAGTCACCTGCTCCAACCCCTTGTCGCTGGCGCTTTCCATCCGCATCTGCCCCAATATCAATGCCGGAAGCGGCGGACAGTCGGGCGGCATACGTCGCATGCTTCAGGGCAGCAACATCCTCAATTACCAGCTCTACCAGAACTCGGCGCGGACAACCTCATGGGGATCGGTCACGCAGCCCGCACTCGGCTCGCCTCCGCCAATCGACATGGCGCTGCCGCTCCTGATCAACACCACGAGCCGCACGGTCTATGGCCGGATCAACGCCGGTCAGGCCTCGGCAGCGCGCGGCCTTTACCTCTCCAGCTTCGCCGGCGCGGAAACGAGCTTCACCTATACGAGCTTTACCCTGCTCGCACCGAGCTGCTCTTCCGTGACCCAGAACCCCACGCAGGTGCCGTTCAACGTGTCGGCCGCAGTGGCGCCCACATGCATCATCTCGGCCCAGAACATCGATTTCGGCAGTCACGGCGTGCTGAACACGGCAGTCAATGCGACCGGAGCGATCAATCTGACCTGCACCACAAATCTGAACTACAGTGTGGCGCTCAATGGCGGACTGAGCAACAGCCCGCCAGCCGCGCGCCAGATGGTGCAGGCGGGCGCATCGATAACCTATGGTCTCTACCGCGACGTGAACCGCACGAATGTATGGGGAAGTGCGGCGGGCGAGATAGCCACCGGCACCGGAACGGGCGGCCTGCAGACATTGACTGTCTATGGCCGCGTCCCGGCGCAGAACACACCGGCGCCGGGAAACTACTCCGATACGGTCGTCGTGACGGTGAACTACTGAGCGCCCGAACGCATCTCCGACTTCCCAAGTTCCAGCCGCCTTTCGATGCCAATGGCGGCGAGGAACGCCTCATCGTGGCTAACGACCAGCAAGGCGCCGTCATAGGCCTGAAGGCCAGCCTCCACGGCCGCAATGGAATCGATATCCAGATGGTTGGTCGGCTCGTCGAGGATCAGCAACTGCGGAGGCTGCGGGCCTCCCAGGACACAGGCGAGACCGGCCCTGAGCATCTGCCCGCCCGAGAGCGTTGCAACGATCTGCAAGGCGGCATCGGCACGAAACATGAAGCGCGCAAGCGCGGAGCGGCAGGCATTCTCCCCGGCCTTAGGGTTAAGCCGAAGGAAGTTGTCGCGGATGGACAGGTTCGCGTTGAGCAGGCTGACCTGCTGGTCGAGAAACACGGACTTCACCCCAACATGCACCGCCCCTTCGAATGGCGGCAATTCCCCGGTGACCACCGAAAGCAGCGTCGTTTTTCCAGACCCGTTCGGACCGGTGACGGCGACGCGTTGCGGCCCGGTGATCTCGAAGGACAGATCGCGAAGCACGGGGTGTTCGGCCTGATACCCCGCGGTCAGATTTTGCAGGCTGAGAACGGTCTTTGTCGCGTGCAGCCCGCTGGGCGGCAATGTGACAGTGACGCCCTGCAGGATTTCGATCCGCTCACGCGCCGTCTTCAGGTCTTCCGTCGCCTCGGCCGTCAGGCGGCTGGCCAGATTGGCATTGTCGCCGCTCGTCTTTTCGGCACGCCTTTTCATCGCACCGACAAGGATACGCGGCATGTCGCCCCTCGCCGCTTTTGCAGCACCCCTGCTATCGCGGCGGGCCTTGCGCTCCAGCGCCTCCTGCGACCGGCGCTTGACATCCGACAGACGTTTTTCCGCATCCGCGAAGTCCTGTTCGGCGGCGGCCAGTTCCAGCGCTTTTTGTGCGCGGTAGTGGCTCCAGTTGCCGCCGTAACGGGTGGCACCGAGCGTGGTCATTTCCACAATCGCATCGAGGGTTTCGAGAAGCTCCCGATCATGGCTGACGACGATCGCTCCGCCGCGCCAGCCCGCCAGAAAATCGGCTACGAAAATGCGTCCGTCCCGGTCGAGATTGTTGGTCGGTTCGTCGAGGATCAGGAAATCCGGCGCGGCATGGATTTGAGCCGCAAGTGCGGCCCGCGTGCGCTGTCCGCCGGACAGCGCCGAAAGCGGCGTGGAGGGCAAGGCATCCAGCCCGACCTGCGCGAGCGTCCCGGCAATTCTCTCCTCCAGCATCCAGTCGATGTCTTCAAGCTCTTCCAGAGTGGCCGTTCCCGCCTGCGCACGGGCAAGCACCTCCAGCGCACCGCGCACTTCGAACAGGTCGGCGACGGTCTCGTCCGACACGACCTGCACGCTCTGGCGCAGGAGATTGACGCTGCCCGAGACGGAAACCGTGCCCGCGGACGGCGACAACTCGCCGGCGATCAGTTTCAGAAGCGTCGTCTTGCCGACGCCGTTGCGCCCGACGAGGCCGGTGCGTTCGGATCCGAAGCGAAGATTGATGTTAGAAAAGAGCGGATGACCGTCAGGTGTCGACCACGAGAGGTCCGAGAGAGTGATGGAATGCGGCATGGATATGGGTTCCCCTGATGACAAGGCGTTGCGGCTTTGTGATCGGGTGGAAATCCATGGTTCACCGTCCTGTTGGTGTTGCGCAGAACACCCCCTTACGCGAAAAAAGCGGCGTGTTCGTGGCGCGGGGTCAATGTTCGGGAAGGGAACGCCGGGAGGATACCCCCGGCGTTTCGTTTTTTCAGGCCACCAGACCCTTGGTCAGCTCCAGCGCCTGCCGTTCGAACAGCCGGCGGTAGATGCCGTCATTGAGGCGGATCAGCGCCTGATGGTCACCCTCTTCGACAATCCTGCCCTTGTCGAAGACCAGCAGCCGGTCCAGCGCCCTGACCGTGGAGAGCCTATGGGCGATGACGAGTGTGGTGCGGCCGACCATCAGCCGCTCCATCGCCTGCTGGATCTGCACTTCGCTTTCGCTGTCGAGGCTGGAAGTGGCCTCGTCCAGTATCAGCACCGGCGCATCCGCAAGGAAAGCACGGGCGATGGCGACACGCTGACGCTCACCGCCGGACAGCTTGACACCGCGTTCACCCACCATCGTCTCATAACCTTTCGGAAGGGACATGATGAAATCGTGGGCGCTGGCCTGTTTCGCCGCCTGCTCGATCTGACGCCGCGTGGCATCCGGCCGGCCGTAAGCGATGTTTTCCGCCAGCGTGCGGTGGAACAGGATGGGCTCCTGCTGCACGATGGCGATCTGGCCGCGCAGGCTCGATTGCGTCACCCCGGCGATATTCTGGCCGTCGATGCGGATCGCACCCGACTTGATGTCGTAAAGCCGCTGGATGAGCTTGACGAAGGTTGTCTTGCCCGAACCGGAATGGCCGACCAGACCCACCCGTTCACCCGCCTTGATGGTGACCGAAAAGTCATCGTAAAGCGGCGTGGGATGCGCGCCATACTGGAAGGTAACGTGATCGAAGACGATCTCGCCCTTTCCAATTCTGATCGGCCCTGCATCCGGCCTGTCCTCGATGCCGAGCGGCATCTTGTCCAGCAGCACCAGCTCTTCCATGTCGTTGACGGCGCGTTGCAGGTTGCGGATATCCTGCCCCACATCGCGCAGATAACCCTGCAACACGAAGAACATCGCCAGCACGAAGGTAATGTCGCCAGGCGTCGCCAGCCCCTGCCGCCACATGATGAGGCCCGTGCCCAGAATGCCGGCCTGCATGGAGACCATCATGAAGCTCTGGATCGTGCCGTTCAGCGTGCCACGCTTCCATGTCCTGCGCGTGCGGTTATCCCACTTCACCAGCACATGGCCCAGCCGCGTTTCTTCGCGGGTCTCGGCACCGAAGGCCTTGACCACCGAATTGCAGCTGATGGCATCCGCCAGCGCGCCGCCAAGTCTGGTATCCCAGGCATTGGCGAGCCTTGCCGCCGGCGACACATACCCCATGGAAAGGCCGACGGTGACGCCGATATAGATCAGCGATCCGAGACCGACGATCAGGCCCATGACCGGCCAGTAGCTGCCGAGCACGATGGTCGCGCCCACCAGCATGACGATGGACGGCAAAAGCGCGACGAGCAGCAGGTCATTGAGCGAATCCAGCGCCCACATGCCGCGCGTGATCTTGCGGACCGTGGAGCCGGCGAAGCTGTTGGCATGCCAGTCGGTGGAGAAGCGCTGCACCTTGTGGAAGCCGTTATTGGCGACATCCGCCATGATTTTCAGTGTCAGCCGGATGATGCCGTTGAAGATGAACCAGCGCAACACCACGCTCACCAGCCCCAGCGCCACCACGATGACGAAGGCGCGCAGCGCCTTATCCGCCCCGTTGCCAACCCCGGCGCCACCGGCAATGGCATCGACGATCTGGCCGGAGAAGACCGGCACCATCACTTCGGCCAGCGTGCTGGCGATCACCAGAACGATGATGAAACCCACCAGCGCCGGCCGATGACGCCAATGGTTGAAAACAAAGCCGAGCACATGTCGATAGGCATCGGCGCGGAAATCGAGCTTCTTGCGAGTCATTTTTACCAGCCCAGCGCCCTATAATCGGCGACCGGTCCTCAAAACGGAAGTTGGATGGCACAGCCCGGGCGGGAGACGAAGTGATCCCGTCAGATCAATCGGGCTATGGGGGAAGTAAAACCGCATGTCGGGCGCGCTCAGGGCGGGCCGCGAATGGATATGACCTAGTGTCGGGTCATTCCCTGCGGGAGGGTTTCGAAGAATGCTGGTGTCATGCAACGCCTCCCTTTGTTCGATCTGACGCGGTAAAGAGATTTGTAACTCAGCGGTTAGAGCTTGCCAAGCGGGTTTTTGCAACCGTCTGGTGAGTGATGCGGAAAGGCCACACCGGCTGGGTGCGACACTATAAATCGTGGCCGATGCGACAACGGCATCGGCCACGATTTCGTCAGGTCGTTATTTCCGTCCGCAACCGGCAGGATGTGCGGCGGAAAATCGGGATGGTATCTGCCGTTACCGGTCAGTCCATCTGCACATTCGCGTCCTTGACCACCGGTCCCCACTTGGCGATTTCCGCCGCAACGTGGGTTTTCAGCTCATCCGGCGAAGAGGCGACGATCTTGGCGCTGAATTCCGCCATGCGTGCGGCAACCCCCGGATCGGCAAGCGCCTTCTTGGCCGCGGCATTCAGCTTGTCGACCACCTCAGCCGGCGTGCCGGCCGGGGCGAAGAGCGCATTCCAGGTATAGGTCTCATAACCCGGCACCGTCTCGGCGATTGTCGGCAGATCCGGGAAGGACGAGGCGCGCTCCTTGGTCGTGACGCCGAGCGCCCGCAACGTGCCGGATTTGATATGTCCGGACGAAGACGGCAGATTGTCGAACATGATGGAAATCTGATTGCCGAGCAGATCGTTGAGCGCCGGACCTGCGCCCTTGTAGGGAACATGCTGCATGCTGACGCCGGCCATGCTCTTGAACAGCTCGCCGGAAAGATGCAGCGGGGTGCCATTGCCGGAAGAGGCATAGGCATGTTTGTCCGGCTCGGCCTTCAAGAGAGCGATCAGTTCCGCCACGCTGTTGACGTTGAGCTTCGGATTGACGACCAGCACATTCGGCACCACCACGAGCAGCGAAACCGGCGTGAAATCCTTTTCCGGATCGTATGGCTTGGTCTTGAGAATGAGCGGGTTGAGGGCGTGGGTGGCAACCGTGCCCATCAGGATCGTATAGCCGTCGGGATCGGCGCGGGCCACGCGGTCGGCACCGAGATTGCCGCCGGCCCCGGCGACATTTTCAACGACGATCTGCTGGCCGAGCTCATCACCCATCTTCTGTGCGATAACACGCGCGACCACATCTGTGGAGCCGCCCGCCGCGAAAGGAACGACCAGAGTAATCGTTCGATCGGGGAAGCCCTGCGCGACCGCAGCCGTTCCCAGCATGCCGAAAGAAACCGCCGCAGCGGCAAGTTTCAGCACCATGCGCCGTTTTGAAGACCGGTAAATCATGAACCCTCCTGTAACATGGCCTCCTCGCCATGGGCGCATAGTAGCTAAAATGCACCTCAGGGCAACCCGCAGGCGGCCGGCCGCTCCCGGCAGGCTTCGGGAGAAAGAGGATCGTTATGATTTCAGACGTTCTTCAACGACCCGCCAGTTGACCAGCCTGTCGAGCACGGCGCGAATATGTTCGGCCTTGCGATTTTCATAATCGACGTAATAGGCATGCTCCCATATGTCGATGCCGAGATAGGCCGGGCGACCGACAGCGACGGGATTTTTGCCGTCCTCATATCCGATCAGCGCGAGCCGGTCGTCGTCGCCGCGCGTCAGCCAGACCCAGCCGGTGCCGAAGACCGTATCGGAGACATCGACCGCGCGTTTGATGAAACCATCATAGCCACCGAAGGTCTCGTCTACCGAAGCGGCGAGATCGCCCGTCGGCCGGTTCGGCCCGCCCGGTACGAACTGATCCCAATAGGCGACATGGTTCCAAGCCTGTGCGGCATTGTTGAAAATCTTGACGTCCGCTGCCTCTTTCGACCTGGCGGATTGCGTCACGATCTCCGCCAGCTCCATGTCGGCATAGGGCGTGCCGGCGGCAAGCGCATTCAGCTTGTCGTAATAGGCCTTGTGGTGTTTTCCGTAATGAAGACCCACCGTTTTCGCCGAAATCACCGGCGCGAGATCGGCCTCGGCGAAAGGAAGTTTGGGCTGCATCAAGGGCAGTGCGGCACGTGCGACGTGCGGGCGGGGAAAGATTGCAGCGGCGGCGGTGGCCGCGCCGGCGGTGAGAATCGTGCGTCTGGCGATGTCCATCGTATCCTCCTTATGAACGGTGATACGGGACTAACCCCGAACTGCCGTCCGGGTTTCCTCACATTGAAGGCAATTCTGTCGCAGCCCATGCTGATTTGCAGCAGGAACGCTGTATTCACACCCTCCCCGAGGGCGGGCACCTCACCGGCCCATATGAGAAAGGCCCTCCCGACGCGGAGAGGGCCTTGCCCGATCAGTATCGATAATAATCGCGACGGTCGCGATAGTCGCGATAATCTCTGCGGTCGCGCCACTCACGCCATTCCCGTCTGGCCTGACGCTCGCGCCATTCACGGCGAGCTTCCCAGCGGTCGCGCCGGTCCCAGCCGCGCTCATAACGCGGTCCGTTCGGACGGCAATAGCCGCGCGGGGTCAAATGGAAGCCGCGTCCGCAGGCATAATCCACCTTTTGAATGTGGGATGCCGACGGTGCAGACGGTTGACCGACAGGCATGGCGTTGGCACCGGTGCCGAACAGGGCGCCGAGAATTAGTCCGGCGGTTAGAATCATCTTGCGCATCTTATCTCCCTCCTTGTGGGATGAGGGGATTTAGCGCCCCGCCGGGTGAACTGCGGCTGAATGAATCGTGATCTTTTCGTGGCACGGACGCCCGCGCCCGATCACCGGCCGGCTCTTTCTTTACCGAAGTTTTGCGGAGGATTTTCCCGTCAACTGGCCAGGGCCAGAACAAACGCGATGACGATCAGCAAAGGCCCCATCCACCTGAAGTGACGAACAACCGGCGGCTGATTGACCGTATTTTTTGACAGCGGCAGATAACCGAAGCCGACACATGTCATCCACAGGCCGGCACAAAACATGATGAATTCGTCGATATAGGCTGCGATCATCGCTCCCCTCCCTCCAATGCTATCGCGATCACTCTACCTGCCCGGCAACGCCTTTAGTAGGGCCAGCTTTCGAACGGCCACCCGGACAGGGCGTGCCGGCGATGCCTGTCGGCAGCAACCGTCACGAAAGCGTTATGGAAAGACATTAGAACCGCCGCCGGCCCGTTCAAAAAATGCACGGCTGTGCAACGACCGGCCAGAGCCTTCCCCATCTTTCCGGGGGCAGCGCTCAGCAGTTCCACTCGCGCCGAAAACATCGGAGACATAGATGAAACGCCGCACCTTTATGATGTCCGCCGCAGGCGCCGCCGCCGGTCTCGCCCTTGCACCGCGCATGAGCTTCGCCGCTCCGGGCACGATCGACTGGTACACCAGTTCGGATACGAATATCCTCGATTTCTGGTCCAATACGATCAAGCCCGCCTTCGAAGCCGCCAATCCCGGCCTGAAGCTCAACCTCGTCGATGCTGGCGACAGCGCCGGCATCACCGCCATCGGCGAACGCGCCATCGCCGCAAAGCAGACGGGCACCGATCCGCAGGCCGATTATTTCGAAACGGCCGATCCGCTGCTGCCCACCGGCGGCATCGATGCCGGCATCTATGTAAACATGGCGAAAGCCGGCCTCTCCAACTATTCGCGCATCAATCCGCTCGCCATCCGCAGCGAATACAGCCTGCCCTATCGCGGCAGCCAGGTTCTGCTCGCCTATGACACCAGCAAGCTCAAGCCGGCGGATGCACCGAAGACCTGGGATGAGCTCGTCAAATGGATCAAGGCAAATCCTGGCCAGTTCGTCTATAACCGTCCCGACAAGGGCGGCTCCGGCGGTAACTTCGTCCGCCGCGCCATCCATCAGGCCAACGGCCTCGACCCCAAGGCCTTCACTGTCGACAATTACACCCAGGAAGCCGGCGACAAGGCTCTCGGCAAGGCATGGGCGCTGCTCAAGGACATCGCACCGTCGCTCTATGACAAGGGCGCATATTCCTCCGGCAACACGCAGTCGCTGCAACTGCTTTCGCAGGGCGTCGTCACCATGACCCCTGTCTGGTCCGATCAGGTGCTGAAGGCCATCGATCAGGGCGTTCTGCCGCAAGAAACCGGCCTCGTCCAGCTTCAGGATCTGGCGCTTTGCGGTGATTTCTCGCGCGCCGTGGTGCTTGACAACGGCGTCAATCGCGATGCTGCCCTGAAGCTCGCCAATTTCGTGCTGTCGGAAGAAATTCAGGGCGCGATCCTCACCGAACTCGGCGGTTTCCCCGGCGTTTCCTGGGACTATGTGCCGGCCGAACTGCGCAAGCGTTTTGCCGACATCATCCCGCAGACCATTCCGACCTTCCCGGCCGGCAAATGGGAAACCGCCATCAATGATGGCTGGTATCGCAACGTCGCTCCCAACGTCGACCGCAAGTCGTGACCGAGGTTGCGGAAGGAGCGGTTCGCCCGCTCATCGACAATACGGCAGGCAGGAGGCCAATCGGCCTCCTGCTCGTCGCCATCCCCGTGTTCCTGATGATCTGGCTCGTCATCTGGCCTGCCATCAACGCCATCGGCCGCACCGTCTGGCGCACCGGAGCGAACGGTGAAACGGGTTTCGATCTTTCGAGCTACGGCTTCTTCTTTTCGGACCGCTACAGCCTCGACAATCTTGCCGTGACGTTGTGGACAACAATGGTCTGCGCGATCCTTCTGCTGGCGATCTGCCTGCCGATCGCGCTCTACCTGCGCTTTTCGCAAGGCCGTCTTTCGGCTTATGTGCAGGCGCTTGCCATCTTCCCGATGTTCGTGCCCTCCATCATCCTCGCCTTCGCCTTCATCCGCGTTCTCGGGCCCAACGGTATGGTGGACATATTGCTCAACGCGGTCGACCTGCCGAAAATCCGCACGCCCTATCTCACCCCGTGGGGACCGGTCATCGGTCTTGTCTGGGACAATATTCCGCTGACCGTTCTCATCCTGCTCGCGGGCCTCGGCAGCGTCGCCAACCAGTCGGTGGAGGCGGCGCGGGATGTCGGCGCAAACGCGCTTCAGGTCTTCTGGCACATCATCCTGCCGCGCATTTCCAATTCCATCCTCGTGGCGCTTTCCTTTTCGGTGCTCGGCATTTTTTCCTCCTTCACCCTGCCCTATCTTCTCGGACCGGCCTCTCCCGAAATGCTCGGCCCCTTCATGCAGCGCACGCTGCGCGAAGTGCAGGATCCCATCGGCGCCATGACCCAGGCCGTCATCGCTTTCGGTTTCTGCATCGCATTCGGCCTGTTCTACGTGCGTTCGGTCGCACGCAACCAGGGGAAATGACATGACGACCCTCACGCCGGCGCGAACGCGCATGGACTGGCCCGGCATATTTTTCGCCACCCTTCTCACCGTCGCCATCGTCGGGCCGCTGCTTGTGGTGGGCACCTGGGCATTCACCGAGGTCTGGCGTTTTCCCAACGTCATTCCCCAGCAGTTCGGTTTCCGCTTCTGGGGCCAGACGCTCGGCCGCGCCGATGTGTGGAACGCGCTGATGCTGAGCCTGCGGCTGACAACGGTGGTAACGCTGCTTTCAGCGGTGATCTGCCTTCCCGCCGCCTATGCCTTTGCACGCATGAGCTTTCCCGGCCGCAACCTGCTGTTCTTCTCCTTCCTTGCTGGCCACGCCTTCCCGAAATTCGGGCTTCTGGTGGCGATTGCCGCCATTTTCCTGCAGCTCAACCTCATCGGCACCTTCTGGGGCGTCGTTCTCATCCAGCTCGTCGGCACGCTGATGTTCATGATCTGGATTCCCGTGGCGGCATTTCAGGCCGTCGACCGGCGCATGGAAGAGGCGGCCCGCGATGTCGGCGCGAGTCCCCTCAGGGTCTTCTGGTCGATTACCCTGCCGCAGGCGGGACCGACCATTGCCGCCGCCGTGCTGCTGAGCTTCGTCGGCACTTTTTACGAGACGGAAGGCGCATGGCTGATCGGTGCGCCCGGCATTCGAACGATGCCGGTGCTGATGATCAGCTACATCAACAACCAGATGGTCATCCAGTATGGCGCGGTTCTGTCCGTCCTGCTCTGGGTGCCGTCCTTCATTGCCCTCATGTTCGCCCGCCGCGTCATCGGTGGCGGCGCATTCGCCCGCGGTTTCGGCGGTTAGGAAATCATCATGTCCGTACTTCACATCCGCCAGGTCACGAAAACCTATTCCGGCGGGACCAAGGCAGTCGACAGCTTCTCGCTCGATGTCGCCGATGGCGAACTCGTCTGCCTTCTCGGCCCCTCCGGTTCGGGCAAGTCGACACTGCTGCGCATGGTCGGCGGCTTCGAGCAGCCGACGGGCGGGCAGATCACCATCGATGGCGAAGACGTCACCCACCTGCCGCCGGAACGACGGCCGACCGGCATGGTCTTTCAGAGCCACGCGCTCTGGAGCCATATGAACGTCTTCAAAAACCTCGCTTTCGGCCTCAAGCTGCGCCGCATGCCGGCTGCCGTGATCAGAGAAAAAGTGGAGGCCGTGCTCGAGCTCGTCGGGCTTTCCGGTTATGGCGAGCGCGCCACCAGCCAGCTTTCCGGCGGCCAGCAGCAGCGTGTGGCGCTCGCCCGCTCGCTGGTTCTCGAACCGAAAATCCTGCTTCTCGACGAACCCTTCGCCAGCCTCGACCAGCATCTGCGCGAGCGGCTGCGGGAAGAGGTGCGCGATATTCAGCAGCGTCTCGGCATCACCACACTGTTCGTCACCCACGGTCAGGATGAGGCCCTTTCCATGGCCGACCGCATCGTCGTGATGGCGAACGGCAAGACCGAACAGATCGACCGGCCGAATGTGATTTATCGCGAGCCGCAGACCCCGTTCGTCGCCGGCTTCATCGGCACCATGAACATGATAGAGGGCGCAGTTTCAGACGGAAACTTCATGCGCGCCGGTTTCAGCTTGCCGCTTGCCGTCTCCGACGGACCGGCCATTCTCGCCGTTCGCCCGGAAGCCATCGATCTGACGATTTCCGAAACGCCGGAAGCAAGTGTGCACCGGGTGACGGATTATGGCACCCATGGCCTTGTCGACCTTGATCTTGCCGATGGTACAAGGATCAAATCCATGGTCGCCCACCCGGATATGTTCCAGACGGGACAGGGCGTACAGATTTCGCCCCGTGCCGTCACGGCCTATCGCGACAACCGCCCAATCTACCGGAGCTGACATGAACCAGCCGATCCTTATCGACCGCGACGGCCACAGAACATGGCTCAAATGGCATCGCGCCCGCCGCCGCGCTGGCGATCCGGTCTTTACCGGCGAGCGTATCATCGAGGCGATGCGGCTCGGTGCAAGCATCGAGGTCGATCTCGTCATTCACGCGGATCACGGCTGCGCCGTCTTGCATGACCGGACGCTGGAACGGGAGACCACCGGCACCGGCCGGGTACGCGATACATCCGCCGCCACCCTGCGCCAGCTTCATTTGCGCGACAATGATGGCCAGCCCATCGATGCGAAGGTAATGCTGCTCGAAGACCTTTGCGCCCTGCTTGCCGAGGACACCGTTCATCCCGACGCCCTGCTCCAGCTCGATTTCAAGGAAGACCGGCAGGCGCTTACTCCGCAGGTGGTCGCAGGTTTCAGCGACAGCATCGCACCGCTGGTGGGCGCAATGATCCTGTCCGGCGGCGATTTCGACGCCATCGCGACGCTTGCGACATCGGTTCCTGATCTCAAGACCGGATATGACCCTTGTGAAGACGATACACTCGCCCAGTTGCAGAAGGACGGAAACTTTTCAGGCTTCATCGAACAGGCCCTGGCTACGGCACCCGCCGCCGGAATGATCTATGTCGATTACCAGATCATTCTTGCCGCCGAGGATGCGGGTGTCGATATCATCGCCCCCATCCATGCCGCCGGCCGCCGGGTCGATGCTTGGACGATCAACAGCGTCACGCCGCAATCCATAGAACAGGTGGAACGCCTCCTGCGGCTTAAGGTGGACCAGATCACCACCGATGATCCGGAAGGGCTCGCCGAGGTTTTCAGCCGATGACTGTCAATTACAGCACCATCCTCGACCACATGGTCGCCACCGCCCGCGAAGCCGGCGCATTGACGCTCGACCATTTCAGGCGCTTCCGCGAGATCGAGATCGGCGTCAAGGGACCGGGGGACTTCGTTTCCGATGCGGACAGGGACTCCGAAACGCTGATCCGCGACCGTCTGCTCGGGCAATATCCCTGGGGCCTGACCGGCGAGGAATTCGCACCCGTCGAAGGGACGGATCGGGATCACCGCTGGCTGGTCGACCCCATCGACGGCACCACCAATTTCCTCTTCGGCCAGCACTATACCATCACCATCGCGCTTCGCCGCGGCAATGAAACGATCTGCGGGCTGGTCTACAATCCCGTTTCCGACGAGATGTTCACCGCGATCAAGGGAGACGGCGCCTATCTCAACGGCGAGCGCCTGCGGGTCAATGCCAGCACCGATGTCGCCCTGATGTGCGTCGGCACAGGCCTGCCCACGCCCAATCTCCAGCTTTATCCCGGCGCCTATCAGCGCCTCGACGCCATTCGTGCGCCCATCGGCGCGGTCCGCGTGGTCGGCAGCGCCGCCAATTCCTGCGCTTACGTCGCCTGCGGCCGGCTGACCGGCTATTACGAGGAAACGGGATTTGTCGACACGGCAGCCGGCATTCTGCTGGTGCAGGAGGCCGGCGGCATCGTGACCGACTGGTGGGGCCGCGGACCGGAATTCTATGAGAAGACCGGTACGTTGATCGTCGCCAATGCCACGACCCATGCCTATCTCATGGAGCACCTGCGCGGCGTTCCGCCCAAGAACCCTACATAACGCCTTCCTCTTCGGAGCATCCATGCCGCAGCAATCGTCTCAGGCCACCTGCACCAGGTGGCCGGGCGACACCGTCCTGTAGTTTCGCACCGGCGTTTCATATCCCATGGCCCGTATCGGGCTTTTCAGCTCGTCATTGGATATGCCGCGCCTTATCCCGCGCCTTGCCGGGTCTGGCACCGGCACGGCGGCCATCAGCTTTTTCGTATAGGGATGTTGCGGATTGTCGAAAACCGCCGCACGCGGCCCGATTTCCACGATCTCGCCGAGATACATTACCGCCACACGATGGCTGACGCGCTCCACCACCGCCATGTCATGGCTGATGAACAGGAAAGCGAGGTTGAGGCTCTGTTGCAGGTCGAGAAGCAGGTTGCAGACCTGCGCCTTGATGGAAACATCGAGCGCCGAGACGCTTTCATCGGCGACGATGACCTTCGGATCGAGCGCAAGCGCACGGGCAATGGCGATACGCTGGCGCTGGCCGCCCGAAAATTCATGGGGGTAGCGGCTGGCCATATCGGCGGACAGGCCCACCTTTTCGAGAAGATCGGCAGTCTTTTCCTTCGCCTGTCTGGTGTTGCCCAGTTTGTGCTTGATGAAGGGCTCGGAAATCGCCGTGCCAACCGTCATGCGCGGATTGAGCGACGAGAACGGGTCCTGAAAGATCATCTGCACGGATTTGCGCATATTGCGAAGGCCGACCGTATCGAGCCGCATCACGTCGTAACCGTCGAGCGACACGTCGCCGGCCGTCGGCTCCACAAGCCGCATGATCGAGCGGCCGGTGGTGGATTTTCCGCAGCCGGATTCACCCACCAGCGACAGCGTTTCCCCCTGAAACAGATCGAAGGAGACGTTTTCCACCGCATGGACTGCGCCCGTCTGGCGTGCCAGCAGGCCGGAGCGGATGGCAAAACGCGTCACAAGGTTTCGGACCGACAGGACCGGCGTCTGCCCGCTCGCAACGGTCCCCGCCACCTCCTGCGGCTCGCTCGAAAGGCCGGTTTTCATGTCGAGCACCGGAAACCGTGTCGGCCATTGCCGGTCGCGCATCGAGCCGAGCTTCGGCACCGCCGAAAGCAGCGCCCGCGTATAGGGATGCTTGCCGCGCCGGAAGATGTCCTCGGTCGGTCCGGTCTCAACCTCATCGCCGCGATACATCACGATCGTCCGGTCGGCGATTTCGGCCACGACGCCCATGTCATGGGTGATGAAGAGAACGGACATGCCCTCCTCTTCCTGCAGCAGCTTGATCAGATCGAGTATCTGGCCCTGAATGGTGACGTCGAGCGCCGTCGTCGGCTCGTCGGCAATCAGCAGTTTCGGCCGTGAGGCGAGCGCCATGGCGATCATCACCCGCTGGCGCATGCCGCCGGAAAACTGGTGCGGATATTCGTCGAAACGACCGGAGGCGTTCGGAATGCGAACCTTTTCCAGCAGCCGCACCGTCTCCGCCCGCGCCTCCTGCTTCGAAAGCCCCTTGTGCCGGATGAGCACTTCGGAAATCTGGCGGCCAATGGTGAAGATCGGATTGAGCGAGGTCATCGGCTCCTGAAAGATCATCGAGATATCGTTGCCGCGCACGCCGCGCATTTCTCTTTCGGAAAGCGCAAGAAGATCGCGCCCGTTGAGCAGCACTTCACCCTCGATCCGGCTGGAGGCCGGGGCAAGCAGGCGCATGAGAGACAGCGACGTCACCGATTTACCGGAGCCGGATTCACCGACAATCGCGACGGTTTCGCCGGGCGCGACATCGAAGGACACGTTGCGCACGACGCTCTTCCATGCGCCATCAACGAGGAAGGAGGTGGTGAGGTTACGGACGGAAAGGACGGGTTTTGTCTCCATGGTGTCACCGCCCTACCGCATAGGCCTGCATCAGCCGCGGTGTTGCGGCGGCGCGCAGCAGGCCATCCGCATCGCGACGCGCGGCGGTGAGCCGCCCGACCGACCATGCATCGGCAACCGTGACGCGGTGCCCGCGGCGGCGAAGCTCCTGCAAGGTCGCTTCGCCCACGGTGCTCTCCACGGTGATTTCACCCGGCGAACTGGTGCGCGGATAAAACGAACCCGGAAAATGCGCGGTGTGGAACAGCGGCATGTCGATGGCGGCCTGCAGGTTCTTGCCGTGATGGGCATAACGCAGGAAGAAGGGCAGTTGCCACTGGTCCTGCTGATCGCCACCAGGCGTGCCGAACACCATGGACGGACGCCCCTGATGAAGCGCAAGCGAAGGCGTCAGCGTGGTGCGCGGGCGTTTGCCCGGTGCAAGCGAGGTCGGCAGGCCTTCCTTCAGCCAGAACATCTGGGCGCGGGAATTGAGCGCAAAACCGAGGCCGGGCACGATGGGCGAGGATTGCAGCCAGCCGCCCGAAGGCGTGGTGGAGACCATGTTGCCCCAGCGGTCGATGACATCGATATGCACCGTATCGCCGCGCTTCTCCGTCAGATGCGACATGGTCGGCTCGTAGACCGTGCCGGTGCCGCTCATCTCGGCCAGCATGGCCATGGTGGCGTCCACCTGCTTTTCGTAACCCGGCACGGTGCCGGGGCGCAGCTCCAGCGAGGCCTCGCCGCTTATCAGCGCGCGGCGTCCGGCATTGTAACCTTCCGACAGGAGATATTCCGTCGGGATCTGGCCGAATTCCGGATCGCCGTAATAGACCTCGCGGTCGGCATAAGCGAGCTTCATGGCTTCGACGATGGTGTGGATGAAATCGGGACCGGAGGGGTCCATGGCCGCAATGTCGAAGCCTTTCAGAAGCGCAAGCGATTGCAGCAGAACCGGACCCTGCCCCCAGGCGGGCGTCTTGGCAATCGTCCAGTCGTGATAGTCGAGCGTCTGCGGCGCTTCGACGGTCGCGCTCCAGTCCGCCATATCCTGCGCCGTCAACACGCCCTTGTGCCGTGCGCCGCTGGCATCCATGACTTCCGCAGTCCTCACGTAACTGTCGATAGCTTCCGCTACGAAACCCCGATAAAAGGCATCGCGTGCCGCCTCGATCTGGTTTTCGCGGCCGGAGCGCGCTTCGGCTTCGGTGACGATCCGCTGATAGGTCGCGGCCAGAACCGGATTGCGGAAATTGGCGTGAGGCTCGGGTGCCGCGCCACCCGGCAGCCACGTCTCATGGGATGTCGGCCATTCCTTCTCGAAGAAATCGGCCAGACCCTTGATGGTGGCGGAGACGCGCGGCAATGTCGGATGCCCGTGCTCGGCATAATAGATGGCGGGTTCCAGCACTTCGCGCACGCTCATGGTGCCATAGTCGCGCAGCATCAGCATCCAGCCGTCGAAAGCGCCGGGAATGACGGTGGCGAGCAGCCCGTCGCCGGGGATCAGCTTCAGCCCTTCCGACGTGTAATGTTCAATCGTCGCACCGCTCGGGGCCGGACCCTGTGCGCAGATGACTTCCACCTTGTCCTTCTGCTTCGAATAAAACACGGCGGGCATATCGCCGCCCGGACCGCACAGATGCGGCTCGACAATCTGGAGGACGAAACCGGTGGCGACGGCGGCGTCGAAAGCATTGCCGCCTTTTTCGAGGATCGCCATGCCAACGGCCGATGCGATCCAGTGCGTTGAGGTGACGACGCCGAAGGTGCCAAGGATTTCAGGGCGTGTGGTGAATTCATTCATTCCGATATTCCTTGTAAAAAATCATGCTTCGCGCGGATCGAGCGCGTCGCGCAGGCCGTCGCCCAGAAGATTGAAGCCGATGACGACGAGGAAGATGGCGATGCCGGGCCACATCGTCATCCACGGCGCCTGGCTGAGGAAATTCTTCGCGGTATTCAGCATCGAACCCCAGGAGGGCGCAGGCGCCTGCTGGCCGAGGCCGAGGAAAGAAAGGCTCGCCTCCGCGATGATGGCGGTCGCCACCGTCAGGGTCGCCTGCACGATGATGGGGGCGAAGACATTCGGCAGGATGTAACGCGTCATGATGTCGATGTGGTTGAGGCCGATGGACCTTGCGCCTTCGACATAATCTTCGGTCTTGACCGCCAGCACCTGCCCACGCGTCAGCCGCACGAAAATCGGCATGGCGGAAAGGCCGATGGCGATCATCGCATTGGTGAGGCTCGGGCCGAGGAAGGCGGCAAGCGCAATCGCCATGATGAGAAACGGCATGGCCAGCAACGCTTCTGTGATGCGGGATATGACCATATCCACCCAGCCGCCGAAATAACCTGAAATCAGGCCAAAGGGCACGCCGATGACCACGGCGATCATCACCGAGACGACGCCCGCCATCAGCGAGGCGCGCGCGCCATAGATCATGCGGGAGAGGATGTCTCGGCCGAGATCGTCGGTGCCGAGCCAATGGGCGGCCGAGGGCGCCTTGCGGATGGCCGACCAGCTGGTCGCCACCGGATCGGCAATCGGCAGGATCGGCGCGGCGATGGCAAGGACGGCGAAAAACAGCACGATAACCATGCCGACAAGCGCGGATTTGTTGCGCTTCATCTTCTTCCAGGCGCGGCTTTCCTGCCGCGTTACCGCTACGGAGAGGTTTTGATCGAGAACGGTCATGATATCGGGGCCTCAGATCGTCGCCCTGAGGCGGGGGTTGAGCAGGACATAGGCAATGTCGGCCAGAAGGTTCATGAGGATGAAACCGACGGCGGTGCAAAGAACGATGCCCTGCACGACGGCGTAATCGCGGGTGAACACCGCATCGACCGTCATCTTGCCGAAGCCGGGAATGGTGAATATCTGCTCCGTCAGCACCGCGCCGGCCAGTAACTCTCCGAAAAGCAGCGCCAGCAATGTGATGACGGGCAGAAGCGCATTGCGGAAACTATGCGACAGGATGATCTCGCGCGGCGAAAGCCCCTTGGCGCGGGCGGTGCGGATATAATCGGAACTGAGCACCGCCACCATCGCCGAACGTGTATGGCGCATCAGCGTCGCCGCAAGCGCGTTGCCCAACACGAAGGCCGGCATGATCATGGTTTCGATGGAGCGGACGGGATCGACAAATATCGATTCATAGCCGGATGCCGGCAACCAGCCGAGTTTGACCGACACCAGCAGGATCAGCATGATGCCGAGCCAGAAGTTCGGGATGGAGAGGCCGGAAAGCGCCACGATATTGGCCGTGTAGTCGATCCACGTATTCTTCTTGACGGCGGCCAGAATGCCGATGGGAATGCCGATGACCATGGCAAAGAACATCGCCATCACCGCAAGCTGAATGGTGACCGGCAGCTTCTGGCCGATAAGCTCCAGCACCGGCTGGTTGGTGCGCAGCGAAATGCCGAAATCGCCCGTCACGACGCCGCCCAGCCAGTTGAGATATTGCAGTGGAACGGGGTCGTTCAGGCGATATTTCTCCCGCAGGAATTCAATCGTCGCCGGATCGCGCTCCTCGCCAGCCATGGCAAGCACCGGATCGCCCGGCAGCAGTTTCTGCAGCGAGAAGACGAAGATGGAGATGATCAGAAGCGTCGGGATCGCGACCAGCAGTCGCTTGCCGATATAAACAGGCATGGCATGGCCCTCGTTCGTGCCAATTCGTGAGGGCCGCACGGCAAGGCCGTGCGGCGCATGCGAAGCGTTCAGTCCTTGGAAACGCCGAGAAGGCGGATCATGCCATCCGGCGACGGCGCCCAGCCCGTAACCTTGTTGGAAATGGCATAGGCATAGGGCTGGTGGCCGAGATAGATGATCGGCATGTCATCGTTGAGGATGACGCTCGCGGCATCGTATTTTTCCTTGCGCACCGCATCCTCGGTCGAGGCGCGGGCCTCGTTCAGCAGCTTGTCGACCTCGGGATTGCAATATTTCACATCGTTGATGCCGCCCTTGCAGGTGACGAACTGATGCAGATTGCCATCCGGATCGATACGTCCCGACCAGTCGGAACGGCTGAGCTGGTAGTTACCGGCGGTCTGCTCGGACAGAAGCGTCGCAAATTCCGTGGCCTTCAGGGTGACGTTGAAGCCCGCTTCCGCGACCATCGATTGGATGACCTGCATCATCTGCGTCTGCGTCGTGTTGTTGGCGTGCTGAAGCTCGATGTCGAGCTTTTCGTAACCCGCCTCCTTCATCAGCGCTTTGGCCTTGTCGATATCTCGCGCCGGCACCGGCAGGTTCTGGTTGAACCACGGGCTTGTGGGCGGGAAGGCCTGATTGCCGGCCTTGGACGTGCCCTCGAAAACGATCTGGCCGATGGCTTCCCGGTCTATCGCATAGGAAAAGGCCTGACGCAGGCGCTTGTCCTTGCCGAGCGGATTATCCGCACGCGAACCATTGTTGATATTGACATACATGGCCATGTAGCCCGGTCCGATGACATCCGCATAGGTCAGATTGGCGTCGTTCTTGACGGACTCGGCATCGGAGGCCGAGATGCGCTCGGCGATATCGAGGTCTCCCGAGCGAAGATTGGCAAGCTTCACGGTCGTATCGGGGATCGGCAGATAAACGACCCTGTCGACCAGAATTTTGTCCTTGTCCCAATAATCGGCGAATTTCTCGAGCACGATACGGTCCTGCTGGATGCGCTCGACGAATTTGAACGGTCCCGCGCAGACCGGCTTCGAACCGAAATTCGCGCCCAGTTCCTTGGCCGCCTTCGGCGCGACGATCATGCCGGCGCGGTCGGAAAGCTGCGCCAGCAGCGTGACGTCAGGCGTCTTCAGGGTGAATTTGACGTCCAGAGGCCCGGTGGCTTCGACCTTTTCGACCGAGGAAAGCTCGCTCTTGCGGCGGGATTCCGGCAGGGTCATGTTGCGCTCGATGGTGGCGACCACAGCCGCCGCATCCAGTGTCTCGCCGTCGTGGAATTTCACTCCGTCGCGGATCTTCATCGTCAGCACCTTGCCGCCCTCGGACCAGGCCCATTCGGTGGCAAGCTGGGGAACGATCTTCATGTCCTGCGAAATGTCGACGAGCTTGTCGCACATGGCGGTGTAAACGATACGGCCGACGAAGGTGCGCGATTGCGCAGGGTCGAGAACGTCTGCGTCATCGTTAAGGCCGATGCGCAATTCGGACGAAATGGCCGGCGTGGACAGGAATACGCCGGCCAATAAGGCCGCAGTCAATGTCTTGATTTTCTTCATGTTCTATCCTCTGGTCTGGTTATCTTTGTTTTCATTGGCCGGCCCTGAAAGGCCGGCAGGTCTGCCCTGCTGCCTATGAGGCCGGCGTGAGCGGATTATCGGCATCGCCCGTGCCGCGGGCGGCAATGTCTTCTCCGGTTTTCTCCTCCAGAAAGCCGAGCGAGGTGGCGCGGATCAGCCTTTCCTGATGCATGAGAAGGTGCTGACGCATCGCTTCGCCGGCTCTTGCGGGGTCGCGGTCGGCGATGGCATCGACGATCGCTATGTGCTGCTCGAAGGAAGCCTTGCCGTTCGTGCCGCTGCGGCGCGCCAGTTCCCGTATCGACTGCCATGCATCGTCCTGGCGAATGCGGTTGACGACATCGAAGATGGACAGGAACAATTTGTTGCCGGCGCTCTGGGCGATCTGGCGGTGAAGTGAACCATCCCACAACTCCTTGGCGTCGGCATCCGTGCTCTGGCCGGTCTTCTGGACGAGGGCGCGCATGCGTTCCACCTCGGCAGGCTTGGCGCGCATGGCCGCAAGCTGCGCCAGCTGCGGTTCGATGCGCAGGCGCACTTCCATGATTTCCATGATATCCGTGCCGGCGACGAGTTCTGTGACCTGAGCGGACCAATCGTCCGGCTTTTCACCCACAAAGGTTCCCGCCCCCTGCCGCCGCCAGATCAGACCTTCGGCTTCCAGAACTTCAAGAGCGCGACGGACCGCACGCCGGCCGACATTGAAGGTTTCCGCGAAGGCCCGCTCCGTCGGCAGGCGACGATCTTTCGCAAGATCCTGCGTCTGAATGTACTCCCGCAACTTCGCCAGAGCGTAGTTGGAGTTGTCGTTAGGGTTCACCGTCAAGTCGCACCATTTATTGAACCAATCCTATATTGGTTCATTTGGTGAGAAATTTTTGCCGCCGTCAAGCTTATTTTTGAGCGACAATAACTGGCGCTCAAAATATGGGCATGTGGCGTTTTTTGAAGGTGAACGGTGGGCGGTTAGGCGTCATGGACGCACCCGCCCCTCCTAAAGATTAATGGAGAGCCTGATGCGCCCCGACACGCGCTCGCCGGGAGCAACCGTCCCGAGACCCTGCCCTTCCCGCTGCGCCTGCGGCAAACCAAGCGCTCCGGCGGCCATGGAAACGGGCTCAAGACAGAGATAGCGCTCCATGCGGTGCACAGCCAGATGGCCGAAAACGGGATCGGCTTCGAGCTGTAGTGAAAACCTGTCGAAGTCGACCCGCGCGCTTGACCAATCGGTGAAATGCAATGTGTATCCCGTTGCGGCGGGAATGGCGGGGTTCGGGCGAGGTATTGCCGGCTGGCCGGTTGGCACGTTCTGCGCGTCCAGAGGATATTGCAGTTTGGCGTCCGTCCGCGCGTCGCAACCGAGCCCGGCGGCAAAATAGGGATGCCAGCCCAGCGACATCGGCGCTGGCCCATTCGCGAAATTGGTTATCGACAGCCCCACGGTAAGGCTGTCGTCCTCCAGCAGAAAAGACTGCTCGGCGCGGAAGGAAAAAGGCCACTCTCCGTCAGCCTCGTAGTCCAAGACCAGTGAGACCCGATCCGGAGACAGATCTGAAATCGCCCACGGCCGGCGGTGAGCCGGGCCATGCATGGCGTCAGGCGCAAGCGCCGGATGCGGCAGCAGGTCATGGCGGATACCCGCATGGACGAAGGACCCGTCATAGAGGCGGTTGTGATAGGGAAACAGCGGATATGCGCCGGCCCTCGGCCAGTTGAACGGCTCGAACTCCTGCTCCGTTGTCGGCACCAGAATATCGCCGTAGTCCTTGTGCCGCAGATGGGTCATTCTCCCACCCCAGGCGGGGCGCAGGCGGGCGGAGAGCCGCCCGCAGGCAATCGCAACCGTTTCAGGCGAAGGCATAGGAGCCGTCAGGCCGTTTCGGCACCCGTCTTTGCCAGTGAACATAGCCATCTTCCTGCATGGCTTTTTCATCCATCTCCACGCCCCAGCCGGGGCGGTCCGGCCTCAGTTCCAGATACCCGTCCTTCGGCAGGTAGGGGTCGACGACATAGCGGGTTTCATCCTCGCGTTTTTCGAGATCGGTGCCGCCATAAACGTAGCATTGCCCTTTCGGCAGCCGGTATTCGAGAATGCGGAAATTCTGCTGGGCGGCGGAGAAGTGCACATTGACGGCGGTGGCGAGCGGTCCCATCGGGTTATGCGGAGCGATGCTGACGAAATGGGATTCCGCAAGCGTGGCAATGCGGCGCATCTCCGAAATGCCGCCGACGACGCAGATGTCGGGCTGAATGATATCCGCACCCTTCACTTGAAGAAGACGCAGGAATTCATTGCGATTATAAAGGCTTTCACCCGTTGCCAGCGTGCAGTTCAGCCCCTGTTTTAAGTCTCCCCACATTTCGATGTTTTCGGGACGCAAAGGCTCTTCGAAGAACAGCGGATCGTAAGGGGCAAGCGCATTGCCAAGCTGGCGGGCGGCCGCTGGCTCGAAAATCTTGGCATGGGCGTCGAAGGCGATGTCGTAGTCGGGCCGCACGGTTTCGCGAAGCGAGCGGAAATATTCGGCGGAACTGCGCACCACCTCCCCCCAGCGATGGGCGTGAATATCGACGCGCCATGGGCTGAGCTTGAAGGCTGTGAAGCCCCAGTCCTCGTTCAGACGGTCGAATTCCTCCTTCGCCGCCGGCGCATCCGGAGCGGTGTAGACACCGGCATAGACCTTGATACGGTCGCGCACTTCGCCGCCCAGCAGCTTGTAGACCGGCACGCCCGCCGCCTTGGCTGCGAGGTCCCAGAGGCAATGATCGAGCGCCGAGATGGCGGACAGACCGAGCGCGCCGGGCGGAAAGCGGTTCTGCTGGAGCAGGAGGTTGTAGAGATATTCCACCCGTGTCGGGTCCTGCCCGGCAAGGAAGCTGTAGAGGTAGTCCAGCACCGGCGGCAGGGCGAGATCGGGGCCGTGATTGTAACATTCACCCCAGCCGGTCAAACCGTCATCGGTATCGAGAGCGACGATGACACGGGGGCGGTCCTTGTCGCGGGTGACGAATACCCGCATACGATCGATTTTCATGCTTCAGTCTTCCTCATGAATTGCAGCGTGCAACAGGCCCGGCACTATCGCGCGACGGCCCCGTTCTTGACTTCGGATGGTTCGACGTAGCGGAATCTGCGGGTGCAATCCCGGTCGCGCGGGTCCGGGCGCGGAATGGCGGAAAGAAGCGCCTGCGTGTAGGGATGATCCGGCGCATTGCAGACCTTTTCGGCGTCTCCCACTTCCACCAGCTTGCCGCGATACATCACCCCGACGCGGTCGCACATATAGCGGATGACGCCGATGTCGTGGCTGATGAAGATATAGGCGAGCCCCAGCTCATCCTGCAGCCGCATCAGAAGATCCAGCACCTGGAACCGCACCGAAACATCGAGCGCCGACGTCGCCTCATCCGCCACGATGATGCGCGGCTTCAGGGTTATGGCGCGGGCGATGCCGATACGCTGGCGCTGGCCGCCGGAAAAGGCGTGCGGATAGCGCTCGCGCCCGCTTGGGTCCAGTCCCACCTGCTCCATCAGCGCACAGACGCGTTCATCCAGCTCCCTCCCCTTGGCAATGCCGTTGACCAGCAACGGCTCGCCGATGACCTGCGCCACCGTCATGCGCGGATTGAGCGAGCCGAAAGGGTCCTGGAAGACCATGCGTAATTCACGCCGTGCGGCTTTCAGCTCGGCGCCCTCGATCCTGGCCAGATCGACCACACTGCCATCCGCCCGGCGATAGAGCATCGCGCCACCGGTCGGATCGTAAAGACGCATGATGGAACGGCCCATCGTGGTCTTGCCAGAACCGCTTTCGCCGACGATGCCGAGTGTTTCGCCCGGCAATAGCTTGATCGACACGCCATCCAGCGCCTTCATCTCGCCGAAATGCATGGAAAGGTCATTCACTTCGAGCACCGGCGCAGCCGTTAAATCGAGCGGAGGCCGCGCAAGCCGGATTTCCGCCTTCTGCTCCAGTTTCAGCACGGAGCCGATCAACATGCGGGTATAGGCGTCCTGCGGGCTGTGGAATATCTCATCGACGGTGCCATATTCCTTGGCGACGCCGTGATGCATGACCAGCACGTCATCGGCAATCTGCGCCACCACGCCCATGTCATGGGTGATGAACAGCACCGCCATGCCATGCGCCTTTTGCAGCCGCGATATCAGGTCGAGGATTTCGGCCTGCGTCGTCACATCGAGCGCCGTCGTCGGTTCGTCGGCAATCAGGAGTTGCGGTTTGCAGGCCAGCGCCATGGCGATCATCGCACGCTGGCGCATGCCGCCGGAATATTGGAAGGCGTAACGATCCAGCGCCTTTTCGGGATTGGGGATTTCCACCTGCCGCAACAGTTCGATGGCCTCGGCCCGCGCCTGCGCCTTGCTCATCTTCAGATGCAGACGCAGGACTTCGGTGATCTGGTCACCCACGGTATGCACGGGTGAAAGCGACGACATCGGCTCCTGAAAGATCATCGCGATGTCAGCGCCGCGCACCGAGCGGATGGCCCGGCTGCGCGGATCGAGCTTTGCCAGATCCAGAGAGGTGCCGTCGGCGCGGTTGAGGATGATCGACCCGGACGCAATGCGGCCGGGGCTGTCGATGATCTGCAGGATCGAGCGGGCGGTGACGGATTTGCCGGAGCCGCTTTCGCCGACAACGCAGAGCGTCTTGCCGGGATCGATGGAAAAAGACAGGTCGTTGACGGCCCGGAAAACGCCGTTTCTGACCGGAAATTCGGTCACGAGATTACGGACTTCAAGCAGCGGCTTGGCTGGCTTCATGGAGAGAATGTCGCTCATCCGGGGCCTCACTTATTATAGGGGTCGGCTGCATCGCGCAGACCGTCGCCGAGCAGATTGAGCGCCATGACGGCAATGACGACCGCCACACCGGGCAGGAACAGCCAGGGTGCAGTCGCAATCGAGCGGATATTCTGCGCCTCGCGAAGCAGCACGCCCCAGGAAATGGTCGGCGGCTGGAGACCGAGGCCCAGGAAGGACAGCGAGGTTTCCGCAAGGATCATCGCCGGAACCGCAAGCGTGACAGAAGCGATGATGTGGCTCGAAAAGCTCGGCAGCATATGGCGGAAGATGATGCGCCCTTCCGGCACGCCATCCAGCCGCGCCGCAGCCACGAATTCTTCGGTTCTGAGCGACAGGAACCGGCCGCGCACGACGCGGGCAAGCTGCGCCCAGCCGGTCAGGGACAGGATGATGGTGATCATCATATATTGCAGCGTGGCAGGCCAACCCTGCGGCAGGGCGGCGGCCAGCGCCAGCCAGATGGGAATGGTGGGCAGCGATAGCACGAAGTCGATCACACGCTGCATGACGAAATCGATGCGGCCGCCGTAATATCCTGAAATGCCTCCCAGAACGACGCCGAGCAGCAACGAGAAGAAAACGCCGACAAGACCGATGGACAAAGAAACCTGGGCACCCTGCACTACGCGGCTGAAGACATCTCGGCCGAGACGATCCGCACCGAAGAGGAAGAGCGGGCGCGTTTTATCGGTGGAGGCCAACAGATGGATATCCGTGGTGAACAGGCCGAAGACGGAATATTCGTAACCGCGACCGAAAAGCTGGACCGGGATTTTCTTCGCCGTATCTTCGACGAAGACGGCCGCCAGCGTTTCAGGATTGCGGGTCAGCTTCAGCGGATAATAATGCAGCCCGAGCGAGAAACCCTCGGTCGTGTCGATGAAATGGACGCGCTGCGGCGGATGGAAGGTGGCGCGGGCATTCTGCAGCACCGGATCGTTGATGGCGAAGAAGCCGGGCACCAGCGCGACGATATACATGGCGATGGTGATGAACAGGGCGGCCATGGCCAGCTTGTGGCGCTTGAAGGCCCACCAGATGAGCTGCCACTGCGAGGCGACGGCGGCGCGGTCCTGCCGGGCATTGGTGGTCATGGTGATATCGCTCATGGCGCCCTCCTATTCGAGACGGATGCGCGGATCGACCAGCGCAAGCAGGATGTCGCTGATCAGCGATCCGATCAGCGTCAGCGCGCAGATCAGCAGCACGAAAGCGCCGGCGAGATACATGTCCTGCGCCATCAGCGACTGCAGGAGCAGAGGCGCGGCCGTCGGCAGATTGAGCACGATGGCGACGACCACGGAGCCCGAAATGAGATTGGGCAACAGCCATGCAATGGTGGAGATGAACGGATTGAGCGCAATTCTGAGCGGATATTTCGTCAGCAGCTTGAACTCCGACAGTCCCTTCGCCCGCGCGGTGGTGACATAGGGCTTGGGCAACTCGTCCAGCATATTGGCGCGCATGACACGGATGAGGCTTGCGGTGGAGGACACAGCGAGGATGGCAACAGGCAGCCAGATATGGGCCATCAGGTCCATCATCTTGGCGATGCTCCACGAGGCGGTCTCATATTCCGCGGAAAACAGCCCGCCGACATCGGCCCCGAACTCCACCGCCGCGACATACATCAGCACCAGCGCCAGCAGGAACGAGGGTATGGAAAGGCCGAAGAAAGAAAAGGCGGTGAAGAGATAATCGCCGATCGAATATTTGCGCACGGCGGAGAAGACGCCGATGGGAAGCGCGATGGCCCAGGTTGCGAGAAGGCTTGCGATGGCCAGAACCAGCGTCAGCGCCATGCGCTCCCAGATGAGGCCTGAAACCGGCTGCTGCCATTCGAACGAAATGCCGAAATCGCCGCGGCTGACGATGCCCCATATCCATTTCAGATATTGCACGATCATCGGGTCATCGAGGCCGAAACGTTCGCGCAGCTGCGCCGCCGTATTGTGGTCGATGACCTCGTTGGAAGCGGCCAATGTGGCGATATAGGTCGTCACATAGTCGCCGGGCGGCAGCTGGATCAGGACAAAGGCAAGGAAACTGACGGCAAACAGGGACGGTATCATCCACAGCAGGCGTTTTACGATGAAAAGCAACATGTCGTTCTCGCAATCACATTGTGCCGCACGCGCCGCCCTCCACCAAGGAGACGGCTGTGGGTGGTCGAAGCAACCTGAGAGGCGTCGCCGCGTGACGGCAGCGACGCCCATGTGACGATGTCAGCTTGTGAAGGTGAACTGTTGCGGCAGCGCCGGGCCGGGATTGGGCCAGGTCCAGCTGTCGGGTTCCGTTTCCGGCACATTGCGCAGATTGTTGCGGATGATGCCGAAACCGCCCACCGCAAGGCAGAGGCCGATTGTCTCGAACTCTTCCGCCGCAATGTCGAAAATCTGCTTCATCTTCTCGCCACGCTTGGCAAGGTCGGCCGTCGAGCGCGCCTCATCGAACAGCTTGAAGCGCTGCTTCTGGCTTTCCGGCGGCTCTTCGCCCTTCTGGCCATTCGAGGTGTACCAGAGCGCCCACGGAATGGCGTAACGCGAACCCTGCGGATGGAAGGCGAAGAAATCGCGCGGATCGAGCATCGGATCGAGACCGCCGGGACCGGGCCAGACGGCGGCATCATGGGCGTTGTCATCGCCGCGTGTGTAATAGAGCGCGCGTTCGATGGTGTTGACCTTGATGTCGACGCCGATCTGCGCCCATTGTGCCTTCACCAGTTCCAGCGCATCGACCAGATCGGGATAGAGCGTCGGGATGACGTCAATCGAGAAGAAGACAGGCTGGCCGTCAGGCCGCAACCGCATGCCGTTGCCGTTCTTCTTGTCGTAACCGGCCTTGTCCAGAAGCTCGTTCGCTTTGTCCGCATCGTATTCGGTGAATTGCCGCGCCAGCTTTTCATTGTACCAGGGATGTGTCGGGCGCGGCCCGGCCTGATAGCCCTCGCTCTGGCCGAAATAGACGATGTCGATAATTTCCTGCCGGTTGAGCGCGATGGACAACGCCTGACGGAAAGACTTGTCGGCGAACATCTTGCGCATCGCCGGGTCTTTGTGGGTGATGTTCAGGTAGATCTGGCACTGCTGCGCGGCAGACGGCACCAAAGTCAGCAGGCGGTAGTCACCCTTTTTCATGTTCTGAGACAGGGTCGGCTTGTTGGCGAGAACGCTGATATGGCGCTCCTGAATATCGATCTTGCCGGAAATGACGTTCAGCATCAGCGATTCGACATCCTGCGAAATGCCGAAATTGATTTCATCGATATAAGGCAACTGGTTGCCTTCGGTATCGACCTGCCAGAAGTAAGGATTGCGGGTCATGACCACGCGTGTCGCACCGCCGGAATAGGGTTCTTTCACCACCCACGGGTCCAGCGTCGGCTTGTCGACATTCGACCAGCGGGACGGAATTTCGATATCGCCGCATTTGGCGCGGAACAGCTCGGTCCAGCTGGAGACACCCGCCGCCTTCACATCGGCATCGAGCGCCGTGTTGTATTTCGGCAGGAACTTGCTGCAATAGTGCTTGGGAAACAGCGTCGGATGCTGGCCGAGCGGCGTGGCGAGGTTTTCGAGATAAAGCGCATTCGGCGCTGCGAATTTGAACTTTACCGTGAAATCGTCGACTTTTTCGACATCGACCGCCTTGCCGGCCACGGAAAGCTGCGCCGGGGTGGCGCTGTAAAGCTCCTTGTTCTTGATGCAGTCCTCGATGGCGAACACCACGTCATCGGCTGTGAAGGGGTGGCCGTCCGACCATTTTGCGCCCTCCAGCAAATGGAAGGTGAATTGCGAGGCATCGTCGTTGACTTCCCATTTCACCGCAAGGTTCGGCAGAACCTCGGTGAAATCCATGTTCCAGCGGACAAGACCCTGATTGCCGACCATGCGCAGGATGCCGTTATGGTCCGACGAACCGCGCAGGCCACGGCGCAATGTGCCGCCATAGGTGCCGATTTTCTCGTGCGGCGTCACCACCATCGGATTTTTCGGCAGACGTTCGGCCAAAGGCGGCAATTTGCCGTCCTTTACCAGCGCCTCCAGTTCCGGCGCCTGTTTGCCGGCAGCAGCCCGCGCCGAGGTCCCGATGACGGAAAGGGCGGCCACGCCGCCAACACCCGCCATAAAGGTTCGGCGCGTTACGCCCAGTGAAAATGCTTCGCCATCGCGCATCGACAATCCTCCCAAAAAATCACCGGCAGCGAGACGGCTTTCACCGAACCGCAACGGCCCTCCCGGCCAGCCAGCACGCCGATCCTCCATCGGCAGGGGCAGACCATATGGGCGTTTTCAGATGATTACAAGTATTGACAGATTTTTACATCTTTTTTATTTGTAGGCCGGTTTTCAGGATCAGGCTTGAAGAAAAAATCGGTAGGACAGCCCCCTCGCGCACAAAAACCCCGGTATTTCTGTTGCGATTGAAATGCAGGAAACCCATTAACTTCAGCGATTTGCAACGGAAGGGCTGCTGATGGACAATCACACTGCATCTGCCGCCGCTCGAGGCGAAACTCGGCTGAGCGACATCATCTACGAAAAAATCGTCGGCATGATTTCGGACGGGCGGTTTCCCGTGAACGAGCGGCTGCCATCGGAACAGAATCTGGCGTCGCTGTTCGGCGCGTCGCGGCCGGTTGTGCGGGAAGCGCTGGAGCGGCTTCGGAACGACGAGCTTATCGTTTCGCAAAAGGGATCCGGCTCCTATGTGCGCCAGCAGCCGGATTCTTCCGTGTTGCAACAGGTGCCGGTCGGCTCGCTGGCCGACGTGCAGCGTTTTTTTGAGTTCAGGGCCGGATTGGAGGCTTCCGCGGCTGAGCTTGCGGCGCGCAACTGGCAGGCCGCGGACAGGGTGCGTATCGAGCAGGCGATTGCCGCGCTGGAACAGTGTCTCGAGCGCAACGATCTCGGTGCTGAGGAAGACTTTGCCCTGCACGAAGCCATCGCGAAGGCGAGCCATAACCAGTTCCACATCACGGTGCGGATCTGGTTCAAGCCCCATTTCGCCATCGGCCAGTCAGTGACACGCAGCCTCAGCCTCAAGCGGACGCCGCAGCATGTGCGTGAGGTGCAGAACGAGCACACGGCCATCGTGGAAGCGATTTTTGCGCGGCGCGAGCAGGCCGCGCATGACGCGATGAAAGACCACATATTGAAGGCGCGCGCCCGCATGTTTCAGGGCGTCGGCAGTTAGGCCGCACCCTGCAATGTCGAAAACAGAATCATAAAGGGCGGATGAGGGAGAGGAACCAGTGAGCCAGCCGCACATCATAGAACCGAAGCTCCGTTCCCTGATCGATATCCCGCTGAAGGTCGGCGAATCGCCTGCCTGGGACGAGCGAACCGGCGATCTGTGGTTCGTCGATATTCTCGCGCCCGCCATTTTCCGCCTGCATCCCGGCGGAAAACTCGACAGATACGACATGCCCGCCCAGGTGGGCTGTCTCGGGCTTTGCGACAATGGCTTGATCGTGGCCGGCCTCAAGACCGGCGTGCATCTTCTCGATCCCGCGAGCGGCAAGCTCGATCTTCTCTGCGACCCGGACGACGGGCGGCCCAACAGCCGCCTCAACGATGGAAAGGTTGGTCCGGACGGCCATTTCTGGGTGGGGACCCGCGACGAGGCCGCGATACAGACAGGCAATGCACGCCTCTATCGCGTTGCTCCGGATGGCGGCATCGAATGCATCATCGATGGCGACATGTTCACATCGAACGGGCTTGCCTGGAGTCCGGACGGCAGGCGCATGTACCATTCCGACAGCAGCGGGCTGATGTATCAGGTATTCGATTTTGACCCCGCGACCGGCAGAATCGGCCCGGCCGAACGCCTGCACGATTTCGCGCCCGATGAAGGCAGGCCGGACGGTGCGGCGACCGATTGCGAGGGCTGTTACTGGAGCGCCGGCGTTCAGGCGGGACGTCTCAACCGCTTTTCACCGGACGGCAAATTGTTCGAGGTCTACAGGCTGCCGTTCAAGGGGCCGACCATGCCGTGTTTCGGCGGTCCCGACCTCAAGACGATCTACCTCACAAGTCTCGTCACCGAGACAGACGGAATAACCACCGCAGGCACGGTTGTCGCATTCGATGCCCCGGTCGCCGGCACGCCCGTTCACAAATTCTCCATCTGAAGATGACTTTTGATCCTAAGGAACCCAGTTGATGACGACATTCGATTTTCGCCAGGCCCTGCAGGGCATCTCCGGCGTTCCGGTAACGGCTTACGATGCAAGCGGCGAAGTGGAGACCGGTGTTACCGCCGAGGTTTACACCCGCGTCGCAAAAGCAGGCATCCACAATATCGTCGCGGCGGGCAATACCGGCGAATTCTACGCCTTGACGCCCGCGGAAATTCTGAAGGTTTATGAGGCTGCGATAAAAGGCGTCAGCGGCAAAGCCCCGGTTACGGCGGCGATTGGACGCTCGCAGCGTGAAGCGCTCTCCATGGCGCGTCAGGCAAAAGAAATGGGCGCATCCGCCGTCATGTCGCATCAGCCGGTCGACCCTTTTGCAGCCCCGCAATCGCAGATCGACTATTTTATCGGTCTTGCGGAGGGCAGCGAATTGCCGCTGGTCGCCTATGTCCGCGCGGACGGCTTTTCGGTCGATGACATGGTACGGCTTGCCAGCCACCCGAATGTCGCCGGCATCAAGTTCGCGACGACCGACATTATGCTTCTGTCGCGCGCGATTGCCGCTTCCGATCCAAACGGCGCTCTATATGTCTGTGGGCTGGCTGAAAGCTGGGCGCCTGCCTTCGCGGCGGTCGGTGCGCGCGGCTTCACATCCGGTCTCGTCAATGTCGCGCCGCAATTTTCCCTGCAGGTTCATGACGCCCTGACGGCCGGCGATTTCCCGGCCGCACGGAAGATTATCGAAAAGATCGAATTGTTCGAACGGCTGCGGACACGATATCGCAACGGCGCAAATGTGACCGTGGTGAAGGAAGCCATGGAAATTCTGGGGATGACGGTTGGCCCCGTGCGTGCGCCGGGACTTGCCCGTCTGGACAAAGAAGATCGCGCAACACTCGAAGGACTGCTTGCCAGCTGGCGCTGATGGACGCCGTACCGGCAAGCTGCACGTTTTCGCTTTGATCAGATCATATGCCGGCCATGAGCCGGCATATGCTTTCCGGGCCGATGGATGCTCAGCCGAACAGCGCAAGGCTGCTTTTCACGGTAACCCACACGCCCCACAGAAGCGGAATACCGACAGCAACCCAGGCAAGTGCCGCCTTGGTGTCGAGCCCGCCACGTCCGATGCCGAAGGAGCCTGTCGGACCGGCATTGGCGGCCGCCGTCTTTGCCTGCAGCGTCGCGACCTCCGCATCCGACATGAACCACCTGTCCGAAAGCGGCCGCACGAAGGCATTGGCCACGAGGCCGATCGCCAGCATGCCCGCCAGAATATACATGGTGCTGGTGTAGAGCGCGGGTCCTGGCGCCACGCCCGCCGCGATCTGCGCTTCGCGGATGTAGTTGACGACGACCGGGCCGGCGATGCCCGCAGTCGCCCACGCCGTCAGCAGGCGGCCGTGGATTGCGCCGACGAACTGCGTGCCGAAAATATCGGCGAGATAAGCGGGAATGGTCGCAAAACCACCGCCATACATCGACAGGATGATACCGAAGGCCAGAACGAAGAGCGCCTTGTTGCCCATCGTCGCAAGCGTCGGCGCCAGCGCATAAAGAATGATGCCGAGAATGAAGAAGCAGAAATAAGTGTTCTTGCGGCCGATCTTGTCGGACATCGACGCCCAGAAGAAGCGGCCGCCGATATTGAACAGGGAAAGCAGCCCGGTGAAACCGGCAGCGATCGCCGCGATCTGCGCCTTCTGCCCGGCATCGAGATCCGCAAAACCCACGCCCGGCAGGCCGATCAGCGATCCTGCGAAGATTTCCTGCAGCATGGGCGAGGCCATGCCGATGACGCCGATACCTGCCGAAACGTTGAGGCACAACACCGCCCAGATGAGCCAGAACTGCGGCGTCTTGTGCGCATCGCGCAGATGCACATGGCGATGGGTTATCATGGCGCTTTTGGCGGAAGGCGCGGTCCAGCCTTCCGGCCGCCAGCCCGATGGCGGAATGCGGTAACCGAAAGCGCCCGCCATCATGAAGACGAAATAGATCAGGGCCATGACGACGAAAGTCTGCCAGACGCCGACCGAAACATCCGTCTTGAAGTTGTTCATCAGCAGATTGGCAAGCGGCGCGCCGATCATCGCACCACCGCCAAATCCCATGATCGCCATGCCCGTCGCCATGCCGCGACGGTCCGGGAACCATTTGATCAGGGTCGATACGGGCGAAATATAGCCAAGGCCGAGACCGATACCACCGATGACACCGGCGCCCAGCCACATCAGCCACAGCTGATGCGTGATGACCCCGATTGCCGCCACCAGAATACCGCCGCACCAGCAGCAGGCGGAAACGAAGCCGGCCTTGCGCGGCCCCACTCTTTCCAGCCAGCCGCCCCAAATGGCCGCCGAGCAGCCGAGAAGAACGAAGAAAAGCGTATAGATCCAGCCGAGATCGGCCACGCGCCAGTTGCACTCAGTGGTGAACAGCGCACCCAGAAGGGTAAGGCTGGAGCAACTGGGGTCCGTGGCCGGCAGCGCCTTCGACAGCGGCAGCCAGAACACGCTGAAGCCATAGGCCATGCCGATGCATAGATGAATGGCAAGGGCTGCCGGCGGCACCAGCCAGCGATTGAAACCCGGTCTTGCGATTATTCGTTCGCGGTCCAAGAACCCGGCTTGCGCCGCCTCTCCCGCTGTCGCACCTGCTACTGCCATTGACATTACCTCCCTCGTGGATGTCTGGACATGTCATGTTCACCCCGCCGGGCGAACACCGATATCGCCGAACGTCCCCCGTCCGGCCGAAAATGTGATTTTGCGGTCGCGCCGCTCAAGCCTCTGTGCTTTCCGGGACGCTCGGTTCCGAAAGGGACTCGCCCGCAATTGGTCCTTTGCCGCCCGGCGCGCCCTTGGCATCGTCGCCGAGCCCCACGGCATCGGCCGCCGGATCGTCGGGCCGCTTGATCTTCTTCGACGCGGCAAGCACAAGCGGCAGAAAATCACCGGCCCCGGCATCCACCATCTCGAAGAACCGGCGTCGCATGCGCGGTTCCCAGAACTTGTTGATGTGGGTGGCGACACCTTCGATGCGAATATCTTCCGGCTGCGACAGAAAGAATGTCGCGATCTGGTTCGCCATTCTCACCAGCTTTTCATCGGTGTGGTTGAGCAACATGACCTCTTCCCCCGCGCCGGCTGCCGCCCGACGCCTCTGTGTGTGACAGGGCCGGGCGCACCCGGCCCTCCTTATTCCGCCGCTTCGAGCTTGCCGCTGATCCGCCGCGAACGGCGGCCAAGCGCATCATATTCCTCCTGCCATTCCGTCGGCCCGTTGGAAGGCGATACCTGCACGGCGGTCACCTTATATTCGGGACAGTTGGTCGCCCAGTCGGAGAAGTCGGTAGTGATGACATTCGCCTGCGTGCCGGGATGATGGAAGGTGGTATAGACCACGCCCGGCGCCACACGGTCGGTAATCAGCGCCCGCAGCGTCGTATCGCCCGACCGGCTGGCGAGCTTGATCCAGTCGCCATCCTTCACGCCGCGCTGTTCGGCATCGTGCGGATGGATTTCGAGACGATCCTCCTCATGCCAGACGACGTTTTCCGTGCGCCGTGTCTGCGCGCCGACATTGTATTGCGACAGGATGCGGCCGGTGGTGAGCAGCAGCGGGAACCGCGGCCCCGTGCGTTCGTCCGTCGCCACATATTCGGTGCGGATGAACTTGCCCTTGCCGCGCACGAAACCGTCCACATGCATGATCGGCGAACCATCCGGGAATTTCTCGTTGCAGGGCCACTGCACCGAGCCCTTTTCTTCCAAATAGTCGTAGGAAACGCCGGCAAAGCTCGGTGTCGTCGCGGCGATCTCGTCCATGATCTCGGACGGATGCGCGTAATTCCACGCAAGACCCATCGCCTGCGCCAGCTTCTGCGTCACTTCCCAGTCGGCATAACCGTTCTTCGGGGACATGACCTTGCGCACGCGGTTGATGCGGCGCTCGGCATTGGTGAAGGTGCCGTCCTTTTCGAGGAAGGTGGAGCCCGGCAGGAAGACATGGGCGTAATTCGCCGTCTCGTTCAGGAACAGATCGTGCACCACGACACATTCCATCGCGGCGAGACCGGCCGAAACGTGCTTCGTATCCGGATCGGACTGGAGAATATCCTCGCCCTGAATATAGATACCCTTGAAGCTGCCATCCACGGCCGCATCGAGCATGTTGGGAATACGCAGCCCCGGCTCGTTGTTGAGCTTCACACCCCAGAGTTTCTCGAAGATGTCGCGCGTGGCATCGTCGGAAATATGCCGATAGCCCGGAAGCTCGTGCGGGAAAGACCCCATGTCGCAGGAACCCTGAACATTGTTCTGACCGCGCAGCGGATTAACGCCTACACCGGGGCGGCCGATATTGCCGGTCGCCATGGCCAGATTGGCGATTGCCATCACCGTGGTAGACCCCTGGCTGTGTTCTGTGACACCGAGCCCGTAATAGATGGCGCCATTGCCACCCCTGGCATAAAGACGTGCGGCACCGCGCACCTCTTCCGCCGGCACACCGGTAAAGCTTTCGGTTTCTTCCGGGCTATGCTGGGGTTCGGCAACGAAAGCGGCCCAATCCTCGAATTCCGACCAGTCGCAGCGCTCGCGAATGAAGGCTTCGTTGAACAGGCCTTCCGTGACGATGACATGCGCAAGCGCCGTCAGCACCGCGACATTCGTTCCGGGCTTCAGCGGCAGGTGGAAGGACGCCTCCACATGCGGCGTGCGGACGAGATCGATACGGCGCGGATCGATGACGATGAGCTTCGCGCCCTGTCGTAGCCGCTTTTTCAGCCGCGAGCCGAAAACAGGATGCCCATCGGTCGGATTGGCGCCGATGACAAGCACCACATCGGACTGCTCGACGCTATCGAAATTCTGCGTGCCGGCGGAGGTGCCGAACGCCTGGCCGAGACCGTAGCCGGTCGGCGAATGGCAGACGCGCGCGCAGGTATCGACGTTGTTATTGCCGAAGCCGGCGCGGATGAGTTTCTGGACGAGGAAGGTTTCTTCGTTCGTGCAGCGGGACGAGGTAATGCCGCCGATGGATTCCCGGCCATATTGACCCTGGATACGCCGGAACTCCGAGGCAACGTGAGAGAAGGCCTCCTCCCATGTGACTTCCCGCCATGGATCGCTGATCTTTTCGCGGATCATCGGGTTGAGAATGCGGTCCCTGTGGGTGGCATAACCATAAGCGAAGCGGCCCTTGACGCAGGAATGGCCGCGATTGGCCTGCCCGTCCTTCCACGGCACCATGCGCACCAGCTCTTCACCGCGCATTTCCGCCTTGAAGGAGCAGCCGACACCGCAATAGGCGCAGGTCGTGACCAGCGAATGTTCCGGCTGGCCGATCTCGATCACCGATTTTTCGGTGAGTGTCGCCGTCGGACAGGCCTGCACGCAGGCGCCGCAGGAAACGCAGTCGGAATCGAGGAACGCCTCATGTGCACCGGGCGATACTCGGCTTTCGAAACCGCGCCCTTCGATCGTCAGCGCGAAGGTGCCCTGCACTTCCTCGCAGGCGCGCACGCAACGGGAGCAGACGATGCATTTGGAAGGATCGTAGGTGAAATAGGGATTGCTTTCATCCTTCGGCATCCAGCGGGCATTGAGATCGCCATCGCCGGTGCGGGCTTTGACGTGGTTGTCGCCTTCGTAACCGTAACGCACATCGCGCAGGCCAACGGCACCCGCCATATCCTGCAGCTCGCAATCGCCATTGGCGGCGCAGGTCAGACAGTCGAGCGGGTGATCGGAGATATAAAGCTCCATCACGCCCTTGCGGATCTGCTTCAGCCGTTCCGTCTGCGTGTGCACGACGAGGCCGGGGGCGACGGGCGTGGTGCAGGAGGCAGGGGTGCCATTGCGGCCCTCCACCTCGATCAGACAGAGGCGGCAGGAACCGAAGGCATCCACCATGTCGGTGGCGCAGAGTTTTGGAACATCGATACCCGCTTCGCGCGAGGCGCGCATGATCGAGGTTCCCGCAGGCACAGTCACCTGCCTGCCGTCGATGGTGAGCGTCACCATGTCCGTTGCGTGGGATTTGGGGGTTCCATAGTCGAATTCTGTCACAAGGGCCATGGTCTTACTCCGCCGCTTCAACACGTGGGGTGGGGGCAAAATCATCAGGGAAATGCCGGAGCGCGCTCATGACGGGATAGGGCGTGAAGCCGCCGAGCGCACAGAGCGAACCGAATTTCATGGTTTCGCAGAGGTCTGCGAGGAGCGCCGTATTTTTCTCCCGCTCGATACCGAGCGCAATCCTGTCCACCGTCTCGACACCGCGCGTGGAGCCGATGCGACAGGGCGTGCACTTGCCGCAGCTTTCGACGGCGCAGAATTCCAGCGCGAACCGCGCCTGATGGAGCATATCGGCGGTATCGTCGAAAACCACGATACCCGCATGGCCGATCAGGCCACCGGCGGCGGTAAAGGCTTCATAGTCGAAGATCGTGTCGAACAGCGAAACCGGGAAATAGGCCCCGAGCGGACCGCCCACCTGCACCGCCTTGACCGGGCGGCCGGTGATCGTGCCGCCACCGATATCATTGACCAGCTGCCCGAGCGGCAGGCCGAAGGCGGTCTCATAAAGCCCGCCATGCCTGATGTTTCCGGCAAGCTGGATGGGGATGGTGCCATGCGAGCGGCCGACGCCGAAATCGCGATAAAACGCCGCGCCGCGATCCATGATGACCGGAATGGAGGCGAGCGAAATCACATTGTTGACGACGGTGGGCCTGCCGAACAGGCCCTGCAAAGCAGGAAGCGGCGGCTTGGCGCGCACGGTTCCGCGCTTGCCTTCCAGACTGTTCAGAAGCGAGGTTTCCTCGCCGCAGACATAGGCGCCGGCACCCATGCGCACTTCGAGATCGAAGGCCCGCCCGGAACCAAGCACGGATGGGCCGATGATACCTTCGCGGCGGGCAATCTCGATCGCCTGCTCCATGACCTTGATGGCGTAAGGATATTCCGAACGCGTATAGATGAAACCTTTCGTCGCGCCGACGGCGAGACCGGCAATCGCCATGCCTTCGATCAGCACGAAGGGATCGCCTTCCATGATCATGCGGTCGGCGAAGGTGCCGCTGTCACCCTCATCGGCATTGCAGACGATGTATTTCTGGTCGGCCACCGCATCGGCGACGGTCTTCCATTTGATACCGGTCGGGAAACCCGCGCCCCCGCGTCCGCGCAGTCCGCTTTCGGTTACTTGCGCAACGATATCGAGCGGCGCCATGGCGACGGCTTTTTCGAGGCCTTTCAAGCCCTGATAGGCGCGGTAATCCGCAAGCGACAATGGATCGGTAACGCCGCAGCGGGCAAATGTAAGACGCGTCTGGCTTTTCAGGAACGGAATGTCCTTCGTCGGCCCGAGACAGAGACGATGCTCGCCGCCGGCGAGAAAACCCGCGTCGAAAAGCGAAGCAACGTCGCTGGCCTTGACCGGCCCGTAAGCGATGCGGCCATGTTCGGTGCGCACTTCCACCAGCACTTCAAGCCAGAGCATGCCGCGCGAGCCATTACGTACAATATGCACATCGAGGTTACGGCTGGCTGCCTCGCGGCCGATCGCTTCGGCGACACGGTCTGCGCCAACGGCAAGCGCGGCGGAATCGCCCGGTACAAAAACTGTGACACTCATCGGCGCGCCTCCGCCAGAATGTCGCCAAGACAGTCCTCATCCAGTCTTGCATGAAGTTCGCCATCCAGCATCAGCGCGGGCGCCTGTGCGCAAAGCCCGAGACAGAAGACCGGCTCCAGCGTGACGGAACCGTCGGCTGCCGTTTCGTGCCAGTCGAGGCCGAGCCGGTTCTTGATGGTTTCCGCAAGAGGCTCGCCACCCATCGACTGGCAAGCTTCGGCGCGACAGAGCTTCAGCACATGCCGGCCGGACGGATGATCGCGAAAATCAGGATAGAAGGTCACGACGCCATGAACCTCGGCGCGCGATATATTCAGCGCGGATGCAACGATCTGCTTGGCGCTTTCCGGTATGTAGCCGAATTCTTCCTGCACCGCGTGTAGAATGGGCAGCAATGGCCCCTCCAGGTGGAGAAGTTCGTCAATGATAGCGGAAACACGGGCCGCCTCATCTGCGGCAACCGCACGGATATTCATAAGCCAGTCCTCCCAAACCGACAGGGACAGGTATGGCGAGCGGCACATGTTTCAGTGTCAGCGCAGCCCCTGCATGGTTCGGGAGAATGGCGAGGTCGGCCGGATCAGGTCAATAATGTGTTTTCGTCAACCGATAGGAAATTCCTATCAAAAGCCATCGCCGCTGCACGCTGGCGCGCCTCATGAAGAAGCGCGGAAACGAGCGGTGTGTGTGGTTCGCGATAGGTTGCGATCAGCCCCACCAGATGTTCCGCATCCGGCTCGGTAATCGGTATCATTCTGATCTGCTTTGGAAAACCGAATGATTCCGCTATGTTACGCGGCATTATTGAAGCCCATTGTCCGGTTCGGATATGCGAAAACAGCACAATCATGGAGTTAGACTCCAATGTCGGCTTCACCTCTACGCCCGCTTCAGCCATATGCTTGTTGATGATGCGGCGGTTCTGCATATCCGAAGTCAATAGGCATAACCTAAGACCTGAAACCTGCTTCCAGGTAACGCTTTCCTGATCGGCGAGCGGCGTTCCGGCTGCTGCAATCAGGTGATATCGCTCCGAATAAAGCGGCACCGTGGTCACTCGACCAAGAGGTTCATTGTCGAGATAGCTGATTCCCGCATCGATCTCGAGGTTTTCGATCTGGCTCAGGACCTGAAGCGAGGTGCGTGACGTCACGGAAAAGGTCACGTCGGGATGCCGCGCCTGAAAGGATTCCGTCAATCGCGGCACCATCGCAAGCGCCGTCGGAATGACCGCAAGGCGGATGTGGCCCGCCAGACCCTTGCGCGCCGCCCGCATTTCCTCACGCATGGTGCGCGTATCGGCGACGATGCGACGCGCCCATTCGAGAACACGCTGGCCCTCCGGTGTCAGCCCCTGATAACGCGCCGCACGCACCACAAGAACGACACCAAGCTGGTCCTCCAGCTGCCGGATCGCGGCCGAGAGACTGGGTTGGGAAACGCCGCACTCCTCCGCCGCGCGGCCAAAATGCCCTGCGCGCGCCAATGCGATGAAAAATTCCAGCTTGTCGATCATGCGTCCTCCCGCGTCGCTCGCGACCCTGCGGATGGTGCGAGCGGAATAACACTAGAACGAGGCGGGGAAGCCCGCAAATGGATGCCGTTGTTTTCCTGAAACCGCGCGGGGTGGCAGGACTGGATTCCGTCAGGCACGGGCAGTCATGGGCGTCGACGTTCAGTCAACCACTCCAACCGCACTGGACTCAGCTTTATCGCGGCATTGACCCATCCGTCGTTTCGCCTGACCTGCCGCATAGCGCCGGGAAACGAAACCAATCGTCATCGCCGCCCCGATGCCCTGCCCTCTCATTTTCTCGAGTTTGCGGTGGCAGGCAAAAGGTATTCGGCGCTTCAGCCGCGAGAACCTTCACTCGCCATCCGGCTTGATGAAGTCGGTCATCGCGGGCGCCTTGAGGACGAATTGGCGATCCGAGGTGATGTAATTATCGGCATGCAGGCGCGCGATCGGCTGATATCGGTCCGGATCGACATAACGCCCCTCCGCATCGAGGCAATCCTTGTGGACATGCATGTGCACGACTTCGCCCAATACCAGGGTACGGCGCGGATAATCGATCAGGCGCTCCACACGGCATTCGAAGGCGCAGGGCGATTCCGCCGCAAAGCTCGCATCGATCTTGCTGCAGGGCGTGGCCGTCAATCCGGCAATCGAAAGTTCATCCACCTCGCTGTCGAAACCGAGGCCGCAGACAAGCATTTGTTCGGACAGAGCCATATCGACCATGTTGATGACGAATTCGCCGGTGCGACGAATATTGGCCATCGTGTCCTTCTCCTCGCCCGTCACACGCGGCTGGATGCCGAGAACAACGATTGGCGGATCATGGGAGAAAACGTTGAAAAAGCTCATCGGCGCGGCATTATTGTGGCCAGCGGCCGAGCGCGTCGTGACAAGCGCTATCGGCCGTGGACCGATAAAATTGGTCAGCAAACGATAACGGCTCTGCGGCTCAAGCGCGGTAAAATCGAATTCCATGGGAGCACCTGATTTATTGTATACAATAATATTTCATATTGCAGACAATTACTCAATCGCCCTCATCACGGGATAGCCGATTTTGCTGCAACACATTTGGGGGAGCAAAGGAGAAGTAGCAAGCCCGCACGCATTCTCCAACCAAATGGACGGAGCCGCCATCCATGCATCGACTATAAGCGCAAAAACTCCCCGGCCTGGAGGGGTCCGGGGAGTAAACCTGACATCATGTCAGAAACTTTGACTGGAGCTAGTTACTCACCCGTTCGGAAACGGGGTGGATCTGAGTTGTCTAACCCTACTATGCTTTTTGTAGACTATTAGAACGCGCGCTGCAGGCGAACGAAGCCGGTCCACTTGTCGCCGCCACCGTTTACGCCTTCACGACCGTCTACGTCCTGATAGGTAACCGAAGCGAGCGTGGAGAAGCCCGAGGTGATCTTGTAGCCAACAGCTACGCCAGCGCGCCATGCGTCGCGGTCGCCAACGAAATCGTTGTTAGCACCGATATCGATCGTGCCGAAGTACTGGAAACCGGGGGTGATGGTGAGCTTATCAGTTGCCTTGATGGCGTACTCAGCAGCAACCGTCCACTCGGACTCTTCGTAATAGTAGTTGGCGCCGGAAGCCCATGCACCGGAGATACCGAGCGTGCCCGGGCCGATGTCAGCCGTGACGATTGCACGGATTGCACCGTTTTCCTGGTTGGTGTCGTAACCGCCGAGCAGGTTGGCCTTAACGCCGCCGAACTTGGCGCCGATGATAGCGCTGATGCCGACATCGTTCGTCCCGGCTTTGTTCGTCCCGGTTTTGAACGCACCGCCCTTCGTGACGCCGAGTTCCGAAACGCCCTTACGCGAGCCTTCCAGTTCCTCAACAGCAGCGCCGACATAGAAGGAACCAGCGTCGTAGGTGTAACGGATGGCGTTCAGACGGGTGCGGTTGGAGCTGAGCTGGTCATACTCACCGGAGAGACCGTCATCCCACCAGTTGTAGTAAAAACCGACCTTCAGGCCGCTGAGTTCGATGAAAGCCTGGTCGAGAACGACGTTACGATCAGTGTCGTTATCAGCCTGGCCACGGAAACCGAAGTAGCCGCGCAGAGCGCCGAGCTCGGTGTCCGAACGCGTGTCGACGTTGAACTGGGCGCGGGTGAAGGAATCCCAGTCGGACGTGCCGGACTGGTCACGACCGAAGTCGGTCTGGAAACGAACGTAACCGTCGAACTTCAGGCAGGTTTCAGTGCCGGGGATGTAGAAGAAGCCGGTGCCGAAAGCGTCGCAGACGCGAACATATTCCATGGGCTCGGGCTCGGCAGCGACGATGGCGTCAGCGGCCTGTGCGCCGGATACTGCTGCGAGAGCCGCAGCGGAGCCGATGAGAAGGCTCTTGATGTTCATTTGTAATCTCCAGTCAAAAATTTTTCAACGAATGCGCAAATTTGAGGGCTGGTCTTTTCCCTGCCGCCCGCTTCCCTGCGCTGATTCAGCAAATGACAGAAGTTGCCGCAGACTCGCAATTTAAATCGACGGAATACAAATACAGATAAAGTAAGCATTTTAATTTCGTAGTAAAATTACAACAAGTTAATAGTTTAAAATATAATATTTTGAATTCTTATTTCGAAATAATATAATTTATTACTTATATAAATATTCATAGAATAATAAATTGTAAATCGATAGAATGAAACATCTCCCGTTCCGCACGGGATCGGGAGACATCTTACAGGCTAGGGGAAACGAAGTGGTTTCGTTACAGAACCGCACAGGGCAAAGGCGGCAAAGCCACCCGGCCTCTCCCGGAAAGCCATATCTGGCCGATCTGAAACAACCGGCCGCCCGAGCGGCCTATAGGCGGCCTTCGGGTAAACCAGTCGCGAATATCGTCGTCTTCGCCAGCATGTCTTCGATCGCCTCTGCCGGCACCGGGCGGCTGAAGTAATAACCCTGACCGTAGGGGCAGCCGGCATCACGCAGAAATGTCGCCTGCTCGCCGGCTTCCACGCCTTCGGCAATAACATCGATGCCGAGAGATCCGGCAAGCTGGATCATGATCGAGACGATGGCGCTGTCCTTGGTCTTTTCCGGCAGATGGGTGAGGAACGAGCGGTCTATCTTCATGCATGACAGCGGGAATGTCTTGAGCATGCCGAGGCAGGAATAACCGATACCGAAATCATCCAGCGCCAGGCTGACACCCATCTGTTTGATGGCCCGCATGATCCGCACCGATGTTTCGACATCCTGAATGATGAGCGTCTCGGTGATTTCGATTTCCAGCAGGCATGGCGCAAGCCCGGTTTCCTTCAGCACCGACCTGATCTGCTGCACCAGCCCGCCCTGAAACTGCCGCGGAGAGATATTGACCGCCATTTTGACGGGCGACAGGCCGGCGGCGGCCCATGCCTGCGCCTGACGACAGGCCTTTTCGAGAATGCTTTCTCCGAGCTCGACGATCAGACCGGTTTCTTCCGCAAGCCCGATGAATTCCGCAGGACCGAGCAAACCTTCCGTGGGATGCTGCCAGCGCACCAGCGCCTCCACGCCGCTGATCCGGCTGCTGAAAAGATCGACCTGCGGCTGGAAGTGCAGCACAAACTCGTCCCTCTTTACGGCTTTGCGCAGTTCCTCGATGCGGGTGAACTTCTTTCTCAGATCATCCGCCATATTCGGGGTGAAGGTGGCAATGCTGTCGCGCCCGGTATGTTTGGCTTCATACATGGCGAGATCGGCCGCCGCAACGATTTCCGCCGTGGTTTCCCCATGTTCCGGGAAAAAGGCCATGCCGATGCTGCATGTGACCTTGATATCGTAATTGCCGATACGCAATGGCTGCGAGACAGCGGCGCGGATGCGCTGCAGGCGGTTTTCGACATCGTCCCTGCGCTCTTCGAGAATGATGACGAACTCGTCGCCGCCCACCCTGAGAACCAGATCGTTCTTCCGGAGGCTTTTCGCAATGCGCTCGGCGGTTTTCGACAGCAACGCGTCGCCGATGCTGTGGCCGAGCGTATCGTTGATCTGCTTGAAATTGTCGAGATCGAGAAAACCGATACCGACCCTTCGGTTCGCCTTTGCCGCCGCCGCCAGTATTTCCGGCAGTCTCGTATCGAGGAAACGGCGGTTCGGCAGCCGGGTCAGCATATCGTGATCCGCCAGGAAGGCGATATGTTCCGCCGCCCTTTTGCGGTCGATCGCCAGCCCCGCCATGCGCGCCGCAGCGCCGATAAACTCCACCAGCGCCGCATCCGGCTGGCGGCCGGCCAGCATGCACCAGACGAAACCATGCGCCTTGCCTTCGCTGGCGGGAATATCGAAACTGAAGGCCATGTGTTCTGCCGGATGGACAAGGCTCTCAGGATCGCTGACGCTGGAAACAAGCGCGGCCAGCCCCTCCTGCTGCGCCAGTGCCGGCGAGGCATAAACGGAAGGTTCCCCTTCCGCCGCATCGAACACCCGCACCGCGCAGGCCAGTCCGGTCGCGAGATTTTCGATGGCCTTGACGAACTCCTCGAGAAAATCCTCGATACGCGCCGCCGCGACGATCATTTCCAGAATATGCGCCTGCGCCTGAAGCAGTCTTTCCGAGGCCTTTTTCTGGGTTATATCCCGCGAGGCGCCGACCACGCCGATGATGTTGCCGGCCTTGTCCTTCAGCGGCACGCGCGACATCATGAGCCAGCGGTCGATATCGCCGCGCATGGCGCGTTCCTCGTAACCGAGATCCGGTTCGCCGGTGCGCATCACCCGCGCCTCGGTATCGGGAATGCCGGCGCGCTGCGCCGCTTCACCATTGATATCGTAGTCGGTGAGCCCGATCAGTTGCTCGACGGTGTCAAAGCCGTTTTCGGTGACGATGGCGCGATTGGCGAAAAGAAAGCGCCCTTCCAGATCCTTCGCATAGATAAAATCCGGCACGTGGTCGATCATCGCTTCCAGAAGCGCGTGCCGGTCGGAAGGATTGCTGTTTTCGCTCATGTCAGGAGTGGCGGATGGCGTGACATCGCGCTTTTTTCGCGACATCCGGTTCTCTTCGGGTGTCTTCGGGCCTTTGGAACGCACCTCTCCGCCTCATCATTTTATAAGGAAGCAGAATAGTAGGATTATACGTCTTATATAAATATGAACAACGACAGTAGATTGCCGGGAAACCAGCCTTTTGCAGCAACCTCCCTGAATCAAAACGGCGCAACAGAAGCTGCGCCGTCAAAACCACAGGCGGCAATTCGTTGACCGTCAAACCACCGGCGTCGGCAGTTCTTTGCCGGCAAAATGGGCATCGAGATTGGCGAGAACGAGATCAGCCATGGCGCGGCGCGTCTGGTGCGTGCCGCTGCCGACATGCGGAGCGAGCGTGACGTTGTCGAAAGCGAAAAGCGCTTCCGGCACACGCGGCTCATCCTCGAAGACATCCAGCGCCGCGCCACCGATCGTGCCGCTGGCAAGAGCTTCGACAAGCGCCTTCTCATCCACCAGCGAACCACGCGCCACATTGACGAGCACACCCTGGGGGCCGAGGGCCTTCAGCACATCCGCATTGACGATATGGCGCGTTTCGGCCGTAGCGGCGGCGGCGATGATCAGTACATCACAATTGGCGGCAAGCGCCTCGATGCTGTCATAATAATCATAGGCGACATCGCGGCGGTTTCTGGCGGTGTAGGAAATGCGCGCATCGAAACCTTCAAGCCGCTTTGCGATTGCCTGACCGATGCGGCCGAGGCCGAAAATGCCGTAACGGCGACCGGCCACGCGGGTGGAAAGCCCCATATCGCCCTTCAGCCATTGGCCGGTGCGCACATGCTGGTCCGCCTGCGGCAGCTTGCGCGCCTGCGCCAGAACGAGGCCAAGCGCGAGGTCGGCGACATCAGCGGTCAGCACGTCAGGCGTATTGGAGACGCGAAAACCGCGCCGCTTGGCTTCAGCCAGATCGACCTTGTCGAAACCGACACCGTTGATGGCGACAATTTCAAGATTGGGAAGTGCAGCGCCAATATCCGCCGGCAGGCCGATATGGCCGCCGGTGACGACGCCTCGGATCGCCGCACCCTTTTCAGCGAGCAACGCCGCCTTGTCAGCAGCCTCGAACAGGCGATGCACGGTGAAGCGCTGCGCGAGTTCTTCTTCCAGTGCCGGGATGAGCGGGCACAATTGCACGATTTCAGTGGTCATGAAGTTTCCTTTGCGCCGGTGAACTACTTCACATCGGCCTTGACGAATTGCCGGAGTTCCGGCGTTTGCGGATTGGCGAAGAGTTCCGAAGAACGGCCCTGCTCCCAGATCTTGCCCTTGTGCATGAAGATGGTTTCGGTCGCCACGCGGCGTGCAAAGGCCATTTCATGGGTGACGAGAATCATGGTCATGCCGTCTTTGGCGAGATTTTCCATGACGGTCAGCACTTCCTCGGTCAATTCAGGGTCGAGCGCCGAGGTCACCTCGTCGAACAGCATCACCTTCGGCCGCATGGCGAGCGAGCGGGCAATCGCCACACGTTGCTGCTGGCCGCCGGAAAGCTGATCCGGATAGGAATCGAATTTCTCCGAAAGGCCGACGAGTTGCAGAACTTCGCGGGCAATATCCTTGGTTTCCGATTTCGCCACATCCTTGACGATACGCGGCGCGAGCATGATGTTTTCGCCGACCGTCAGATGCGGGAAGAGATTGTAGCTCTGGAACACGATGCCGACATCGGTGCGCAGCTTGCGCAGCGCCTTGGCATCTTCCCCGATCGCATGACCTGCAATTTCGATACGGCCGGAATTGATCTTCTCCAGCCCGTTCATGCAGCGCAGCAGCGTGCTCTTGCCCGAACCCGAGCGGCCGATGAGGGCGAAGACTTCACCGCGGCCGACCGTCAGCGACACGCCTTTGAGGACTTCCAGAGCGCCAAAGCTCTTGTGAACGTTTTCAACGATTACTTCCGGCATGAAGCCTCCTTTCCAGCCAACGCGAGAGCTGGGACAACGGGTAGCAGACGATGAAATAAAGCACGGCCACGGCGACGAAGACGCGGAACGGCTGGAACGTGGCATTGTTGATGAGCTGCCCCGCTCTCGCCAGTTCGACGAAACCGATGATCGATGCGATGGACGTATTCTTGACGACCTGAACGGCGAAACCGACGGTCGGCGGTAGCGAAATGCGGATCGCCTGCGGCAGGATGACGTAGCGATATTGCTGGGCGCGGGTCAGCGCCAGCGATTCCGACGCTTCCCATTGCTGCTTCGGCACCGCCTGGATGCAGCCGCGCCAGATTTCCGCGAGATAACCCGATGTGTAAATCGTCATCGAGGCGCCGGCGGCAAAGAGCGGTGGCAGTTCCAGCCCGGCAAGGCTGAGGCCGTAATAAGACAGGAACAGGATCATCAGCACCGGAATGCCCTGGATCACCTGGATATAGGTGCCGGCGGCAATGCGCAGCGCCTTGAAGTTCGAGGTGCGGGCGAGCGCCACGAAGAAGCCGACGATGCCGCCGCCGATAAGCGCAATGATCGTCAGAAGCACGGTCCATTGCAGCGCGGTCAGCAGGAAGCCGAATTCGTTCCAGCCGAAAGTTCGAAGAGTCATGACTGCACCTCCGGCATGGCGGTCATCGTCTTGCGGGCAACGCGGCGGCCGAACAGCCACATGCCGACAAGGGCAAGGATGAGCCGCAGGCTGAGCGCCAGCGCAAGATAGATGAGCGTGACGACGATATAGACCTCGAAGGAGCGATAGGTCTGCGATTCCACGAAGGCTGCGGCGGCCGCAAGCTCATGGGTGGAAATGGCCGAACATATGCTCGATGCCAGCATCATCAGCACGAACTGGCTGCACAGCGAGGGATAGACCTTGGCGATGGCCGGCACGATGATGACGTGGCGATAGATCTGATACTTGGTAAAGCCGAGCGCCTCGCCCGCCTCGATCTGCGACTTGTGCACCGCCTCGATGCCGGCGCGGATGATCTCCGTCGAATAGGCCGCGAGGTTGATCGTCATACCGATCAGCGCCGCCGTATCCGCCCCTACCCTGAAGCCGAGGCCCGGCAGGCCGAAATAGACGATGAAAAGCTGCACGAGAAACGGCGTATTGCGGATGACTTCCACATAACCGTCCACGATGATGCGGACGATGCCGCCATTGATGGACCGCAGCGAGGCCAAAAGAATGCCGAAAGCGCAGCCGAGCACGATGGACAGGACCGACAGCTTGATCGTCAGCCATATGCCGTTCAGAATCTCGTTCTGATACTGGGCGAGCGCGCCGAATTGGAATGTATAGGACATGCGTCACTCCGTTGACATTTCCCGGGCCCGCCGAAAATCTTCCCGGCGGGCGCGTTGAAAGGCTCAATCAGAAGCTTGGCAATTGCGGCAGCGGACGGCCGGTCCACTTGACCGAGATGCGGTCGAGATCGCCGGACATCTTCATGAGGTAGATGGAAGTGTTGAGCCATTGGCGCAGCTCGAAATCCTCAAGCTTGGTCGCCATGGAATTGCCCTGCTGGAAGAAGGTGAAACCGACCTGCAGACCGGCTTCCGGACGCTGCTTGATGATCGCTTCGCCAACCGTGGACGGCAATGCCACGGCATCCACCTGACCGGCGAGCAGTGCCTGGGCGCTGGTGGAATCGTCTTCGTAAACGACGATTTCGAGACCTTCGACATTGGCCTTGCGCAGCGCGGTTTCCTGCGAGGAACCGCGATTGACCGAAACGCGCTTGCCCTTGAGGCTGTCGAGATTTTCGAACTTCTGGTCCTTGCCGGAAATGATGTCCATGTTGAAGGCGCTGTAGGGCTGCGTGAACATCACGGTCTTGGCGCGTTCACCGGTCGGCGCGAGCGTCGCAACAAGGAAATCGACCTTGCCGGTCTGAAGTGCGGGAATACGCGCAGGCGGTGTCAGCGGCACCAGTTCCACCGGCAGCGACAGGTAAGAACCAATGAGATTGGCGACATCCACGTCGTAACCGGAAGGATTGCCCTTCTCATCCACCATGCCCATCGGCGGCGCACCGGTCAGAACACCGATCTTGACCTTGCCGCGTGCCGTGATCTCGCTGATCGAGACGGCATGGGCGGACGTGGTTGCGGCAAGCGTTGCTGCTGCAACACCGACGGCAACGGTCATGTTCTTCAGAAATCTGGATATGCTCATGGTTTCTCCTCCAACCTTATAGTGGCTGCCCAAAATGGAACAGCGGCCTTGCGCAAACCGAAAAATGTTCTCGATAACATTTTAACGCGATTGACTAAAAACTCCTCCCAAGAAACCGCGAAAGCACAAAACCAGATGAATATCCTATGAAATTCAATGTTTTCGGCTGGTTATCGATTTTCCTCTGTTCGACACCGTTTCACGTTCTTGGCAGGATCAATAATGCATGTTATCGGTATCATTGCAAGTCCGATCTACAGAACTGTTTCGGTCGGCAATCATTCGGGAGGAAACATGTACACACGCTCGGCAATTTTCGAAGGCAGGATTCACCCCGGCCGGGAGGAGGAGTTTTTCCGTATCGTCGAGGAGAAATTGCTGCCGGTCTGGAAACGCATGCCGAATGCGCAGGCCGTTCGGGTGATGCGCACCGAGCGCACCGATCCGGACGCGGCCTCGATCATCATGGTGCAGGAAATCGACTATCCGTCGATGGAAGCAGTGGAGGAAGCGCTGGTTTCCCCCGTCCGGCTGGAAGGTCGGGTGCTGACGGATGAGATGATGAGCATGTGCGACGGACGTTTTTACCATCTGGTCTATAGCCGCGTCGCATAAATCCGGTGCACGCCGCATCGATCTGCAATCATACGGCGTGCTTTCCCTTATTGTCTTCGTGTATGTCTTGTCCTGAACCGGTTCGAATTTAGGGAGACATGCTTTGGTGGAGCGCACGCCCTTGGCCGCAGCGTTAGTCACGTCAAAAAAAGCAACCATGAGCGATGTCTCGAAACTCGCGGGCGTCTCCAAGATGACCGTTTCGCGGGTGCTGGCCGATCCCGCCCTGGTGTCCGAAGAGACCCGCCAGAAGGTGATGAAAGCCATCGAGAAGCTGGGCTATGTGCCTGACCGGATCGCCGGTTCGCTGTCCTCCCGCCGCACCAATTTCATCACCGCCATCCTGCCGACGCTCACCAACTCCAACTTCGCCGATAGTGCACAGGGGCTTGCCAATGCGCTGCGCGCCGCCGACTACCAGTTGCTGATCGGCTATACGATGTACGATCTGCAGGAGGAGGAACGCGTCATCCGCACCATGATGGAGCGCCGCCCCGATGCCATCGTCGTCGCCGGCACGGTGCATACCAAGATGGCGAGCGAAGTTTTGATGCGCGCCGGTATCCCGATCGTGGAAATCTGGGATGTTCCCGAACACCCGATCGACCATGCGGTCGGTTTTTCCAATTACCAAGTGGGAAGAACTGCCGCCAAACATCTGATATCGCTTGGCTTCAAGCGAATCGGCGCGCTCGGCTCAAGGGCCGATGGCGATGTGAAGGACTGGCGCGGCGAAAGCCGCCTGCTCGGTTTCGGCGCGGCCCTGCGGGAAGCCGGTATTGCCGATGACCTCATCATCCGCGAAGGCAGCGCCCCGGTCTCCTATGACCACGGGGCAAAGACCCTCGGCTCGCTGCTGGCCAAGGCGCCAGATGTCGAGGCCATCTTCGCCGTATCGGATATTTCCGCCGTCGGCGCGCTGATGGAATGTCATCGAAGGGGAATCAGTGTCCCTGACCGCATTTCCATCCTCGGCTTCGGCGACTTCGATATTGGCCGGCAATGTTACCCGGCGATTTCAACGATCCGCGTCGATGCCCAGATGATCGGCCGCAAAGCGGGCGAGTTGCTGCTTTCGATACTGGAGGCGGAAAAGGATGCCATTGTTCCCGAAGGCGCAAGGGTGGATGTCGGGTTCGAGCTGATCGTGCGGGAAACGACGAAGCGGCTGGGTGGGTGAGACTCTAGCTAGAGCGGGCGCCACTTGTTTCTTCTCCCCAAGGGGGAGAAGTCCGCGGCAGCGGGATGAGGGGGCAGGCTCTCCGAAATCCGGCAACGTTGCCCCCTCATCTGACCCTTCGGGCCATCTTCTCCCCGGCGGGGAGAAGAAAGACGCCGAACCAATGCAGCCCGATCTGGGCTATAGACCTTTAAAGGCCCAACTTACCGCGCACCCCACGTATCCGTCAGACGATACCCTTCCGGCCACGGATCGGACGGATCGAGCATGTGCTGGTGAATACCGGTGATCCAGCCGCGGCCGGAAATTTCGGGCAGGATGGCCGGACGATCACCGACCTTGGTGGTTCCGAGAATACGGCCGGTAAAGGTAGAGCCGATCAGCGACACCGCCGTCAGGGTTTCGCCCTCCTTCATCTCGCCGCGCGCATGTAGCACCGCCATGCGGGCTGAAAGTGCCGTGCCGGTCGGCGAACGGTCCACCTTGCCCGGCTGGATGGCGACGGCCGCCCCTGCCCGCAGGCCTTCAGCCGTGCGCTCCACCTTGCCAGCGAACAGGCAGAAGGAAAAATGTTTCCAGTCCGGGTTTTCCGGATGGTCGAAGCCCAAAGCCTTGTTGGCGGCATTGGTGATGCGCACGCCGAGGCGGGCAATCTCATGCGCCTCTTCCGGCTTCAGGCTGAACCCCATCGCTTCGGCGTCGACGATAACGAAGCTGTCGCCGCCATAGGCCGTGTCCACCTTCAGCGTGCCGAGGCCTTCAACCTCGAGTTCGACATCGAGTTTTGCGGCAAAGCTCGGCAGGTTCTGCACGAAAATGCGCTCGGCCTTGCCGTTGCGGCATTCGGCACGCACCTTCACCAGCCCGCCCGGCGCTTCCAGCAGCATATGGGTTTCCGGCTCCTGCATCGGCACGATGCCGCCATCCAGAAGCACGGTGGAAACGCAGATGGAGTTGGAACCGGACATGGGCGGCGTGTCTTCCGGCTCCATGATGATGAAGGCGGCATCCGCGTCGGGATGTTTCGGCGGCACCAGCAGGTTGACGTGCCGGAACACGCCGCCGCGCGGCTCGTTGAGCACGAAATTGCGCAGGGTCTCATCGCGGGCAATGAAGCGGCTCTGCTCCCAGATCGTTTCGCCCGGCGGCGGCCTGACACCGCCGACGATCACATCCCCCACCTCGCCTTCCGCATGGGCGGAAATGACATGAACGGTCTTGATACTGCGCATTCAAAACTCCTTAGGAAAGCCATGAAGGAAGAAGGGATGGGGCACGGCCGGTCAGCGCGCTTTCAACGCAATCGGCAAGGCTGCCGAAGCGCACTGCGCGGCCGCTGAGGCCGGGTCCGTAATGGGCGTATTTGCCGGAATTGGTCATCAGGGCACGGGTCTTCGTCGGGAAAACCGGCTCGGAAATGGAGCACCAGCAAAGATCAGGCAGCACCTGCACGCCACTGTCGCGCAGGCTTTGCAAAGTGCCGTCCTGCCCGGCCGCATCAATGACCTGCTGGCCGGCCGTGACGATGACGGCGACATCCGCGTGACGCCGGCGGCCGGCAAATTCAGCCGCAAGCGCGTGGCACTCCTCCAGCGAGGCATGCGGGCTACCGATGGCAACGAGCTGCACGTCCTCCGGCCCCTCATTCAGCAGCGACCAGCCGGCGGCCATATCTGCGAGCGAAATGGTGACGGTCTCGGCTGTTTCCAAAGGCGCAAGCCCGGCTTCCGGGGTCACATCCTCAATATGCAACATGGGCGCGGCGGAGGTGGTGCCGAAGGCGGCGCAAAGCGCCTTGAGATCATCCCGCGACGGTTTCGCAGGGCCAAGGCCGCGCAGCAGCGGAATGCAATCCGGCGCGGCCTTGCCCGCCAGATAACCGATGAGTGGCCAGAAGGCATCATCCACCCCCTGCGGCAACGCCACATTGACGATGCGCTGAGGACGGCGATTTTCCTCCAGATAGACGCCGGCAAGCGGCGCCCTGCCCGTCAGCGCGATGCAGAGATCGAGAAAATCCGGATGTTTCGCCGTGCGCGCGCCAAGCACCGTATTGGCGAAGATCACCGCGTTCGATTCGGCCCAGGCGATCATGTCGCCCGCCTGCGGCGCACTGTCGAGCAGGTAAGGCGAACAGGTGAAAGTCGGGCGACAGCCCATGCGCACATAGGCATCCGCCAGCCTTGCGGCCGGGTCGCCGAAATCCTCCGGCATGCCCTGCGAACGCCAATGCGCCTTGTCCACCGAAATGGCGTTCATGGTCGTCGGCACCCGTACCTTCGCGCCCATCTCCGCCATTTTTTCCGCGAAGGTGAGATTGGCGGGGCTGGCATAGATGCAACCGTCAATATGGCCCTGAGTGACATCGACAAGCGCCGATGCCCCCTGCTGGGCGGCCATGGCGACGGTGATGCGCATGGCCTGCTGCACGGCGACGCCATCGCGTCCTTCGAGCATGGCCCGGTCGTCATCCCTGAGATCGAGATGCGCCGTCGCCGGCGGCGTGATAGCAAGGGAAACGCCATCGGCTTCGATGGCCGTCTCATCGATACGGACATGAACGGCTTTAGAGAACCGGGCGAAATTTTCCGCGTCGAGGCGCAGCACCGGCAAAGGCTTGCCGAACATTTCGGCGGCGATCAGCGCGCCCAGCGTCAGCACGTCCTCGGCCTCGCCGAAGACCAGCGCCGAGGGCGCACGGCCCGTCAGGATAAGATCGAGCAGCACACCCGAACCGGTGCACGAACCGCGGCTGGTGGGCATGAACAGCACGCCGCCGGTGAGACAGGTGCCATGCAGCGGGTGGTGCACGTCTATCACCCGGCCGGTGGCGGGATCGACCCCGCCCCAGAAACTCAGCGCTTCGGTCGTCGCAATCACGGGACCTTCGGCCGAACCGGCCAAAATGCTGCGGGCTTCAGGAACGGCTGTTGTCGAGAGGGAAGAAGACATCGGAAATCCCCGTCAGAAACGTTGCGGCGAAAATGCCCTTGTATCGATGGCGGGTTTTTGCCCCGTCAGAAGATCGGCGACGATGCGGGCCGTGCCCGCCGATTGCGTCAGCCCCAGATGCCCGTGGCCGAAAGCATAGACCACCCGCGCCGTGTGCCGTGCTTCGCCGATGGCCGGCAGGCTGTCCGGCAGCGACGGGCGAAAGCCCATCCACTGCTTGCCGCCTTCGGTTTTCAGGCCCGGCAGGAAGGCTTTCGCCTTGGTCAGCAACGCTTCGGAACGGGCGAAATTGGCCGGAAGCTCCAGCCCGCCCAGTTCCACCGCGCCACCGACGCGGATGCCCGAGGAAAGCCGCGTGACGACGAAACCATGGCCGCCGAAAGTCACCTGCGTGCGCAGATCGAAGGCGCAAGACGGCAGGGTTGTATTATACCCCCGTTCGGTTTCCAGCGGAATTTTTTCCCCGAGCGAACGGGCGATGCGATGCGAAAAGGCGCCGGCCGCCAGCACCACCCTGGCGGCCTTGCGGGTGCGTCCGTCATGGCTCACCACCTCGACACCGTCTTCCAGCGGCCTGAGCGAAGCGATATCGAGGCATTCGATACGGCCGCCAATGGTGCGGAAATGCTCGGCCAGCGCCAGCGTATAAAGCTTGGGATCGGCGATGGAATACCAGCCGGGCGTAAAGGTTCCGCAGGTGAAACGCGGCGCGATGCCGGGCTGTATCTCAGCCATCTGTTCGGCATTGAGATGCCGGAACTCGATGCCGTGCCGCTCGCGCGCCTTCCAGCCGGGAAGCGAGGCTTCGAATTCCGCCTCGCTTTCATAGACCTGGAGGTTGCCCTCCTTGCGCAGCATGGCGATGGTGTCGGTCTTTTTCAGGAACGGCTCCAGCTCGGCCTTGGCGAGATCCATCAGCGCCGTCTGGGCGGCGGTGGAATGCTCCACCTTCGAAGCCGCACAGGCTCGCCAGAACCGGAACATCCACGGCGCAATTTTCAACGCATAGGCCGGCGGCACGCTGAGCGGACCGAGCGGATCGAGAAGCCACTTCGGCGCTTTCCAGAGAATGCCGGGCGATGCCAGCGGCAGGATATCCGTGAAGGCGAAGGCGCCGGCATTGCCGGCGGACGCGCCCGCCGCCGGTCCCTCGCGGTCGATGACCGTGACCGAGAGGCCACGGCCCTGCGCCGCGATTGCCGCCGAGAGGCCGACGACGCCGGCCCCGATGACGATGACATCATTGGCTGGCATTACCGCACGCTCGCCAGGAATTTCTGGGTTTCAGCGTGCTGCGGCGCGCCGAACAGCTGATCCGGCGTGCCGATTTCCGCCATCACACCCTGATGGAAGAAGGCGACGCGGTTCGAGACATCGCGGGCGAAGGCCATTTCATGGGTGACGCAGATCATCGTCATGCCCTCATCCGCCAGCATCTTCAGCGTATCGAGCACTTCGCCAACCAGCATCGGGTCGAGCGCAGACGTGACTTCGTCGAACAGCATATATTCCGGCGACATGGCAAGCGCGCGGGCAATCGCCATACGCTGCTGCTGACCACCCGACATGCGGTTCGGATAGACCTTCAGCTTTTCGGCAAGACCCACATGGGTCAGTTGCTTCACCGCGATTTCCTCGGCCTGCTCCTTCGAGATGCCGAGCACCTTGCGCGGCGCGAGCATGACGTTTTCGAGCACCGTCAGATGCGGGAAAGCGTTCCATTGCTGGAAGACGATGCCGACCTTGCGGCGCAGCTTGTTGAGGTCGGTGGACTTCGCATGCACTTCCGTGCCGTCGATAACGATCTTGCCACTGTCGATCGGCTCGAGGCCGTTGATGCAGGTCAGCAGGGTCGACTTGCCGGAACCGGAGCCGCCGATGATGGTGACGACCTCGCCCTTGTTGACGGTGAGGTTGATCCCTTTCAGAACCTCCAGCGGGCCGAAGGATTTGCGGACGTTTTCGATCTCAATCATTGGGGGACCACCGTCTTTCGAGATACCCGCCGAAACGGGCGATGGGGAAGCTGATAAGGAAATAGATGGCGCCGCAGATCATCAGGATGGTCAGCGGTTCCTGCAGGCGGGTGACGAGGATCTGCGAGGCGCGCAGAAGCTCGATAAGGCCGAGCCACAGCACCAGCGCCGAATCCTTCATGACGCCGAGCGTGAGCCCGATCCACGAGGGCAGCGACACGCGGGTAGCAAGCGGCAGCACGATGTAGCGCATGTCCTGGGACCAGGTCATGCCCAGCGACCGGCAGGCGCGGCGCGTATTGGACGGCACCGCATCGATGCCGCCGCGCACGATTTCCGTGCAATAGGCTGCCGTATAGAGCGACAGCACCACGCAGGAAGTGGTGAAGGGCGGCCAGCCGAGCTTGGCGATCGACTGGAAGGCGTTGCCGAGCACGAGCTGGATGAGCAGCGGCACGGAACGGAAAATATCCAGCACGAAGGTCAGCGGCAGCGACCAATAGGGGCCGAACTGGAAACGGATGATACCGAAGATGATCCCCATGACGGTGCCCGCCGTGACGGCGACGGCGGTGACGGCGAGCGTCATGCCGGCACCCTTGGCGAGGAAGGCGAGATCACTCCAGGTGAGAGCGGTTTCAAACATGGCTCACCTCTCTCAATAACGGAACAGACGCGCGGCCAGCAATCTGGCGGCGAGCGTGACGATCTTGGCGATCACGTAATAGATGACCGCGGCGAGCGCGAAGAATTCGAAGGTGCGGAACGAGCGCGCATTGAGCGCCTGGGTCACACCGGCGAGATCCGTATTCATGCCGACCGTGACACCGAGCGAGGTCATGAGGATTGCCCAGACCATCTGGTTGGTGGCGGGCAGAAAGGCGACGCGCAGCATCTGCGGCAGGATGATGAGCCGGAAGGTCTGCATCGAGGTCATGCCGAGCGAACGGCCGGAGCGCGTCTGCGTATCGGGAATGGCCTTTAGCGCGCCGCGGAAATTCTCCGCGAGATAACCGGCATTGTTGAAGGCGATACCGACCAGAAGCGCGGTATAGGGGCTGAGATGAATGCCGAAATTGCCAAGGCCGAAATGGGCCATGTAAATCTGGAACAGCGCCGGCGTGTTGCGGGCGATTTCCACCCAGACGGCGGCGAAAGCGCCGAGAATGCGGTTGCCGGAGAGCCGGAACAGCGTCAGCACGATGGCGCAGGAAAGACCGATCACCATCGACAGAATGGCGATCTGCAGCGTCACCACCGCACCGTCCAGAAGCTGCGGCAAAGCCTTCAGCGCCTGATTCCAGTGAAATGTATAATTGAACATGGGCGTCCCGCCTCTTCAGAAACGATCAACGGCGCGATCATCTTGACCGCGCCGTTTACGAAAAGTCCTGATCAGCGATAAACGCCGTTGACGGTGAGCGAGGGAACTTCGCCGCCAACCCATTTTTCATAGAGTTCGGCGTAACGGCCGGTGCGAACCTGCTGGTTGATGAAGAGGTTCAGGTAGTTGATGAAGCCGTATTCGTCACGGTTAGTGAAGAGCGCGACATAATCGATGTCATAGGGCGCCTTGCCGACCACGGAGATGCTCGCGAACTTGCCGCCCTTGACGTTGGACTGCGCAACCGTCGAAGTGGACACGGTGGCGTCGATCTGGCCCTGGCTGAGCGCGAGGAACACATCGGCCTGCGTCTGGTACGGACGGAATTCGCCGACGCCCCATTCCTTGACCGTCTTTTCGAGCGCGATGGCTTCGAACGTGCCGGCGGTTGCACCGACGGTCTTGCCCTTCATGTCCTCGAAGGACTTGATGCCGGACTTGTCGTTGGCCGTAACGGCCATTTCGAAAGCGAAGTAAGGCACGGTCATGCCGACCGTCTTGGCGCGCTCCAGCGTATCGGAGGTCGAGGCAACACCGACATCGACGCGGCCGGACATCAGTGCCGGAATACGCTCGGGGAACGGCGTTTCGACGATTTCAGCCGTGACGCCGAGCGCCTTGGCGAGATCGTTGCAATAATCGACATCGAAGCCGATCGGGTTGTTGGCGTCATCACGCGCGCCCATGGGCGGGAAATCGAGCACGACGGCGCAACGCAGCGTGCCGGACGAAATGATGTCGTCAAGTTTGTCGGCCTTGGCCGGAGTAATAGCGAAAGTGGCGGCCAAGAGGCCAGCGACGATGACCGATTTTTTCATTCTTTATTTGCTCCCACAATTGGTCTGCCTTTGAAGGCGCGGTCACTATTTCCCCATGGCGGCGATAAATCAACATAAAAATACAACGAGTATACAAAAAGAATTTTTGCATGTGCGAACTGATGAGGTGTCGCGGATGATTACGCAAGCCGGCGCGGGGGCAGCGGACAAGGTGGGCGAAACATCCAGCATCCCTCATTCCTGTGCTTGTCACAGGAATCTAGCCAGCCCAAGTCTTTGGGTTGAAAGAGGCTTTCCGACGCGCAGACGCGCGCCGACTGGATTCCTGTGACAAGCACAGGAATGGGGGCTTAAGGTATCTTCGTGTTTGACAGGGTGGCCTTCTGCTCTGACTGAGCTTCATCGAAAAGACACGTTGCAATACTCACGTCTTTGTATACTTTATGTATTCAAAATGTGCGAGCCCTATCGGAGGACTATGATGAGCGACACGACCACCTTGACCATTGAGGCACTTTTCCAGCGGGTCGAGTCGATTTTTTTGAGGGCCGGGCTGAATGCCGTACAGTCGGGAGCGCTGGCGCGCGTCATTACTGCCGGTGAGCGGGACGCCTGCAAGTCCCACGGCATCTACCGTATCGAAGGCGCGCTCCGCACCGTCAAAGCCGGCAAGGTGAAGCCCGATGCGATACCTGAAGTGGCAGAAAACGACGGCACGGCCATCGTGAAGGTCAATGCCAAAGGCGGCTTCGCCAACCCCGCCTTCGAACTTGGTCTGCCGGTTCTGGTGGAGCGGGCGAAACGCGCGGGCATCGCAGCGCTCGTCATCAATGACTGCACACATTTCTCGGCGCTCTGGCCGGAAGTCGAAGGGCTGACCGAAAACGGTCTTGCCGGGCTGGTCATGTGCCCGAGCTATTCCACCGTCGCGCCCACTGGCGGCAGCAAGCCGCTGCTCGGCACCAACCCCTTCGCTTTCGGCTGGCCACGCAAGGACACCTCCCCTTATGTCTTCGATTTCGCCACATCGGTTGCGGCACGCGGTGAAATAGAACTGCATCGGCGGGCCGGAAAGCCCCTGCCGGAAGGCTGGGCTCTGGATGCCGACGGCAAGCCGACGACCGACCCGGAAGCGGCCCTTGCCGGCTCCATGCTGCCCTTTGGCGGCCACAAGGGATCGGCCATCGGCACCATGATCGAGCTTCTCGCCGGCATCATGATCGGCGATCTCACCAGCCCCGAAGCGCTCGAATTTCTCGGCACCACCACGCTTGCCCCCACCCATGGCGAGTTGATCGTCGCCTTTTCTCCGGAAGCCTTTGCCAAGGGCCGCCCCGGCGATCCCTTCCAGCGCGCGGAAGTGCTGTTCGACGCCATCATCGGCCAGGGCGCCCGCCTGCCCTCGGGCCGCCGCTTCACTGCCCGCACCAAATCCGAAAGCGAAGGCATCACGCTTACCGCCGCCGAAATGGCCGGACTCGACCGGCTGCTTGATAAGGGGCTGGATGCGGTTTCCTGACCGCGTTTGGATGTGGAAATAAAAAAAGGCCCGCGATTGCGGGCCTTCTCATAGCGACAGCGTCACTCAGCGTTTTTTTTTGCGACTGCATAGCATCCCCGCTCCGTCACCCCGGACTAGATCCGGGGTCCAGCGCGATCAAGTCCTTGATCGCGGAAGACTCTTTCACGGCGCAGACACGCCGTGGCTGGATGCCGGATCAAGTCCGGCATGACGGAGGAGAGACATCAAACCTCATAACATGCAAAAAGGCCCGCAGTTGCGGGCCTTTGTTTTCACGGCAGCGATATCTCAGGCCGCCTTGCAGGCCTGCACGGCGCCCGGAAGCTTGCTCCAGTCGGCGTACCAGCTGTTGAACAGCTTGAACTGCGCCTCGACATAACCGCGCTGGCTGTCGGTCAGGGCGTCGGTTTCGTTGAAGTGCAGCGTGTATTCCTTGTCGCCCTTCAGCACCATCATGTGCTTGAAATAGAGAACCAGATCCGGGCCTTCATCGAAGGAAGAGAGGACGGCGAGCGCCTGTTCCAGCTCCAGCGCGCGGGCGCGGGCGTCCGCATCACCCTTTGCGGCGGCCTGCGACAGCTTGCAGAGGTGAATGACTTCCTTCGGCAGAACATTGCCGATTCCAGTGATGGCGCCGGTGGCGCCGCAATTGACGAAGCCGTGGAAAACGGCCGTATCGACGCCGATCATCAGGGTGACTTCATCATCGCGGCTGGTGATGTTTTCGGCCGCATAACGCATATCGGCCGGGCCGCCGAATTCCTTGAAACCGACGAGGTTCTTGTGCTCGGCGCGCAGCGCGAAGAAGAGATCGGCGCGAGTGGCGAAGCCGTAATACGGGCTGTTGTAGATGACGGCCGGGATTTCCGGAGCAGCCGAGAGGATGGCCTTGAAGTGGGCCTTCTGGGCGGCGATGACCGAACCGCGCGACAGGACGCGCGGAATGACCATCAGGCCCTTGGCGCCAACCTTCTGGGCGTGGGCGGCATGGGCAACGGCAGATGCCGTGTTGACCGCGCCGGTGCCGACGATGACCGGAATGCCGGCTTTCACCAGGCGTTCCACGCCTTCCATGCGCTGCTCGTCCGTCAGGAGCGGCCAGTCGCCCATGGAACCGCAATAAACCACGGCCGACATGCCATCGGCGATCAGTTCCTTGCCCTTGCGAACAAGCGCATCGAAATCAGGGGTGCGATCATCCTTGCAGGGGGTCATCAAGGCGGGAATCACGCCGGAAAAAATGCTGGCCGTCATTTCAAGCTCCTAAGGGACATGTTTTTCGGGAATGGACGCACCTCCGCGCCACCCTTTCGACAAGGACATTACAATCTTGTATTTTATTTGTCGACAAGAAATCGACAAGCTACAGATTTATTTCCAGCCGTTCGTTTCGCACCAGCAGTTTCTGCACCTGCCGCACGATCTGTTCGGCATGCTCGCGGGCCAGTCTTTCGGAAAGAGCGATATCGCGCGCGGCAATCGCCGCGATGATCTCATCATGATCGTCGACGAAGCGCTTCGGCAGACGATCGTCATAGGACTGGTAATAAAGCCTGAGAATGCGTCGTCCCTCATCCAGCAGGCGCTTGAACAGGCTGGTGAAATAGGGGTTACGCCCGGCTTCGGCGATGGAAAGGTGAAGGGCGGCATTGGTGGAGATCATCGCCAGCGCATCCTGCTCCTCCACCGCAATGGCGAATTCCGCATTGTGGGCGCGGATTCCGGCCAGATCCTCCGGACGGTGATATTGCGCGGCAAGCTGCGTCGTTACCCGATACATCAACACCAGCGCATCGAAATAGGTGTGCATGTTGAGGAAATCGATATTCGACACCATGGTCGAACGGTTCGGCAGCGTATCGATCAGCCCCTCGCCCGAAAGCCGCACCAGCGCCTCGCGGATCGGCGTGCGCGACATCTTGAACCTTTCGGCAAGCTGCACCTCGTCGATGGGGCTGCCCGGCGGCAGAACCAGATCGAGAATCTCGTCGCGCAGCAGATCATAGACCATCTTCACGCCGGAGCCGCGCTTGCGCTCGGCAGAAGCAATTATATCCGTCATCATCAAATCCCTCTTGTCGACATAAAGAGTACTATTATATTTTTTCCCGATCAACGCCGCGCAGCGCCGCAGCCTCTTCGAATGGCGGAATAATTGTTCAAAAACAACAAAAAGCCGTCGCGAAAATTGCCCGCGACGGCTTTTGATCGTTCAGTTTGTGGCGTGGACGCTGTTTATAGGGCATCGCCGACTAAAGAAGGACGACTTCCCCAGGAAGCGAAGAGTAAGCCGTTCGTCTCTTCTCCCCGAGGGGGAGAAGTCCGCGGCAGCGGGATGAGGGGGCAAGGGTAGAGATATTCCGAGAGCTTGCCCCCTCATCCGACCCTTCGGGCCACCTTCTCCCCGCCGGGGAGAAGAAACGCCCAGCAATGTCTCGCCTCAAGCCAGCATCAATTGCGCAGGCCGGTGGCCACGACGGAAATCTTGAAAGCGCCGTCCAGCGTCGGATCGAAGGAAGCGCCCATCACCACATCGGTTTCCTCACTGACCGCCTCGCGCACCAGCGTCATTGCCTCGTCGATCTCGTAAAGCGTCAGATCGTTGCCGCCGGAAATGGAAACCAGCGCGCCCCGCGCTTCCTTCAGCGACGGTTCGCCGAGCAGCGGGTTGGCGATGGCTGCGGCCGCCGCTTCCGAGGCGCGCTTTTCACCCTTGGCCTGCGCCGTGCCCATCAGCGCCCGGCCGCCATTCTTCATGACATAGCGCACATCGGCAAAATCGAGATTGACCAGGCCTTCGCGCAGGATGAGATCGGTGATGCAGCGCACGCCAAGCGACAAAACCTTGTCGGCCGTCTTCAGCGCATTTTCGAAGGTCGTGCCGGCATCGGCAATGCGCAGCAGGTTCTGGTTGGGAATGACGATGACGGTATCTGCCGTGTTGAGCAGGTTGGCGAAGCCATATTCGGCAGCCCGCATGCGGCGCGCGCCCTCGAAGCTGAAGGGGAGCGTGACGACACCGACGGTAAGGATGTTCTTCGCCCGGCAGGCTTCAGCGATGACGGGAGCAGCGCCCGTGCCGGTGCCGCCGCCCATGCCGGCGGTGATGAAACACATGTCATAACCGCTCAGGTGATCCATGATCTCGTCGAGGGAATCGATCGCCGCCTGCCGGCCCACCTCGGGATCGGCGCCCGCACCAAGCCCGCCGGTCAGTTCGGAGCTGAGCTGCACGAGCCGCGGCGCGTTGGTCTTCTTCAGCGCCTGCGCATCCGTATTGGCGGCAATGAAATCGACGCCGCCGATGCCCTCGGCAATCATGTTGTTGATCGCGTTGCCGCCACCGCCACCGACGCCGACGACGGCGATATTGGGCGTGTTGCGGGCAATGGTGGCGCGCGGAGACTGGGTCATCGTCTTATTCTCTTTCTAAACTCATAGGGTCCCGCGCCGTTTTTTGACCGCGGCACGCGAATGATCGGCAAGGTTCCAGCGCTTCCTCCCCGATGGGGGAAAGAGGCTGTAACGCTTTGAATTTTCATGCCGGCCTTTCACCCCATAATGGCGAAAGAACGGTGTTCCAGGGGGCGAAAGATGCTCCACGGCGACGTTCTCCGACCCCTTCCCCGGATGAAAACCGAACCGAATCAACTGCTTCGCTCTTGAAAGGTGATAGCCGAAAAGGCACGCCGTTTACACTCCATTCACTATGTTTATCTCACTTTGGAACGAGTTGCGCCGAGAAGTGTTTGCATGCCGACCGCGCTGGAGCGGCGGGAAATAAAACGGAACCGGTCCCGCCGCTGCGGGTTTAGTTGAAGCCTCGGATGATCCGCAACCGCGCTACAGTTTTCAATCCGATGCTCTGAAACACAGAATGGAGGCAGGCATATGTTGGCAGACGTCTTGCAAAACGAACCGGGTTTCCGCACGGAACAGCCGCGTGTGCTGATCGTGGAAGACGAATTCCTCATCGCCATGGATATAGAGGATTCCATTTTGCAGGCGGAAGAAGAGGCGGATGTCATCGGCATCGCCAACCGGCTGGAAGACGCCGTGACGCTTGGCAGCCGTGCCGATATCGCCTTTGTCGACGTCAACCTTGCCGATGGACAGACCGGCCCGGAGATCGGTCGGCGGCTTTCCGAAGATCATGGCGTGGTGGTGATCTTCATGACGGCAAACCCCGAAGTCGTCGTCAATCTCGGCATCGGCGCCGGCGTGATCGCCAAGCCCGTGCCGCAGGATGCCGTGGAGCAGTGCCTCGCCTATGCCCTTGCCAAACGTGCAGGCACCCATGCCGTGACGCCCATCGGCATGATGGCTTTCGACTGAGATATTCCCTGAAAACAAAGGCAAGACGCTGAAAACAAAAAAGCCTGCCGCGGGAGGAGGTGCGGCAGGCTTTTTGAAAAGATGAACAGCGATATGGGAGGAGGAAAACCGCTGTCCCCGGGGCAATCCTTTGGGAGGAGGAGTAGGATCACCCGCTTTACCAAAAGGATGTGGGAGGAGGTACATCCCTTTCGATGATTGGAAGATAGCATTTTTCTGCGCATTTGACAGGCATAAGCTTGCAGCACAGATATGCATTCAATGCATGGCGATATTTATCGCCTGACGCCGAGAAAACCCCACCCTTCGGCTCGGACTTCCACATCGCCGGATTATCTGGCGGATATTCGCGGTAGAAGCGTCCCATATCCCCCAAAACAAAAACGCCCGCTGAGCGGGCGTTTGGGCATTCAAAAGAGGCGATATCGCCTTGATTACCTGCCAACGGCGGCGCGGGCGACGCTAGTGATCTGGCTACGATCGATACCGAGATCGTGCAGTTCACGGGTGCTCATACGGCCGAGTTCGTTGATGGTCTGACGATATTTGCGCCAGTTATTGAAGCTGCGTGCTACGTTCATGACATTACCCTTTCTGAGGTTTAGGTGACGTCAGTAACGTTTTCGTTCCGGCGTCCTTTGATGCCCCCTATATGCGCTTTTCGATGACGAATTAACAGGCAGAATAAGGCAATCCACCCATGCGCTGCGTGCACGGGTTCCAATCTGCGGCGTGCGAAAATGGGAAAGGCGGTTGAATTTTTGGCAGTCTGCGGAACCAGACCCTGTCCAGCCGCCTAGAATTTGTAGCGGACGCCGAAGACGTTGGCGTTTGTCGCGCCCTTCATGTTGCCGAGCGTCTTGCCGCCGCCGGAGCGGTGGTGAAGCCGCCAGAAGAATTCCGTCGAGGAATCCTCACTGAAGGACACGTTGATCTCAGGCCCGAGATAAAACAGGACATTCGCGTTACCGTTGTCCTTGATTTCCTGTTCCCGCTCGCGGCCGGGCTGCGCATCCGTCACGAGGCTCAGGCCTGCCGTGAAGCTCGGCGTGATGAACAACCGCTCTCCGAGCCTGATCTGCTCGTAACGTGCAACCGGACCCGCCCATACTTCACCCGTAAAGCCCTTGCCGAACCTGCCGGCGACGCCGATTTCGCCACCGAGTTTCAGATTGCCGATATGGTAGGGATAGAACTGATAGCCACCGCCCAGAATGGCATTGCGCTCATATTCCACCGGAAAGAGGGCAGCACTTTTCAGCATGTCCTCTTTCGTCAGGGCGCCGCCGAAACCGAATATCGCTTCGCTCGTCTCCGATGTCATATCTTCTGACGCGAGAGATGGCGTTGCCGCCAGTGCGATCATGGCCGCCAGTGACAGACGTGCTGCAATATTCATTTTGCTACTCCTGAACAAAGCCCGCTTACCCAGCCGTCCTCATAGGCATATTCACGGAAGGCGAACATACCGTTACCGAACACAATTAATTCAACTTGCGCGGAAACAGGAGAAATAAGCGCACGATCCCGCTGCCGTCAGCGCAGGAACCGCCTGAAACGGCGAAGCGCGAAAACGAAAAGCGCGGAGCCGATGGCCAGCAGCGCCAGCAATTGCGGCCAGACCACATCCAGCCCCGCCCCCCTGAAAAGCACCGATTGCGCCAGTATGACGAAATGGGTGTTGGGTGCGAGAAGCATGATGTACTGGATGATATCAGGCATGCTTTCACGCGGCGTCATGGCGCCGGAGAGCACCTGCAACGGCAGCAGGAACAGGATCAGCAGCATGCCGAATTGCGGCATGGAACCGGCCACCGTCGCAAGGAAGATGCCCATCGACGTCATGGCGAAGAGCTGCAAGGCGGTGCCGAGCAGGAAGAGCAAGAGCGAGCCTTCGATTGGAATGGCGAGCAGGCCCCTGACGACGACGAACAGGGAAAATGCCGAGGCCACCAGCACGACAAGGCCCATGGACCAGACCTTGCTGAGCATGATTTCCAGCGGCGTGACCGGCATGACCAGCAGATGCTCCACTGTGCCATGCTCGCGCTCGCGAATGAGCGCCGCCCCCGTCAGCACGATCGACAGCATGGTGATGGCGGTGATGATGTTGTTGATCGACCCGAACCACGACTTGTCCAGCTCCGGGTTGAAACGGGAGCGTAGCGTCAGGTCTACCGGCACCGAAGTCGCACCGCGATAACGGTTGATATATTCCTGAACTTCGCTCGTTACGATGCTCTGCACATAACCGCCGCCACTGAAAGCCTGGCTCATGCGGGTGGCGTCGATATTGAGCTGGATAGCGGGTTGCTGCCCGGCCATCAGCCGGCGCTGGAAATCCGGCGGGATATTGAGCGCGAAGGTATCGAGGCCCGCATCCATGCGCTTGTCCATTTCCGCAATGGAAATCTGCTTCGGCGGAGAGAAGTAAGGCGGATAAAAAGCCGTGCTGATGCGCCCGGAAAGCGGCGACTGATCCTCGTCGACAATGGCGATGGCGGCATTGTTCAGCGTCTCCGGCAGCGCGCTGGAGCCGGTGTAGATTTGCAGCGTGAAGGCGTAGACGATGAGCAGCAGCAACATGCCGTCACGCGCAAGGCCGCGCAGTTCCTTGATCCCGAGCTGGAAGATGTTGGACGAAAACAGCTTCATGACGCCTGTTTCCTCAAAAGTGCGGCGCCGGCAATGAGAAGCAGCGGAATGGCGATGAGAAGCGGCAGGAACGAGCCGGAGAGCCCGGCAAAATCCAGCCCCTTGGAGAAGGTGCCGCGCGAAATGGTCATGAAATAGGTGGCGGGATAGATGTTGCCGATAAAGGCGCCCGCCCCCTGCAGCGACGAAACGGGATCGATCATGCCCGAATATTGCGTTGCCGGAATGAGCGTCAGCAGGGCCGTGCCGAAGATCGCCGCGATCTGGCTCTTCATGAAGGACGACATGAGAAGGCCGATGGAGGTGGCGATGATGACATAGAGCAGCGCTCCCGTCGCATAGGCGAGATAACTTCCGGTGAAGGGCACCTGGAAGATGAAGATGGCGAAGGCCGTCAGAAGCAGGAAATTGAGCATGCCAAGAGCGACATAGGGAAGCTGCTTGCCGATCAGGAATTCCAGCCGCGTGGTCGGCGTCACGTAAAGATTGACGATGGAGCCGAGTTCCTTTTCCCTGACGACGCTGAGCGCCGCCAGCATGGCGGGAATAAGCATGAGCAGCAGCGGAATAACCGCCGGCACCATGGCGACGAGGCTCTTGACGTCCGGATTGTAACGATAGCGCGTCTCGATGCTGAAACTGCTTTGCGTGGCGGCGCTGCCGTAAATCTCGGCGGCCTTGCGCGCCAGCCATGTCTGGTGCATGCCCTGCACGTAACCGCGAACGGTCTCGGCCCGCTGCGGCATGGCGCCGTCGATCCAGGCGCCCACCTCCACCGTCTTGCCGCGCAACACGTCGCGGCCGAAACCGGGAGGAATTTCGATGGCGAGGCTGAGTTCCCCGTCACGCATCCGCCGGTCCATATCGGCATAATCGCGGATCGGTTCCTTCTCGATGAAATAACGGGAGCCGGCAATGTCGAGCACGTAATCGCGGCTGATGGTGGAATCGTCACGGTCCAGCACCGCGAAGGTCAGGTCCTCGACATCGAGATTGATACCGTAACCGATGACGAACATCAGGATGACGCTACCGAGCACCGCCAGCGTGCCGCGAATGGGGTCCCGCTGCAGTTCCAGCGCCTCGCGGCGCGTATAGCTGAACATGCGCCTGAAATCGAAAAATCTCTTACGATTGGGTGCAGCATGTTGCGTCGCCGGCACCTGCGCTGTCGCGACGGGTGCTGCCGCGGGCTCCGCCTTTTTCACGCCGGAAGCATCTTCGAGGTAGGCGACGAAAGCCTCTTCGAGAGTTGCCGCATTGCGGCTTTTGGTAATCGCATTGGGCGTATCGCTGATCAGCACCTTGCCGGCATGCATCAGCGAAATCCGGTCGCAGCGCTCCGCCTCGTTCATGAAATGGGTGGAGATGAAAATGGTGACATTGTCGTTGCGCGAGAGATCGGCGAGGATTTGCCAGAACCCGTCCCGCGCCACCGGGTCGACGCCGGAGGTCGGCTCGTCGAGGATGAGAATATCAGGCGAATGGATCATCGCCACCGCCAGCGACAGCCTCTGCCGGATGCCGAGCGGCAGGTCGTCCGGCAGCGTCTCCATGACAGCGCCGAGATCGAAACGCTCGGCCATTTCGGCGATGCGCGGCTGAATTTTCTCTTCCGGCAGCTTGAACAGGCGGGCGTGAAGATCGAGGTTCTGGCGCACCGTCAGCTCGGAATAGAGCGAGAAGGCCTGACTCATATAGCCGACGCGGTGGCGGATCGCCATGTCGCTGGCATCCACCTTGTGCCCGAAAAGCTTGGCCTCGCCTTCGCTGGCGGCCAGAAGCCCCGTCAACATCTTCATGGTGGTGGATTTTCCGCAGCCGTTCGAGCCGAGAAAGCCGAAAATTTCGCCGCGCGGAATCTTGAAGCTGACATTGTCGACGGCGGTAAAATCGCCGAAGCGCATGCTGAGATGCGACGCCTCGATGGCATAATCGCCCTCACCCGCCACCCTGCGCGGCGCGATATGCACCTCGTGGTAACCCTTGCGCTTTTCTTCGGGCAGGAGCGCGATAAAGGCGGCATCGAGATTGGGTGCGGAGGTGCGCTCGAGAAGTTCGGCAGGCGAGCCGGTAGCTAAAATCTTGCCGCCATCCATGGCGACCAGCCAGTCGAAACCGGCCGCCTCTTCCATATAGGCCGTGGCGACGATAACGCTCATGCCCGGACGCCCGGCCCGGATGGAATCGATCAGCTCCCAGAACTGCCGCCGCGACAGCGGATCGACGCCCGTGGTCGGCTCATCGAGAATGAGCAGGTCGGGATCGTGGATCAGCGCGCAGCAGAGCCCCAGCTTCTGCTTCATGCCCCCGGAAAGTTTCATCGCGGGGCGGTCGGCGAAGGGCTCGAGGCCGGTACTCTTCAGCAATTCGGCAATGCGCGCCTGCCGCTCCCTGCCGCCCTGCCCGAACAGCCTGCCGAAAAAATCGATATTTTCGAAGACGGACAGGGTGGGATAAAGGTTCTTGCCAAGACCCTGCGGCATATAGGCGATACGCGGGCAGGTATCCTCGCGGTGGCGCGGATCGGACATGTCCCCGCCCAGAACCTCCACCTTGCCTTTCTGGATGGCGCGCGCGCCGGAGACGAGCGACAACAGGCTCGATTTGCCGACACCGTCCGGCCCGATAAGCCCGATCATCCGCCCGGCGGGGATCTCGACCGAAATGTCGGCCAGCGCAATGGTGCTTCCGAAGGTCAACCGCACATCGGCCAATCGCGCGACCGGTGCATGCCTGTCATTCGTTGCGGGAGACGCGACCATGGTGGCCACCGTCACTTGACGAGATTGCGTTCGAGGTTTTCCGGCCAGGCGGCCTGCGGATCAAGCCGGACATAGGCCATGCCGGGCAGCCCGGTTTTGACATATTGGATATATTTCTGCAGCAGCTCCTGCGGGATTTGCGCCCTCACCCGGAATGTCAGCTTCTGGCGTTCCTCTTCGGTCTCGACCGTTTTCGGCGTGAACTGCGCGACATCGGCGACAAAGGAAACCTTGGCAGGGATGGTATATTGCGGGGCGGCATCCAGTATCAGGCGAACGTCCGAGCCCATGGACGTGCGACCGGCCTCGGCCGTCGGCAGGAAGAACGTCATATAGACATCGCCGAGATCGACGAGGTTCAGAACCCGTCCGCCGGCGGACAGCACCTCACCGGGCTGGGCGATCCGATATTGCACGCGGCCGTCGCGGGGCGATTTCAGCGTCGCATCGGCGATATCCGTCTCGATGCTTTCAATATCGGCCTGCGCGGCATCCACCGCCGCCTCGGCATCGACGATCTGCGCCTTGGCGGCGTTAATTGCGGCATCGGAGGCGGCAAGCGAGGCCTCAGCGGAAGCGAGCGTGGCGCGGGCGGACTGCTCGGCGGCTTCACTGTCATCGACGATCTGCTGCGAGACGGCGTTGCCGGTCAGCAGCTGTTTCGAGCGCGCATAGGTCTTGGAGGCGGAATCGAGCTGGGCCTTGCGCTGTTCCACCACCGCCAGCGCCGAGGTCTTCTCCGCCTCCCGTTGGGCGACGAGGCTGTGGGCCGTATCGATCGCTATTTTCGCCCGGCGAAACTGCGCTTCCGCCTGACGCCTCCTCGCCTCCAGTTGCGCCGTGTCCATCTGGGCAAGCACCTGCCCGGCCTTCACGAAATCGCCTTCACGCACCATGATGTCCTGAAGACGACCGGCGGTTTTCGTGGAAATGTCGATCTCGACGGCCTCGATCCGGCCGTTGCTGGCCACAAATCCGGCGGGAAGTCCCTCACCCTTCAGCTTTGACCAGGAGAAATAGGCGACACCGGCAATAACCAAAATCACCAGACCAACGAGCAAGCCTTTTTTAGACATCCGTCTTCCCCATGAACCCTTCGAATTTCAACCCTAATACGATGAAACCGAAGAAGCCAGCCACCATTGCGTTTAGTATTCGCACCCGACATTTCTCCTGTTGAGGGAGTGGGCCGGGGTATTGGCTGTTTAGGTGAGGGTCAGTTTTGCGGCTTTGACACAAGTCAAGTGCATGAGAGGTTTCGGGCAAAGGCTGGAAACGCCATGGGAACCATGCGCCGAAAGTGATGGGCAGCATGACATTCCCTCCGTCATGCTCGGGCCTGTCCCGAGCATCTGCTACCTATCAATTTTCGCTACGTGTTTGGATCCTCGGGACAGGCCCGAGGATGACGTCGAATATGGAGAGAGGCGCGTGTCGGTGAACTCGGCCGCAGACGAAACTCCCGCGACTTCCAATTACCGCACCCCCCGCATTCACACCGCCCGCGCCCGCTTCACCTCCACCTGCGTCCATTCCGGCAACCAGTCGCGATGGGCCAGCAGCAGATCGTCCACCAGCGACCAGATCTGGTCGAGATCCAGTTCCGCCGCCGTGTGCGGATCCATCATCGTCGCATGGAAGATATGCTCGCGGTTTTCGCTCATCAGCGCCCGCACCGTCAGTTCCTGCACATTGATGTTGGTGCGCATCAGGGCGGTGAGCTGCGGCGGCAAGTCGCCGATATAGGTGGGCTGCACGCCGTTATGATCGACAAGGCAGGGCACCTCCGCCGCACAATAGGCCGGCAGCGAGGTGATGCAGCCATTGTTGCGCTGGTTACCGTAAATCACCGAGGGTTCGCCGGTCCAGACCGAGTTGATGATGGAGGAGGCATATTCCTTTGACTGCTTGACCTCGATCTTCTCGGCCGAACGATAGGCTGCAGCCTGCCCCTTCCAGCGCTCGATCTGCTCGATGCAGCGCTTGGGATATTCATCGAGCGGGATGCCGAATTTCTCGATCAGGTCCTCGCGCCCTTCCTTGATGAAATAGGGCGTATATTCGGCGAAATGTTCGGAACTTTCGGTGACGAAATAACCGAGCCGCGTCAGCATCTCGTAACGCACCTTGTTGGGGCAGCGCGGGTTCCAGCCGGGCTTCGGAGCCCGGCCTTCGCGGTAGCCGCGGACGAGGTCGGGATAAAGGTTCTTGTAGCTGCCATCCGGCTGGCGGTGCTCGAACTCCAGGAAGAACGCCATATGGTTGATGCCGGCCGAACGGTAGCGGATTTCCTCATAGGGAATATCGAGATCGTGGGCGAGTTCCATGGCCGTGCCCTGCACGGAATGGCAAAGGCCGACCTGCCGGATCGTCGGATATTTCTCCGCAATCGCCCAGGTATTGATCGCCATGGGGTTCACATATTGCAGCATGATGGCGTTGGGGCAGACGGCCAGCATGTCCTCGCAGATCTTCCACAGATGCGGCACCGTGCGAAGACCGCGCATGATGCCACCGACGCCGAGCGTATCGGCAATAGTCTGGCGCAGGCCATATTTGCGCGGCACCTCGAAATCGGTGACCGTGCAGGGCTCATAGCCGCCGATCTGGAAGGCCACGACGACGAAATCAGCGCCGGCGAGCGCCTTTTTCTGGTCCGTATAGGTTTCGGCTTTCGCCTTTGCGCCAAGCGTCGAAATCAGCTTGTTGACGACGATGGCGCTTTCTTCCAGCCTCTCGCGATTGATATCCATCAGCGCGATGGTGACCCCCGAAAGGGCCGGACGCTGCAGCACGTCGCCGATGATGTTCTTCATGAACACCGTGGAGCCTGCGCCGATGAATGTGATCTTGGGATCTCTTGCCATATCTACCTCCAGCATTGGGAATTCAAGCGATTTCGAAGGCGGCCCGTACAAGCCGCTGGGTATATTCAGTTTTCGGATTGGTCAGCACATCCTCGACAGGCCCTTGCTCGACGATCTGCCCGCGCTGCATGACGATGACGCGGTGGCAGAGCGCGCGGACCACTTTCAGGTCGTGCGAGATGAACAGGTAGCTCAGGCCCCGCTCATCCTGCAGCTTGCGCAGGAGATCGATGATCTGCGCCTGCACGGAAAGATCGAGCGCCGAGGTCGGCTCATCGAGCAGGATGAATTCCGGCTCCAGCGCCACCGCACGGGCAATGGCGATGCGCTGCCGCTGGCCGCCGGAGAATTCATGCGGAAAACGTGAGAGGATGTTGCCGGGCATGCCCGCCGCCTCCAGCGCATCGCGCACCCGCTCCAGCCTTTCGGCCTTGGTTCTGCCCAGCCCATTGACGACAAGACCTTCCTCGATGATCTGGCCGATGGTCATGCGCGGATTGAGCGAGGCGAAAGGGTCCTGAAAGACGATCTGCATACGCGATCGCAAGGGCCGCATTTCGGCGCGGGAGCGGCCATCGACCCTCTCCCCGTCAAAGACCACCTCCCCGGCCACCGGCTCGTTCAGCCGCAGCAGGGATTGGCCGAAGGTCGTCTTGCCGGAACCGGATTCACCGACAAGACCCAGCGTCTCGTGCCGATTGAGGGTAAGCCCCAGACTGTCGACGGCGATCAGCTCCTTCAGCTCCGGTTTAAACAGGCCGCCGTAACGCATCATGAAAGAGACCCGCACGCCATTCGCCGTCAGCAGCACGCCGGAATTTTCCGGCAGCGGCTTTGCCGTGCCATGCGGTTCGGAAGCAAGCAGCTTTTTCGTATAGGGGTGCTGCGGCGCTTCGAAGAGCTTTTCCGTGGTGTTATGCTCGCGCATCTCGCCATGCTGCATGACATAGACGTAATCGGAAAACTGCTTCACGATCGTCAGGTCATGGGTGATGAGAACCACGGCCATGCCGCGCTTCTTTTGCAGATCGCGGATGAGATTGAGGATTTGCGCCTGCACCGTGACGTCGAGCGCGGTGGTAGGTTCGTCGGCAATCAGCACATCCGGATCGTTGGAGAGCGCCATGGCGATCATCACACGCTGCCGCTGGCCGCCGGAAAGCTGATGCGGATATTGCTTCAGTCGCGCTTCCGGTTCGGGTATCTGCACCTGTCGCAAAAGATCGAGCGCCCTCGCCTCGGCCTCTTTCCGGCTGAGCTTCGAATGAACACGGATTGCCTCGACGATCTGGCTGCCGACCGTATAGATCGGGTTCAGCGAACTCATCGGCTCCTGAAAGATCATCGAGATGCGGTTGCCGCGCAGCGCCCGCCGCTGGCGGGTGGAAAACTTCAGAATGTCGTCGCCGTTGAAACGCACGGTCGCGGATTTCGCAACGGACGCCCGCTTCGTCAACAGCCCCATGATCGTGCGGGCCGTGACGGATTTTCCCGAACCGGATTCGCCGACGATGGCAATCGTCTCGCCCCGGTAAAGCTGAAAAGAAATGTCCTTCACCGCCTCCACCGTGCCGTGCTCCACCCTGAAGGTCACGGCAATGTTGCGGGCATCGATGATGGCGTCGTCGTTTCGGTCATCGGCATCGAGGCGGATGGCGGGGGCGTAAGTGTTGTTCTGTGCAGCAGCAACCATATTACGCTCCTCTCAATAGGGATCGACGGCATCGCGCAGGCCATCGCCCAGCGCGTTGAAGGCGAAGACTGTGACCAGCACGAAACCGACCGGCGCGAGAATCCAGGGATAGGAACCGATGACGGAATAGGTCGCCGTATCCTGCAGCATCAGCCCCCAGGAGATGAGCGGCGGCTTGACTGCAAAGCCGAGGAAACCGAGGAAGGATTCGAGCAGCACGACGCTCGGAATATGCAGCGTCACGGCGACGATCACATGGCTCATCACATTCGGCAGGATGTGCTGGAAGATGATGCGCCGGTCGGTCGCCCCGACGGCAATCGCCGCCCGCACATAATCGATGCGCGCCAGCGCGAGCGTCTTGCCGCGCACCTCGCGCGACATCTGCGCCCAGCCGAGCGCCGACATGACACCGACAACGAAGACGAGGAACACGGTGGTCGGTGCGGTGACGGGAATGAGCGACGTCAGCGCGAGATAGAGCGGCAATTGCGGGAAGGCCAGCACCACCTCCACGAAACGCTGCACCCAGGCATCCAGCGGCCCGCCGAAATAGCCGGAAATCAGACCGACGCTGGTGCCGATGACGGTGACGATGGCGACGACGCTGAGCGCGATGGCAAGCGAGATGCGCGAGCCATAGATGGCGCGCGACAGCACGTCGCGTCCGAACTTGTCGGTGCCGAGAAAATGCACCGGCTGACCATCGGTCGAGCCGAAGAAGTGACGGCTCATCGGGATAAGGCCCAGCAGCCTGTATTCCGCACCTTTGACGAAGAAGCCGAGATAGACGGGATTGTCGTAATCCGGCCCGACGATGGGCTGGAAGGTGACAGGATCAAGCTCTTCCGTTTCGGCAATGGCATAGACGCGCGGTGCGAGGCTGAAATTGCCGTCCTTGTCGCTGAAGCGCACCACCTGCGGCGGCGAGAAGCTGCCATGGGTTTCGAGCGGATTCATCGGCGCGAAGAAATCCGCAAAGATGGCGATTAGGATTAGCAGCGCCACCAGCACCAGCCCGACCATGCCGGTGAAGGAGCGCCGGAGGCGACGCCAGACCAAGGCAAGATAGGTTTCGTTGCCATGGGCGGAGCGGTCGGGTTTTGCGGGGGCGGCGGTTTCGGTCTTCATCTCGTCAAACGCCATCATCTCAGGCCCTCCCGAATTCGCGGACGCGTGGGTCGAGCATGGCGAGCAGCATGTCGGCGATGATGTTGCCGACGATCAGCGTGGCGGCCAGCACCATCATGAAGGTTGCGGTGACATAGACATCGCCCACCGCCATGGAGCCGACAATGGCCGGGCCGACGGTCGGCAGCGCGAAGATGATCGCGGTTTCGATCTCGCCGCTCAGCATGTAAGGCAGCACCACGCCCTGATACATGACGAGCGGGTGCACGGCGTTCGGGACCGCATGGCGCATGATGACGGCGCCTTCCGAAAGACCCTTGGCGCGCGCCGTCTCGACATATTGCGCATTCAGCGTATCGAGCAGATTGCCGCGCATCACCCGCATATTATAGGCCAGCCCGCCGAAGACGGCGATGGCGACCACCGGCCAGACATGGCTGACAAGATCGACGAATTTGCCCCACGACCACGGTGCGCCGCCATATTGCGGCGAGAAGAAGCTGCCGATCTCAGACACGTCGAAATGAAACACCATGAGATAGACGAGGATCAACGCCATCAGGAAACGCGGGATCGTCATGCCGAGGAAGGCAACGGTCGACAGAAGATTGTCGACCCAGGAATATTGCCGTGTAGCCGCCCAGATGCCGAAGGCGATGCCGAGAACGGATGCAAAGATGTGGCAGACCAGCGCCAGCACAATGGTGCGCGGCAGGCGTTCGCCAACCACATCGGCGACCGGCTTGTTGTAATAGAAGCTGTAGCCGAAATCGCCGCGGGTGACGATGCCGCCGATCCAGTTGAAATATTGAATGACGAGCGGCTTATCGAGGCCGTGTTCGATGCGGTAGGCCTGCGCCTGCGCTTCCGCCTGTTCGAAGGACGCGCCGCCCTGGTTCATCAGCTGCGAGCGGATGTAATCGGCATAATCGCCGGGCGGCGCCTGAATGATGGCGAATGTCACCACGCTCAGGATCAACAGCACCGGAATGGCGGAGCCTATGCGTATCGTCAAGAATCTCAGCATCGAACGGTTTTCCTCCGTTTGGGCGGGCCGTGATGGATAACGGTCCGCCGGGTGCCTCCGGCCGCGCTTCACGCGCGACCGGTACCGGGTGTTCTCCGGGAGGAGTTCTTCAAGGTATTCGTATTTCCGGACGGAAAACCGGGGTCCGATTTTCCTTGAAATGCTTTAGTTGATCGGCCCGCCCTCACCCGGCTTGCCGGGCAGCTGCTGCGGGAAGAGTTCGTATTTGCCCTGCTTGTCGGCCGCGACCCAAAGGCGTTCGCGAATGATGGAATCTTCGGCCCAGTTGAACATGAAGATCGGCGTGCCCTGCGGCACATTCGAGAACCGCTTGTTGACGATCAGCGCGCCGGGATATTCGGTGAGACCGATCGTATAGAGGTTCTGCGTATAGACCTTCTGATATTGCTTCATCAGCTCCGCCCGCTCGGCATTATCCTGCGAGGAGATGAACTTGCGAACGATGTCGGCCATCTCCTTCTCGAACGGCATCAGATCCAGCTCCTTGCCTTCGGGCGAGCGGTGGTTCCAGCTGGTGCGTGGGCCGACAGGGGCAAGCTGCTCGGTGTTCTGCACCACGGATGAAAGCTCGGTGGAATTGCGGCGCACCAGCCAGTCGAACTGCCCGCCATAATGGGCGGCATCGCGCTGGTTGGAATCGAGGCTGTTGATGACGACGCGCAGGCCGAGTTTCGCCATCTGGCCAACCAGACCTTCCGCGAGGCTCTTGTCCGTCGCGTAACCGTTATTGACGAGAAGGGTAATTTCGACATTGCGACCGCCAAGTGTTTCCTTCGGGAAATTCAGGAAACCATCGCCATCCGTATCCTTCAGGCCGATCGAGGCGAGTGCGGCCTTGGCGGCCTCGAGGTTGAAGGGGTAATAGACCGTGGAGGCGCGATCATAAAAGCTGGTGCCAGACGAAATGCCGCCCGGATAGATCGCCGTGAACGGCCCCTTCACCAGCGAGTCGCCGACTGCCTTGCGGTCGATGGCCGATGTGACCGCCTGACGGAACACCTCGTTGCGATTCAGCTCGCGAATGGCCTGCCCGCGCTCATCCGGATTGCCCCAGCCATTGGCGGAGAAATTCATCTGCAGATTATAGCCGATGAGCCGCGGCCCGAAGGCAAGGCGGGCCGGTGCATTGGGATCGGCGGCGCGTTTCAGCGAGGCGACGAAATTCTCCGGCTGTTCAAGGTTGGAGAAATCGCCCGACCCAGCCACGGCCTGCACATCGCGGTCGGCCCAGGTGGAAAGCTTATAGTGGACCTCGTTGAGATAAGGCAGTTGCTGGCCCTTCTCATCGACCTTCCAGTAATAGGGATTGCGCCTCAGCACGATGATATCATCGGGCCGATAAGCGACCGGCACCCATGCCCCCATGACCGGCATGTTCATATATTCCGGCGGGAAAGCGTTCTTGAACTGATTGTAGGTGTTCTTGGAATATTTCGGATGTTGCGGCTTCAGGATATGCGACGGCCCGGGGCAGAAGCTCGGATAGGCCATGGTGTAGAGATATTGCTTGGGAAAGGCGCTCTTGAAGGTCCACTCCACCGTATAATCATCAACCTTCCTGAGCGTCGTTCCCTCACCGAAGGCCTCCGGCGATGCGCCGCCGCCAAGCGGTGAAACATTGGGGTCGACGACCGCATCTTCCCAGTAGAACATCACGTCATCGGCATTGAAGGGCTCGCCATCCGACCATTTCGCCCCCTTGACGAGATGCATCGTCAGCTTGTGGCCATCCTCGGACCATTCCCAGCTTTTGGCGAGATTGGGCAGCGGTTCGGTATCCTTGGCATCCACCTGGAAGAGCGGTGCGGTGCGCGTCAGGCATTCGGAAAGGGCGATATCGATGCCGCCCCAGCCCTGGCTCTGGCCGGCAATATAGTTCCAGCCCTCGGGCCTGCCGCCCACCACATGGCGCATCGTATCGCCGTAAACGCCCATGCCGTCGGGCATATTGCCGGTCTTGTAGACCAGCGGCTCTTCCGGCAGGCGCTCTTTCAAGGGCGGCAGCTTGCCGGTCTTTTCGAATTTCTCGCTGACCCAGTCGGGCTCACTGTAATCTGGCAGCGCCTTGAATTCGAGGATCGAGTCGCGCGCGACATAATTGATCTTGCCTTCGGCCGGAAATTGCGGCGGCTCCGGCGGCGTGGCGGTCTCGAAGGCATTTGCACTGAGTGCGATCATCGAAACACTGAGACCCAGTGCCGAGATGATACCGATCCTGCGTTGAAGTAACATCGTCATTCCTCCCAAATGGCAGCTCTTCGACCGCCCACCCTCTGTGATCGTTCTGGCCGTGGCGACGAACTCCCTTCCGCCGCCCGGCCTGTTCCCATGCCTTTTCCTTCAAACAGCCTTTTTCAGCGCCGATTTTTCGGCCCGCAGTTCTTCGATGGAGCGCACATTGCGGCGGGCGGCACCGGCCCAGTCGCGGGTCTTGACGCTGGATTTCGCAAGCCGCTCCTTCGCCGCCGGCACGGCATCCGCATATTGCGGCAGCCAGCGCGCCTGCGCGACGACCATCTCATCCACCATCTGCCAGACCTCCTCCGGCGTGGCGACGGCGCCGACCAGCGGATCATGCAGCACGGCAAGCTTCAAAAGATCGATATCGCCGCTCACCGCCGCATGCACAGACATGCGCTGCACATTGATGGACGCCATGCAGGTGGCCGCGCAGGCTTCCGGCAGGGTCACGCCCGAGACCATGTTGATGCCGAAACGGTCGACAAAACCGGGGGATTCGATGATGGCGTCCGATGGCAGATTGGTGATGACGCCATTGTTCTTGACGTTGAAATGGCCGCGATAGACACGCCCGGTTTCCAGCGCTTCCAGAATGTGGCTCGCATGTTCGTTGGAGCGCTTGGCCGGATCGATGGGCTTGGCGGCGGATGCCAGGAACTGTGGAAACTCGGTTTCGAACCAGTTACGCGTTTCGGTGGAGTGGCGGAGATAACCGCCGGTTTCACCGTGAATCCAGTCGGACATGTCGATCCAGCGGGCGATTTCCTCCGGCCGCTTGCGATACCACGGCAGATATTCGGAGAGATGCCCGTTGCTCTCGGTCGAATAGACGCCGAACCGCTTCAGCACGTCGATGCGCAGCTTCTCCTGCTGCGAGAAGACCGGATGCGCCTCGAAGGCGGCGACCAGCTCTTCCTTGCCGATCTTGCGACCGTTGAGCCTCAGATCGACGAACCATGTCTGGTGGTTGATGCCGGAGCAGATGTAATCCAGCTCGGACACGCTTTTCGCACCGAGGATTTCGGCGATCTGTTCCGCGCCGTGCTGCACGCCGTGGCAGAGACCGACCGTATCCACCTTGCCATATTCGATGGCGGCCCAGGTGTTCATGGCCATGGGATTGGCATAGTTCAGGAATTTCGCACCCGGTGCGGCGACTTCGCGGATATCCTTGCAGAAATCCAGAATGACCGGAATGTTGCGCTGACCGTAGAGAATGCCGCCGGCGCAGATCGTATCGCCCACGCACTGGTCGATGCCGTATTTCAGCGGAATGCGGATATCGTCCGCATAGGCTTCCAGCCCGCCGACCCGCACGCAGCTGATGATATATTTCGCGCCCTCCAGCGCCCGCCTGCGGTCGGTATCGGCCGTCACCTTGACGGGGAAACCATTGGCCTCGACGATCTTTTCGAGGATCGCCCTGATCATATCCAGATTGTGCTGGCTGATATCAGTCAGCGCGACTTCAATATCGCAAAACTCCGGCACACACAGGAGATCGGTGAACAGTTTTTTCGTGAAACCGACGCTGCCTGCGCCAATAATAGCGATTTTGAAACTCATAACGCCACCTCTGTTGCAAATCGAACGGGTGAAACGGGCCAAAGGATCGTAAAATGGCATTGCAGAAAAATACCCGTGAGAATCCCGGAAAACCGGCCTTCATCTCCAATTTTTCAGCAACAATATCCTGCTGGCTGTCTCCTCGGATCGGGATTATGCGTATAATATCGGTGAGGACCAGAGAAGGATTATGCTTTCATGGGTAATTTTGTGCTGCGAGATTTGATCGCTCAGGGACCCGGCATGAGAACAGTCTCGCTGCCGCGCGGCCGCCAGACGCTGCACACCATGCCGACCAGCAGCGGTTATGAAATCCGCAGCGGCGGCAATTACGACTGGGACGGGCGCAAACGCGGCCAGACGCCTTTTACCGTGCTGCAATATTGCATCGCCGGACAGGGCAACCTGCGTTACGAGAACCGCCATTATGTGGTGAGACCGGGCGAAACCCTGCTGCTGCTCATACCGCACAATCACCGCTACTGGCTGGAAGAAGGCAAAGAATGGGAGTTCTTCTGGATTTCCATGAATGGCGAGGAAGCCCTGCGCATTCACCGCAATATCCTCTCCGTCACCGGCCCGATCCTCAAGCTTCAGTCCGAAACCGTGGATCATCTTGCCGAATGCTGCTCGCGCCTCGTCAATGGCGCGGAAACGCCAGGCGCCGCCTCAGCCGTCGCTTATGAGGCGGCGATGACGCTTTATGACGATGTCTTCGGTTCTCATCCTTCTTTCGGCGGCGAATATCGCACCATGCAGCAGGTGCTGAGCTACATCGACAGCCATCTCGGCGAACGGCTTTCGGTCAGCGATCTTGCGGCAGTGGCAGGCCTCAGCCGCGCGCATTTTTCCCGCATCTTCGCCGCAAGCGAAGGCCTGTCGCCAGCGGAATTCGTGCTGCAGCGACGCCTGCGCCGGGCGGCGAAGCTTCTGACCTCGGCTGCCAACCTTCCCATCAAGGAGGTGTCGGTGCTGTGCGGTTTCGAGGATCCGAACTATTTCTCCAAGGTCTTTCGCAGGCTCTACGGCACCAATCCGAGTGAATTCCGCACCACCGGCATGTATGCGAGCGTGCGGCAGGGCTGAATGACAAAACGACTTCGTTTTGACATGTTTCAGGCGATTAAGGATGGGCGTTACGCCCTTTTTGGAGACCCGCCGAGGTGAAGAGCATAATCCGGACGATCCTCGTCTTTCCGCTTCGGGCGATCATCGTTTTCGCCCTGATCCTCGACGGCATTTTTCGCCCGCTCTACCGGCCCGTCGTCAGGGCCATATCCGGGCTGACATTCATCAAGCAACTGGAAAGCCGGATCGCGCGATTGCCGCGTCTTGCCATTCTCCTTTGCCTCGCGGTGCCCTTCGCCATCGCGGAACCGATGAAGATCATCGGCCTCGTCCTCATTGCCCATGGCGCCGTCAAGATGGGGCTGGCTCTGACGGTCTTCGCCCATCTCGCGACATTCCTGATCGTCGAGCGCATTTATCACGCCGGCCGGGAAAAGCTCCTCACCTATCCCTGGCTCGCATGGATCATGCGCTATGTGCGTTTCGCACGGTCGTTTTACGACCGCTTCAAACTTGCAGCACTGAACTGGGTCAGGCTTCGGCTTCTCGCGCAATAGAGGCAGAGCGCCCGTCACCGTTTGCGGCGCAGCTTCTTCAGGAAATATTCCGCAAGGGCAGTTGACTGCAAGGCAATGAGAATAATGACGATACCGACCACCACACGGGCCTCCGGCACCTCGTCAAACAGGAAATATCCAACAGCGGTCACGAACAGGATCGATAGATAGCCAACGGGTGCAAGGACACTGGCATCGGCAATGCGATAGGCCCGCAGGAAGCAATATTGCCCAAGTTGCGCCAGCAGGCCGATGGCGAGCAACGGCCCCCAGTCGAGCGGCGCGACCGGCTTCCATGTCCAGATCGCCGGAACGGCGGTGATGACGGCAAGGCCGACCGTATAGAACACCATCATCACCGTGGTGTTTTCCTGCCGCAGCGCCCGGGTCTGGATGACGGCAAGAGCGCCGAACACCACCGAGACGAGGACAACCAGCACCCCCGCATTGAATGCCGCGCCGCCCGGCCCGATGACGATCAGAACGCCGACAAAGGCCAGACACGCCCCCGCCCAGCGATATCGGCTCACTCTTTCCCCTAAAATGGCAACGGCCATCGCCATCGTCACCAACGGCCGCGAAAAACCGACAGCGTTGACGGTGGCAAGCGGCAGAAGGGTGATGGCGATAAAATTGCTGGTGAGCGCGATGGCGTTGCAGCAGATCCGGAAAATATTGCGCCAGGGATATCGGACGCGCATCATTTCCATTCGGTGTCGCCAAATGAGCGGCAGAATGAAGAGCAGACCGATCATCGCCCTTATGAAGACGAGCTGGAAAGCTGGATAGGTAACGCCCTGCGCCTTGACGAGCGCTGTCATTCCACCCGAGACGAGGGCCATATCCATAAGCAGCCAGCCAATGCCCGCGCGGGCATTGGCGTCGCGCGGATTTTCCAGACTTTCGCTCTTTCCGTCGCCATTCACGCCGGCTGCACAAGGTTGGCCATGAGGAGGAAGGCCCCCGGCACAAGCTTGTCCATCTGGTGATGCAGCACGAGGCTGGTATGGGTGTGACGGCCCTTGCCTATGATACCGGAGACCAGCGCGCCCTTGAGCGGCTGCTCATCGACATCATGCATCGCAAGCAACGGCTCGTAGACATCGTCCCAGCGCGAGGCGAAATAAAGCCCGCGTTCCTTGTCCCAACCCGCCCAGTCGGCGGCATCGATTCTGTTGGGGCCGACGAGCAATGGATGTTCGGGCGTCAGCACCGTCACCTCCGCCTGCGGGTCGGTCACCCGCCAGCGCAAGGAGGGCTTGCCGATCTCAAGCCGCCTCACAGGCGTCGTCTCCGGGTTCCATCCATCGGTCGGCCGATGATAGAGCGTGACGAGATGGCCGCCATCTTCAACGAAACGATGAAGCTTTTCCGTTGCCGCAGCCAGATCCCTGCGGATGCCGAAAGCAAAGATGCCGATAACGATCGTCGTGAAGGACGACAGGTCGCCGGCAAGCGCCGGAGCATCGAGTTCGGTGACATCGAGGCCCATGCGCGAAAGCCAGAGACCCACCCTGTCGGCGCCACCGCCGACATAACCGACGCGCGCGCCCTCGGGCAGTTTGAGGTCCAGCGACAGGATTTTCAAAACGGAAGGCGCCAGAAACCTTGCCCTGCCGATATGCGGATAAGCGATGGGCGTGATCTGGAAAGCGGGTTGCGAGCCGACAAGCGCTTCGATCTGGGCAAGGCCCGCCTTCGCATCCCCAGTGCGTTCGGCAATCCAGTCGCCGCCGCGCTTGCGCAGGTTCCAGCCGCCCGTATTCCTGAACGACAGTGGCACATCGGCACCCTTTATATGCGCCTGAAAGACATGGGCGTCCTGCTCCTGTCCAAGCGGCACCAGAAGGGCATCGGGCGCTATCATCAGCGACTGCGCGGGCGTCACGAAAAACGGCTCTTCCAGATCGAAGGCGGCCGAGACCTTTCTGCCTCCAACCGTTGCGGAAAGTAGCACAGAGGCATGGCCATTGCCGCCTAAGGCTTTCCAGTCGGGCTGGTAAAGCCCCGAAACAGCAGCATCCTGATCGGCGGCGAGCGAAAAAACCAGCGTCTCACCACGCGACTGAACGGACGACGAGACACCCGATGGAAGGACCGGCGTGACCTCGACATCAAATTCAGCCACCTTGTCTGAAAGCTCCACGGAAAGAAACGATGTCCCGCCCGGAACGATCTCCGCCGGCTCGGCATAGGCCCGCTCGAAAACATCGAGCGCCGTCAGGATAGCGGCGTCGACCTGCGCCCGCTTGCGTGCGATCCGATGCCCGTGCAGCTCCCTGAAATCCGTGGCTGCGGCTTCATCGACCGTCTGCAAAAGAGCCGCCGCCGCAAGAAGTGACGCCGTGATCCGCTGCCTGTCGGGAAATGCCGCGATTGCTTCGGTTATTGCCTGTTCGGCCTTGACCAGCGCCTTTGCCAGTCCGGCATCCAGCCCCGGAAAAGTCGCAAGGTCGGTGAGTGAAGACGGCAACCTTTCGAGGATCGAGCTTTCCTCGCCACCGACGGCATCCGAGAGCTCGAGATGCAGCGGCCAGACCTCCTGCGCCCGCTGCGGCCAATGCCCCATTCCCTGCGAGGCGTGATAATAACGCGACCATTCGCCGATGCGGTCATATTGCGCACCGGTGGCCTGCTCCCTGCCCGGAACATTGATCGTCAGCGTCGTTTCCGGCGGCGGCACTTCGTCATCATAGGTGTCCCCACCGCCCGACCAGGCGGGAAGATAGAACTTCGCCACCTTCCACGGTTTCAGCCCCTCGGCGAAATGCTCGGGATAGGCGACAGGATCGGCCGCGAGCGCGATGGCGCTCTTTGCCGCCCGCGTCATGGCGCGGTGGTGTCCGTGCTGTCCCGGCACATCGAGAAAGGTCGGAATGACGATATCTGGATGTTCCTTGCGGTAGGCGCGCACCAGCCGCTCGACGATGCGTTGCTGCCCCCAGCGGTTAAAGGTCTGGTCGCCATCCTTGGAAAAACCGAAGTCGTGGATGATATCCGCCGGGCCATGGCCGAGCCAGCTGATATCAGCATCGATGACGCGAGCGGCCTCCTCCAGCTCGCGCGACCGGATGACGCCAAGCGCGCCGAGCCGCTCCGGCCCCAGCGCATTCTGCCCGCCCTCGCCACGCGTCGAGCAGGCGATGATGATCCGCATACCAAGTTCCATGCGAAAATAGGCCAGAAGTCCGTTCTGCTCGTCGTCCGGGTGCGCGCCGGTATGCATGACCGTGACGGTGGATTTCAGCGCGCTCAGCTTGCGGTGCAGGCGGACGAGCCACGGATCGGCCATCTGCCGTTCGATGCGCTCCCGGGGGTTAAGCATGGGCGGTCTCCTCCAATATTCAGCCGGGTGCCTGCGCTGCGGCTCCCATGGATGTCTCGAGTTTTGGCGTGACGATGTCGAACAGCGGCAAGGCGGCGGCACCGAGTGCGGCGGTCAATTGGCCGGACTTGCCGTGGATGACACGCGGCAGTTCCCGCTGCCGCCGGCTTGCGACCGAGGTTGGCAAAGGCCCCATCCGCGCAATGATTTCGCTGATGACGATCTCAGGCAGCGCACCGCCGAGAATGACCGTCTGCGGATCGAGAATATTCTCGAGCATGGCAACCATGGGCGCCAGATGGGCGGCAGCATCCTCGATCCATTCCATCACCACCGGATTGCCCGCTTTGAACAGGGCTTCCAGATCGTCAAGCTCCGTATCCACGACACTGGCGCAGACAAGTTTTTCCTTCAGCACGTAAACCGAGGCATAGGCTTCGAGGCACCCTCTCTGCCCGCAGGAGGGGCAAGGCCTTCCCTTCGGCGAGACGGTCACATGGCCGATTTCGCCGGCATTTCCGAACGCGCCGCGATAGGGCGATCCGTCCTGAATGATGCCGAGACCGATACCGACGCCGAAATAGATCATGCAGAAATTCGGGATGGCCAGCCCTGCACCGAACAGCCGTTCTCCGACCGCAGCGGCCGTCGCGTCGTTTTCCACCACGACCTGCTGGCCGCAGGCTTCCCCCAGCATCTGCCGGGCATCGATGCCACCCCAGCCGGAAAGCGTCGTCGGCCCCACTGAAGTCATGCCATCGATCTCGAAGGGACCGGGCATGACAACCCCGGTGCCAAGCAGCCTACAGCCGAGATTTTTCGCAACAGCGGCATGTTCGGTGGCAAAGGTCTTGAATATGGCGTCCGGCGTCGTGTCCTTGAGGGGCGTAACACGGTGGGTACGCAACACGCCGGCAAGATCGAGGCCGACCGTGACCATATGGTCGGCGGCGATTTCCACACCGATGGTCGCCCCGCCATCCGGGTTGACGGCGAACTGGATCGGCGGCTGGCCCCTGCCGGTGCGGCGGCGGCCGAGTTCCTTCAGCAATTCCTCGCCCATCAACTCGTCGACGATATTGGCGACCGCCTGCGGTGTCAGATGTGTGATCTTGGCGATCTGGGCGCGGCCGAGCGATCCGTGCCGCCGGACGATGTCGAGCACGACTCGCCTGTTGTGTTCGCGGCTCCGCTCAGGATTTTTTCCGATTGCTACGGGATAAGCGTCCACCGTGTGCACCGTCATCTCTTCAACTTCCCGTCTCTTGGAAAATTCATAGCGTCGAATTGACGATAAGCGCAATATAATAATTCAAGTAAATTATCTTATTGACAAATGCATGCCTTCAGAGAACCGTAGAGGACGACCGGGGGTCAGGCTTGCATGGGGCGGAAGAGGAAACTCCGCTGCCGGCAAATCGATGAGCGCGCGCGAAAGCGCGGATAAAGGGAACGATCGCTCCGCATCCGGAAGACCGGACGGAGGAAATGGAGGCTTACATGCGCAGGGCAACTCTGTTCGCCGGCTTGGTCGCCGGTTTCAGCACATTCGCATTCAACGCCGCGCAAGCGGTTGAAATCGAATATTGGCAATATGTCTTCGATACACGCGTGAAGGCCATGGACGAGCTGATCGCGGAATTCCAGAAGGCCAATCCTGACATCACCGTCAAGCAGGTGACCTTCCCTTACGCCGATTACCAGACGCGCGTCATCGCCGCCAATCTTTCCGGCAAAGGCCCGGACGTGATGCAGCTCTTCTACGGCTGGCTGGATAAATTCGCAGCCGGCGGCATTTTGCAGCCGTTGCCGGCCGATGCTTTCCCGCATGACAAGATCGAAAGCGAATTTTTCCCCATCGTCAGCGCCATGAAGCGCGGCGACGATTATTACGGCCTGCCGACGGCGGTTCGCTCGCTGGCGCTCTTCTACAACAAGAAGCTCTTCACCGAAGCCGGCCTCGATCCCGCCAATCCACCGAAAACGCTGGATGAATTTGTTGCCGCAGCGGAAAAGATCGCCAAGCACGATGCCGCCGGAAACCTCACCGTTGCCGGCTCCACACTCGACATGGGCGGACAGGACCATCAATGGTGGCGTGAGGTTCTCATTCGCCAGTTCGGTGGCGAGCCCTACACCGACAACGACCAGAAGGTCGCCTATAACAGCGAAGCGGGCGTTCAGGCCCTGAAGTTCTATACGAGCCTGCAGCTTGAGAAGAAAATCGGCCAGGTGGGCTTCATGGATGAAGGCCAGGCCGCCTTCCGCGCCGGCAAGGCGGGCATGACCATCGACGGCACGTTCCGTCTGGGATCCTTCAGGACCATCAAGGATTTCGAGTGGGGCGTGACCGAGCTTCCCACCAATGACAAGAATATCCGCTCCAACTATGCCAGCTATTTCGCAAACGGCATCAGCGCCAAGACGAGCGGCGAGGAACTGGAAGCCTCCAAGAAATTCCTTGCTTACATCTCCTCACCGGAAGCCATGGCAATCTGGCTGAAGACTGTCGGCGAGCTGCCGGCGCGGCGCGCGGCGGCGCTGACCGAAGAGAACCTGAAGGACCCGGTCTACGCGCCGTTCCTGAAGGGCCTCGAATACGCCCATACGACCCTGTTCAAGGACGAAGCCGCCCAGCGGCAGAATGCCATCGACATGACGAACCGGATCTTGCTCGAGGGCCAATCCGTCGAGGATTCCGTCAAGCAGGCCGCCGAGGCCGAGCAGGAAATCATCGACGCGGCGAAACCTTAAAACCCGCAGGTCCGACATGACAGCGATCGATCAACAGGGGGCGGCATCCGGCCGCCCCGGCGGCTCCTTCGGAGATCGCCTTTCCATGCGCACGAAACGGCTTTTGTGGATCTGGAGCTTTCTGGCGATCCCGATCCTGTTTTACAGCGTCATTCGTTTTTACCCGACGCTGCAGGCCTTCTGGCTGTCCTTCACCAACTGGGATTTGCTGCGACCGGCGAAGTTCATCGGCATCGCCAATTATGTGAAGCTGTTCAAGGACCCGCAATTCTGGAAAGTCTTCAGGAACACCTTCACCTATCTCATCATCGGCACGCCGATCAGCCTCGTGCTGGCTTTCGTCATCGCCTTTTATCTCGACCGGGTACGCATCCTGCACGGCTTCATCCGCGCGCTCTATTTTCTGCCCTATCTGACAACGGCGGCCGCGATGGCCTGGGTCTGGCGCTGGTTTTATCAGCCGCCGCCCATCGGCATCATCAACGACGTGCTTGGGCTTCTCGGCATTCCGCAGCAGCCTTTCATCCGCTCCACCGATCAGGCGCTTTATTCGATCATGATAACCGCCATCTGGGCGGGCCTCGGTTTCCAGATCATCATCTTCATGGCCGGCCTGCGCGCCATTCCGACGACATTCTATGAGGCCGCGCGCATAGACGGCCTCGGCGAATGGGCGATCCTGCGCAAGATCACGCTGCCGCTTTTGAAACCAACCACCGTTTTCCTTGTCGTCTTTTCCTCCATCGGCTTCCTGCGCATTTTCGACCAGGTCTACAACATGACCACCAATGATCCGGGCGGACCGCTCGGCTCCACCAAGCCGCTGGTGCTGATGATCTACCAGACCGCGTTCAATTCCTATGCGATGGGTTATGCCGCCGCGCAGACGGTCGTTCTTTTCACCATTCTTCTCGTCGTATCGCTGATCCAGCTCTGGGTCCTGAGGGAAAAGAAATGAGCGAAGCGCCGCCACTCTCCCACAACCGCATCCGCCCCGGCCGCATCATCGCCTGGACAATATTGTTCATCGGCGGCCTGATCATGGTCTCGCCGCTGCTCTTCATGTTCTCGACATCGTTCAAGACGGCTGACCAGGTCTATGACCTCAGGCTCATTCCGGCTGCACCGACGCTCGCAAACTACATCACCGTCATGGCAGACGGCCGTTTCCTGCGCTGGTTCTTCAACTCGATGCTGGTTGCGGTCATCGTTACCGTGTCCAACTGCTTCTTTGACAGTCTGGTTGGTTATACGCTGGCGAAATTCGAGTTCCGCGGTCGATACTTCATCTTCCTCGCAATCCTCTCGACGCTGATGATACCGACAGAAATGCTGGTCATTCCCTGGTATCTGATGTCCAGCCAGCTGGGCTGGCTCGACAGCTACTGGGGCATCATGTTCCCCGGCATGATGACGGCTTTCGGCACTTTCCTGATGAAACAGTTCTTCGAGACGGTTCCGAACGACTTCATCGAGGCCGCGCGCGTCGACGGGCTCAACGAATTCCAGATCTGGTGGAAAGTCGCCCTGCCGCTCGTCACGCCGGCGCTTTCGGCGCTCGCGATCTTCACCTTCCTCGGCAACTGGACGGCCTTCTTCTGGCCGCTGATCGTCACGACAAGCAAGGAACTTTACACTCTGCCGGTCGGGCTCTCGAGCTTTGCGGTGGAGCAGCAGATCCAGTGGGAAATGATCATGACGGGCGCAGCCATTGCGACCATCCCTACCCTCATCGTCTTCATCGTCCTGCAACGCTACATCGTTCGCGGTGTGATGCTGGCGGGTCTGAAAGGATAATATCATGGCCGATATGAACCCGCGCCAGTCGGATACCAGCAAGTTTCCCGATCCGGTCTACAAGGAAACCGTTCTGCGCCCGCTTTTCGACGGCGCCAAGAACCACCATGTGGACGGTTTCCGCCGCATCGACCGCGCCCATCTGGTCATGCTTCGGGAAACCGGCATTCTCGATGCGGACACGGCGGCGAAGATCGCCGGCGCGCTGGAAGACATCGACAGAACCATCGAGCCATCGGAGCTGGTCTATACCGGCGAGGTCGAGGATTTCTTCTTCCTGATCGAAAAGGAACTGAAAGCCCGCATCGGCGTCGATGTCGCCGGCCGCCTGCACACGGCCCGTTCGCGTAACGATATCGACCACACGCTGTTCAAGATCGGCCTCAAGGACAAGATCGATACGCTCACCGCCAAGGCGCGCGTGCTGCTGAAAGCCCTGATCGATGCCGCCGAGCGTAATCAGTCCACGCTGATTGTGGCCTATACGCATGGACAGCCCGCCCAGCCCACCACCTTCGGCCATTATCTCTCTGCCGCCATTGAAGTGCTGATCCGGGATATTGACCGCTTCGCGGAGGCTCGCCGTATCGTCGATCTTTCGCCGATGGGGGCTGCCGCCATCACCACCTCGGGTTTCCCGATTGATCGCGCGCGTGTCGCCGAGCTTCTTGGTTTTGCCGCACCCTTGCGCAATTCCTATTCCTGCATCGCCGCGGTCGATTATACGACGGCAACCTATGGCGCGATCGAACTGATGTTCCTGCATCTCGGCCGGCTCATTCAGGATTTCCAGTTCTGGACGAGCTTCGAAGTCGGCCAGATCTACGTGCCGAATTCGCTGGTGCAGATTTCCTCCATCATGCCGCAAAAGCGAAATCCGGTCCCTATCGAACATCTGCGCCACCTCGCCAGCCAGACATTCGGCCGGGCGCGGATCGTGCTGGATGTGATGCACAACACGCCCTTCACCGACATGAACGACAGCGAGGGTGAAACTCAGGGCATTGGTTACGAGGCCTTCACATCCGCCGGCCGGGTGCTCGATCTCCTCGCCAGCCTCGTCGGCAAGATCAGCATCGATCCGGAAAGGGTCGAGCAGAATATTCGTCGTTCCTGCATCACCATCACGGAACTGGCGGATTCGCTCGTCCGTATCGAAGACCTGTCATTCCGGCAGGCGCATGAGATTGCGGCAACCGTCGCCAGAAGCGTCGTCGCGCTGAAGGGCGATCTGCCGAATGACGGTTACCAGCCTTTCCTCAAGGCGTTCGAGGAACTGGCGGGCCGCAAAACCGGCATCGATGAGGAGAAGTTCAGGCAGATCGTTTCGCCGGAGCACTTCGTCGCCGTTCGCAGCCGCTTTGGCGGCCCTGCCCCCGAACCGATGCGGGAGGCCATCGCAGCCTATCGCGGCAAGCTCGATGCGCTTGAGGCCGAAGCACAACGATCCGCCGATTACGAAGCGACGAAAGCTGCCGAGCTGGCAGAAAAATTTACCGCCCTGACGGGAGCGCGATAATGGCGACAATCGAACTCAATCAACTGGTAAAGCGCTACGGCAAGGTGGAGGCGGTCAAGGGCATCGACCTTGCCATTGAAGACGGCGAATTCGTGGTTTTCGTCGGCCCCTCCGGCTGCGGTAAATCCACCACGCTGCGCATGATCGCCGGGTTGGAGGAGATTTCCGACGGCACTCTGAAAATCGCCGGAAACGTCGTCAACGAGAAAGAACCGAAACAGCGCAACATCGCCATGGTCTTCCAGAACTATGCGATCTACCCGCATATGACGGTTCGCCAGAATATCGGCTTCGGGCTTTACACCGCAAAGCTCGACAAGGCGGAAAAGAACCGGCGCATCGAAGAGGCCGGGCGGGTGCTGGGGCTGGAGGCATTGCTCGACCGTCGGCCCGCGGCCCTGTCGGGCGGCCAGCGGCAGCGTGTCGCCATCGGCCGCGCCATGGTGCGCGATCCCGCAGCCTTTCTTTTCGACGAGCCGCTCTCCAATCTCGACGCGCAGCTGAGATCGCAGATGCGCATTGAAATCAAGCGCTTGCACCAGCGTCTTAAGACAACGACCGTATACGTGACCCACGATCAGGTGGAGGCCATGACCATGGCGGACCGTATCGTGGTGATGAAGGACGGCCATATCCTGCAGGTCGGCACGCCGACGGAACTTTATGAGACGCCGGTGGATGTCTTTACCGCGCGTTTCATCGGCAGCCCCTCAATGAACCTGTTGCGCGGCGCCAGAACGACGAACAGCGTCGCTCCGTCGACCACGGGCGAGCTGCTGATCGGCATTCGCCCCCATGATCTGCTTGTTGGAGAAGCCGATGCCACCCCGAGCGCCTTCTCGCTTGAGGGAACGGTAACGGCGGTGGAGCCGCTCGGCCCGGAAACGCTGGTGCATCTGGATACGGCGACCACCTCCGTAATCGCAACGGCAAGGGGTAAATCCATTCCCGCCGTCGGCAGCCAGCTGCAATGCCGGGCGGAAACGGGCGCGCTTTACCTTTTCGACGCCAAAACGGAAAAGCTTCTGGGCCGCGCATGATGACAACAGAAAAATCAGCCGTCATCAGCATCGGCCGGATCTATTGCGACCTTATTTTCACCGGGCTTGACGAATTGCCGGTGCTCGGCCGGGAGCTGTTTGCCAGCGACATGGAAATCGCCGCCGGTGGCGGAGCTTTCATTGCCGCCGCCCATTTCGCCCATATCGGCCGCCCGGCGGCGCTGCTGGCAAGGCTCGGCACCGACACCTTCTCATGCGCCATCGGCGAAAAAATGCAGCAGAGCGGTGTGGACCTGCAATTTCTGGAACATTCGGCGGATGCGGGGCCGCAGGTCACGGTTGCGACGGTGGTTGGTCATGACCGTGCATTCCTGACACGCCGCGCCGGCGCCGCCCGGCCATCGACCCTCGAGGTCGCTTTCGCCTGGGAAAAGGCCCGCCATCTGCACATCGCCGAATTCGCCACGCTGCACGAAATCCCCGATCTCATCTCCCGCGCCAAGGATAATGGACTGTCCGTCTCCCTCGATCCGAGCTGGGATGCCTCGCTGATCTACGACAAGGGCCTGCTCAGGGCCTGCGCCGGCGTCGACGTGTTTTTGCCCAACCTCGAAGAAGCCGAAGCGATCACGGGCCATGCGAACCCTGAAGCCGCTCTCACCGCTTTGTCCGGAGCCTTTCCCGTCGTGGCCCTGAAGGGCGGCGCGCAGGGCGCCTGGGTCTCCTCGCGAGCGGGTTTCCATCACGCGGCGGCGAAAAAAGTCCCGGTGGTCGATACGACCGGTGCGGGCGATGCCTTCAATGCCGGCTTCATCGATGCATGGCTGCGGCGAGAGGACGAGAAGCTCTGCCTTGAGGCCGGTGTTGCAGCGGGAAGCCTTGCCGTGCAGGCGGCAGGCGGTGCTCCCAAGGTGCGCACGCCCGCCTGATCCGCCCCACCCGCTTCACTCCCCGCGCGGATACCGCTGGTTTTCCTCCAGCACGTTGAGGTCCATGTGGTTGCGCATATAGCGCTCGGAGGCCTTCTGCAAAGGCTGGTAATCCCAAGGGTAATAGGCGCCGTTGCGCAACGCCTTGTAGACCACCCAGCGCCGTGCCTGGCTTTCCCGCACCGCCGCGTCGAAAACCGGGAGCTGCCAGCGCCGGTCGATTTCAGCAGAAAGCGATGAAAGAACGGCGCTGAAAGCAGGATCGCCGGCAAGGTTCATCCGCTCCTCAGGGTCCGCCTCGATATCATAGAGCAACGGCGGATCGGCCTCGCAGACCGACAGCTTGTAGCGGCCGTCGCGAAGGGCGACGAGCGGTGCTATCGAGCCTTCGGCGGCATATTCCATCGGCACCGGGCCGCGCCCGCCGGTCCCGTGAGCCAGCGCCGCCAGATCCTCGCCATCCGTCCAGCGTTTGAGCGAGGTGATATCGAGCCCTGCTAATCCGCACAGCGTCGGTGTGACATCCAGCGTCGAAACCGGCGTGTCGATCAAAGCCGGCTGCCAGCCCGGCGCGGTGATCATCAGCGGCACGCGGGCGGAACCCTCGAAGAAACACATCTTGAACCACAGGCCGCGCTCGCCCAGCATGTCGCCATGGTCGGACAGGAAGAGGATGACGGTGTCCTCCTCCATCCGCGTCGCCTTCAGCACGTCGAGGATTTCGCCGATCTTCTCGTCGATATAGGAGATATTGGCAAAATAACCGCGCCGTGCACGGCGTATCTGCTCGCTTGTTATCTCGAACGCCTCATGATCGCAGGCTTCCAGCAACCGTTTCGAATGCGGGTCCTGCTCTTCGAAGGCAATCGCCGGTGTCTGCGGATCGAGCGCCGGGCAATCCTCGTAGAGGTCCCAGAATTTGCGCCGCGCCACATAGGGGTCGTGCGGGTGGGTGAAGCTCACCGTCAGGCACCACGGGCGATCATCGAGCCGGCGCGACAGGTCGTAGAGCTTGCGGGTGGCGTGATAGGCCACCTCGTCGTCATATTCCATCTGGTTGGTGATTTCCGCGACACCTGCGCCAGTCACCGAACCGAGATTGTGATACCACCAGTCGATGCGCTCACCCGGCTTGGTATAATCAGGCGTCCAGCCGAAATCCGCCGGATAGATATCCGTCGTCAGGCGCTCCTCGAAGCCATGCAGCTGGTCCGGGCCGACGAAATGCATCTTTCCTGAAAGGCCGGTGTAATAACCCGCCGCCCGCAGGTGGTGCGCATAGGTCGGGATATCGGAAGCAAATTCGGCGGCATTGTCGTAAACCCGCGTGCGGCTCGGCAATTGCCCGGACATGAAGGAGGCGCGGGCCGGTGCGCAGAGCGGGCTTGCCGTATAGGTGTTGGCGAAGCGGACAGACCGCTCCGCCAAGGCTTTCAGATGGGGTGCGTGGAAGAAATCGGCCGGGCCATCGGGAAAAAACGTCCCGTTAAACTGGTCGGCCATCAGGATCAGAATATTGGGACGCGGCATTTCCACTTTCCGGTTTAGAGACCAAGCTTGCCTTTGACGGCGTCCTCACCCGACTTGCCGTCCAGCGTGGTAACGCCCTGCAGCCAGCCATCCAGCGCCTGCGGATTGGCCTTCAGCCATGCCGCTGCCGCCGCCCTGGAATCCTCGCCACCAAGAATGGAGCCCATCAGGGTATTTTCCATGCCGATATCGAATTTCAGATTCTTGAACAGCGTCGCCGCATTCGGGCATTGCTGCGGCCAGCCGGTACGGGCGAGCGTGTAGACTTCCGCGCCGCCGAAATTCGGGCCGAAATAGGCGTCGCCGCCGGAGAGATAGGCGATATCGATCTTCTCGTTCATCGGATGCGGCGCCCAGGCGAGGAAGACCACGGCCTTCTTGTCCCTGCCCGCCCGTTCCACCTGCGCCAGCATGGCCTGCTCACCGGATTCGACGAGCTGCCAGCCTTTCAGGCCGAAATCATCGGCGTCGATGATCTTCTGGATATTCTGGTTGGCCGGTGCGCCCGGCTCGATACCGTAAATCTTGCTTTCGAACTCATCGGCATGTTTGGCCAGATCGGCAAAATCCTTGACGCCCTTTTCCGCCATATAGGCCGGCACTGCCAGCGTGAACTTTGCACCCTCGAGGTTCTTCGTCATCACCTCGGCCGCCTTGGCGGCATTCAGATCGTCCACGAAGGATTTTTGCGCCGGCATCCAGTTGCCGAGGAAAACGTCGATTTCGCCATTCTTCATCGCCTGATAGCCAATCGGCACCGACAGCGTCTTGACGTCAGCCTCATAACCCAAGGCATCGAGCAGCACGGAGGCAACGCCGTTGGTCGCGGTGATGTCGGTCCAGCCCGGATCGCTGAGGCGGATGGTCTTGCAGGCCGCGTCATCGGCCGCCTGAAGCGGGGTGGAGAAGGCCGCCACGGACAGAATGAGACCGGCGGCGATGCGATGCAGATGAGAAATGGTTTTCATTGCGGCTCCCCTTTTATCAATCCAGTTTATTGAACACCACGTTGCTTTTGCCTGTGAAGCGGGTATTTTTCGATAGTTGATATAAGGAATTTTAATGTCAGACCGGCCGCTCGATCTGGGATGGATGCGCATTTTCACCGAGGTTGCCCGCCGCGGCAGCCTGACGGCGGCGGCGGCATCCCTGCGTCTGACCCAGCCGGCCGTCAGCTATCAAATCCGCAGGCTGGAGGACGAACTGGGCGTAATCCTCATCCGGCGCAAACATCGCGGCATCGAACTCACGGCCGAAGGCCAACGGCTATTCGAGATCGTCTCGCGCAATGTCGATGCCATCGATCTTTTGGCGCAGCAGCTTCGCCGGACGGAGGAACGACAGACCATCCGTCTGCACACGGACTATGCCTTCTCCTCCTTGTGGCTCATCCCGCGCATGCATGGTTTTCGCGCGCTCAATCCGGATATCAATATTCAGATCGTCGCCACGCAGGACCCGCTCGGCCAGGGCAAACACGATAGCGACGTGATGATCATTTTCGGCACGCGGCAGGAAGCGGGCGAAGGGGCCGTGCTGCTGCTTTCGGAAAAGGTCACGCCGGTCTGCTCGCCTGCCCTGCTGGCCGAGACACCGGCACCCGCAACCGTTGCGGATTTTTCACGGCGGAAGCTCATCCACCTCGAAAACACGTCACAGGCGCACTGGTTCGACTGGCCTTCTTATTTCAAGCATTTCGGCGTGCAGAGAACGGCCGACCATGATGGCGGCGACATCAGCTTCAACAATTACACCATGGTGGTGCAGGCAACCATCGGCGAGCAGGGTTTCGCGCTCGGCTGGGCCGGGCTGGTCGATCCGTTGCTGGACGCCGGCGTGCTGGTAACGGCCGGCCCAAGCCTCGATGCGCCGGGACGCGGCTACTGGCTGATGCGGCCGAAAAGCAGCGACAGTGCGGTGAGAAAACTCACCGGCTGGCTGATCGACGAGCGGCGATAACGCCGCCCGCCAGCCTGTACCGTTTGCGGTTCAGATGGGGTAATGCAGCGGTCCATCCTGCAGCGTGACCCAGCGCAGCTCGGTGAATTCCGCAATGCCCGCCGTACCGCCGAAGCGGCCGTAACCGGAGGCCTTTACCCCACCGAAGGGCATCTGCGCTTCATCGTGAACGGTTGGGCCGTTGATGTGGCATATGCCGCTTTCAATGCGCGCCGCAATCGAAAGCGCCCTTGCCTGATCCCTGCCGAAAATCGCGGCGGAGAGGCCGAACTCGGTTTCGTTTGCGATGCTCACCGCCTCATCAATGCTGCCGGCCCTGATGATGGAGACGACCGGACCGAAACTTTCCTCCGCATAGAGCCGCATGGCGGGGGTGACGCCATCGACGGCGATCGCATCGAGCATCGTGCCATTGCCGCCGCCACCGGCGACTTGCCGTGCGCCCTTGGAGACGGCGTCATCCACCAGCGCCCGAATGCGCGATGTCGCTTCGGCGCTGACCAGCGAGCCGAGCGGTGTTTTGCCCTCACGCGGATCGCCGGCCGTGAGGCTCGAAGCTTTTTTGGCGAAGGCCTCCACAAATGCATCCGCGACGCTGTCGAGCACGATGATGCGCTCCGTCGACATGCAGATCTGGCCCTGATTCATATAGGCGCCGAAAGCAGCAGCCGCGACAGCCGCATCGATATCGGCATCGTCGAGCACGATGAAAGGCGCCTTGCCGCCAAGCTCCAGCAGAGCGGGTTTCAGGTAACGGCCGGCCGTTTCGGCAATCACGCGGCCAACGCGGGTCGAGCCGGTGAAATTCACGCGTCTGACGGCGGGGTGTGCGATCAGCGTATCGACGATCTTTGCCGCATCTTCCGGCGCATTGGAGACGGCGTTGAGCACGCCCTTCGGCAGACCGGCGGAGACAACGGCTTCGATGATCAGCGCATGGGTGCGCGGGCAAAGTTCCGAGGTCTTCATCACCACCGTATTGCCGCAGGCGAGCGGCGTGGCGATGGAGCGCACGCCGAGAATGACCGGCGCATTCCACGGCGCGATGGACAGGACGACGCCCGCCGGCTGGCGCAATGCCATCGCCATGGTTCCCGGACGGTTGGAGGGGATGATCTCGCCCTTGATCTGGGTGGTCAGGCTTGCCGCCTCCACCAGCATGTCGCTCGCCAGTTTGACGTTGAACCCGGCCCAGGCATCGGTTGCGCCAATTTCTTCCTTCATCGCCTGGGTAATGTCAGGCCCGGCGGCGAGAAGCGCCTGCGCGGCAGCCAGGAGCAGGCGACGGCGTTCACCGGGCGGCGTTGCCGACCAGACCGGGAAAGCGGCGGCCGCGGCATCGGCCGCACGGGTGGCGTCCTCCACCGTTGCCGCCGCAGCACTCGTCGCCACGTCGCCGGTGATGGGGTTGCTGCGCTCGAAGCGCTTGCCGCTTGCGGCCGGGCAATGATCGCCGCCGATGAAAAGATTGACTGTCTGCATGGTCTTCCTCCTGAATTCAGACAATGGCGGCGGTGGTGCCGCCAAGAAACGCCCGTTGCACGGCGGGATCGGCGGACAGGGCCTCAGCCGTGCCTGCCCCGACAATCCGTCCTGCTTCCAGCAAATAACCGCGATCGGCAAGCGCAAGGCTTTCGCGCACATTCTGCTCCACGAGCAGAATGGAAAGGCCGCTCTTTTTGATCTCCGCCAGGGCGGCAAAAAGTTCCTGCGTAACGATCGGCGCAAGGCCAAGGCTCGGCTCGTCCAGCAGCAGATAATCCGGTGCCGACATCAAAGCCCGCCCGATGGCGACCATCTGCTGTTCGCCGCCGGACATGGTGCCGGCAAGCTGCTGCCGCCGCTCCGCAAGGCGCGGAAACAGCGAGAAAATATGCTCTCTTGTCACCTTTTCCGCTGAACGGGCATGGCGGGGATTGGCCCCGAGACGGAGATTGTCCTCCACCGTCAGCGCCGCGAAAATTCCGCGCCCTTCCGGCACCAGCGCGACGCCCCGCTCCACGATCTGATGGGCGGGGACAGCGGCAAGCGACGAACCGTTGACGCGCACGTCTCCGGAGGCCGGAGCCACCATGCCGCCGACCGCTTTCAGCAGTGATGACTTGCCAGCGCCATTGGCACCGAGCAGCACCACCGTTTCGCCCTTGGCGACATTGAGCGATATGCCGTCAACCGCGAGATGTTTGCCGTAGCGGATTGTCAGTGCGTCTATTTCAAGCATGTGCCGCTCCCAGATAGGCGGAAATGACCTGCGGATCGTCAAGCACCACGGCCGTCGGCCCATCGGCGATCTTGCGACCAGCCGCCATGACCACGGAGCGCGGGCAGAGCGCCCGCACAGCGGCCATGATATGTTCCACCAGCAGGATCGTCGTACCCTCGGAAGCCAGCCGCCGGATCAACGCTATTCCTTCCTGCAGCTCCGTCGGGTTGAGGCCTGCAAGCCATTCGTCGAGAAGCAGAAGCTTCGGTTCGCCCGCCAGCGCACGCGCCAGTTCAAGCCGTTTCTGGTCGATATAGGTGAGATCGCCGGCCGGCATGGTTTCCCGCCCGGCAAGGCCTATTCTTTCGAGGCAGGCCCGCGCGACCTTCTCCGCCTCGAGACGGGACAGGCGTTGCGGCCCGAACATGGCCGATACGGCAACGTTTTCAAGCAGGGAAAGCGACGGCAGAAGCCGCACGAGCTGGAAGGTGCGCGCCACGCCGGCGCGCGCAATCATATCCGGCCGCCGGCCGGCAATCTCCTGCCCTTTGAGCCGGATCGACCCTTCGGTGGGCTTCAGCGCCCCGGAGATCAGGTTCATCAGCGTCGTCTTGCCGGAACCGTTCGGTCCGAGCAGCCCGACAACCTCGCCGGCCTCGATTGTGAGGCCAAGACCATCCACCGCTTTCAGCCCGCCAAAGGTCTTGCGGATATTGGTGATTTCGAGAACGGCGCTCATGCGGCTTTTTCCTTTTTGCGCAGCTTCTCAAGCGCCGCCAGCACGCCATCCGGCAGCACGAAGACGATGAGGATGAAGAGAGCACCAAGAATGATGGAAAAATGGTTGGGGAAGTTGGCACCCAGCCATTCGAACAGCAGGAACAGCGGCACCGCACCGAGAATGGGTCCCCAGCGGCGTGTGGCTCCGCCAAGCAGGGCCATGATGACGGTGAGGAACGAGACCTGCGGATTAAAGACGATGGCCGGCTCGATATAGACCCAGCGCGGGGCCTGAATGGCGCCGACAAGCGTGATGAGCGTGGCCGACAGCACGAAGAGCGTCAGCTTGGTGCGGGCGAGATTAATGCCCGCATGGGCAGCTACCACCTCGTCGTCGCCGATTGCCTTTAGCGCCAGTCCGAACTTGCTGCGGTCGATCAGGATCGCCAGCAGAAGGGTGATGACAGCCAGCGCCAGCAATTGCCAAAGCACATGCTGCGGCTCCAGCGGCAGGAAGATATAACGCCCGAGCGTGCCGGTCACATTCACCTCATACCAGGTGATGAGCTGGCGGATGAGTTCGGCAAGACCGAAGGAAAAGATCACGAAATAAATGCCCGCGACGCGCAGCGTGGAAAGCCCGACGACCAGCGCCAGCGCCGCGCCGACAAGGGCCGCGCACAGGAGCACCAGCGGCCATGGCAAAACTTCGCTCAGCACCGCGACCGTATAGGCCCCGACACCGAAGAAGGCGACGGTGGCGAGCGAAATGTAACGCGTCGGGCCGGAGAACATCGCCCAGGCAGAGGCGAGCGTCGCATAACCCAGCAGGCCGATGATGACGCCGACGCCATAGGCATCGAAGAAGAAAGGGGAAAGCGCCAGCAGCGCGGCTGCGGCAAGGCCGATGAGAAGCGGGATCATTTGCCCCTCCTTGCGAAGATGCCTTCCGGACGCCAGAGCAGCACCACGAGGAACAGCAGATATGTGGCGGCAAGCGTGAGGCCGGGATCGACATAAACAAGCACGAAGGTTTCCACGAGGCCGAGCAGCAGGCCGGCCACCAGCGCGCCGAGCAGATTGCCGACACCGCCCATGATGACGACGACAAGCGCCTTCATGGTGAAGACCACGCCATAGGAGGCGGAAAAGGTCTGGTACATCGAGATCATCACCCCGCCGGCCACGGCGAGTGCGCCGCCGAGAGCAAAGCCAATCGAGGCCACGCGGTTCACATCGATGCCGACCAGCGGCGCGGATTTGGGCGCAAGCGCCACCGCCCGCAGGTTGAGACCCCAGCGGCTGTGGGTGAGCGCGAGATAGAGCCCGCCGCCGATCGCAACCGACAGGATGAACGACAAAAGCCGGTTCAGCGCTACCGTCGTGCCGAAGATGTCGACGCCATCGGAGAGATAGGAATAGGAATGGTAGTTGCCGCCGAATGCCACGAGCATGATGCCCTGGATAACGAAGAGCAGCCCGAAGGTCGCCAGAATGGAATCGACTTCCAGACGGCCGGAGCCGCCCGAACGGCGCACCAGCGGCCGCATCATGACCCGGTAGATCACGAAAGACAGGGCGTAACCGAGCGGCACGATGATGAACAGCGACAGGAGCGGCGAAAGGCCATAGGCGGAAAACAGCACGAAAGTGATGAAGGCAGCCGCAATCAGCACTTCGCCATAGGCAAGGTTCATGATGCGGGCGATGCCATATTGCAGCGAAAGTCCAAGCGCGATCAGCGCATAGGTCCCTCCCAGCATCAAGCCGAAGATGAGGGTGGATAAAAACAAGGGAATGTCTCCAGTATGGAACATGGCCGAAGCCTTCCGGCCGGGGTTTACTGCCCCGGCCGGCAAAGGTTCACCATTGCGGCTTCGGAACGACCGGCTTGGCCGCACCTGCACGGTCCGCGGGCGCAATCGCCACAAAACGGTCACCCTGCCATTGCCCGGCCCACCAGAGTTGGCGAAGCTGGTTGTCTTCAAGCTTGACCGGGCCGATGACGGTCTCGAAGCTTCCCGTAGAAAGTTCACTTGCCACTGCCGCCTTGTCGAGGCCGACGCGCTGGATGGACTGGGCCAGCATTTCGAGGCTCGCATAGGTGATGGCGCTTGCCCAGCTGTCCGGTTTGGTGCCGATGAAGGCTTCGTGGCGCTTGAAATAATCCTCGATCTTGTCGCTGCTGCCATCGACACCGCCGATGCTGATCACGCCTTCCTGCTTGCCATCGGAGACCTTGGGGAAGATAGGGAAGGCACCGCCGACGCCGACATAAAGCACCTTCGGGTTGAACTTCGCCGTCTGCGCCTGTTTCGTCACCGCAAAACTGTCGGGCGGATAGGAAAAGGCGATGAAGCTGTCCGCACCGCTCGCCGCCGCCTCGTTGACCAGCGCGGCGAAATCGGAAGTGCCGACCGGATAGGTCTTGTCGTAGGCAAGTGTGAAACCCGCTTCCTCCAACGCCGGCCGCGCGGCCTTGATGAGATCGATGCCGAAACCGTCAGCCACGGAAATCACCGCGACCTTGTCGTTGATCTGGCCGGCGTCGCGTGCAGCCTTCAAAACGTCGGCGAGCGCATTGGCATAGTCATGGCCACCGCCGAGCATCCAGAAACTCTTTTTCCAGCGCGCCGCGAAATCGGGTGCCTTGTCGGTCACACCGGTCACCGCAAGCTGCGGATAACCGAAACGGTCGTAAAGCGGCGCAACGGCCAGATTGAAGCCTGTGCCCCAGGGCGGCAGAATGAAATCGACCTTGTCCTGGCTCGCCAGACGCTCGGTGAACCGCACCGCATCCTCGGCCGAGGAGCGGTCGTCATACTCGACCACTTCCACCGGCAGGCGCTTGCCATCCGGCAGGGTCAGGCCACCGGCGTCGTTGACCTCTTTCACCCATAATTTGTAGTTCGGAATGGTGGTGATGCCAGCACCCGTGGCATTGGCGCCGCTTTTTGAAACGGCATAACCGATCTTCACCGAGGTACGGTCCTGCGCATTGGCGTGACCGAAAGATACCGCCGACAAGGCAGCACCGGAGAGCAGGCAGAACAGCGTTCTGCGCTTCAGACTATTCATGATGTTCCTCCCAAAGCGCCTTATCGGGGTTGCCGTTCTCCTCAAGGCTTCCCCTGCGCTGATCAAAGTTTAGCAATGACAGCCGCATATAAAATGCACTAGTGTAGCGCATTATTGTACTTTCGGAGGACGAATGCCGCTGCATAGCCAGATTGCCGGCAATCGCGTGGAGATCACGGCGCGCACTCTCGCCTCGACGCTGCGCATCTCCGAATTCCGGCTGGAATCGGACAGCGCCCATCTGCTTCTCCTGTCCGCCGGGGAAGCGGAAATCATACAGGGTGAAAAGACGCTGCCCATCCCGGCACCGGGGCTCGTCTGGTTGCCCATCGGCCCTGCCGGTCGCCTGCGGCTGAATGCCGGAAGCCGTGGATCGCTGCTGAGGACGAGCGAAATCGGGCTTGCCCATGCGATGCCCACCGGCACGAGCGCAAGCGCCGTGCGCAATATATTACAGCGAGTTCTGACGCAGGCGCCGGCAGAGAAGGACCGGCAGGAGCTGGCGGGTTATCTGGAGACCATCGCCAGCGAAAATGTCCGCGCGACAACCGGTTCGGACACGATCATCGCCAGCCTGCTCTCCGTCACCCTCATTCGCATCTGCCAGCACGCCATCGCCGATATTGCCGCAGCCGTCTCCACCCCCGGCAGCCTCACCGAGCGCTTTGTGCTGCTGGTCAGCCAGCACAAACGCGATCAATGGGGCGTGGAAGACTATGCGAGGCAACTCGGCGTCAACCGCGAACGCCTTGGATTTGCGGTGCGCAAGGCGACGGGGCTTTCACCGCAGGCCTATATTCACCGGGAACTGCTGTCCGAAGCGCGCGACCTTCTTCTGAACTCATCGCTGCAAGTTGCTGAAATCGCGTTTCGATTGGGGTTTCAGGACCCCGGCTATTTCAATCGCTTCTTCACCCGCAACGAGGGCACGTCTCCCGGCCGTTTCAGGAGAACGGCAACGCGAATGCAGAACGTGCCGCCGCCGTCTTATGCGGCCTGGCCGTGACCTGACAGGCGGCTGAGAATTAGGCCGCTTCCAGTTCCTTGATATTGGCAAGGTCTGCTTCCAGCCTCGCAGCAGCCGCCTTAATGTCAAAGGCATTCTGCAAGTTCAGCCAATATTCCGGTGTGGTCTTGAAAAACTTTGCAAGGCGCAAGGCGGTGTCGGCGGTGATACCGAGTTTCTCTCCCGCAATCCGTTCTATGCGGGTGCGCGGAATATTGAGGTGCCTTGCAAGAGCGTAAGCCGACATCCCCAGCGGCTCCAGATAGAGTTCCCGCAGGATTTCGCCCGGATGGATCGGAGGCGATTTACTGATTGTCATGCTCGCTGGCCCTCCTTGGCCGATTTTTCATGAGCCTCTCCACGAGAATGCCAGACTAGTGATAGTCGGTTATTTCCACGCTTTCCGGCCCTGCTTCCGTCCAGACGAAGCAGATGCGCCATTGCTTGTTGATCCGGATCGAATATTGGCCCTCACGGTCGCCGGACAGCTTTTCCAAACGGTTGCCGGGCGGTGACCGAAGGTCTTCTACCGTGGTCGCCGCATCCAGGATCGTGAGCAGCTGCTGGGCGCGGCGTACCAGATCGGCGGGAAAGCCCTTCTTCACAGATCCGTCGTCAATCGATGCGGTCAGCTTGTTTTTGAAAGAACGGATCATTGCTGGCCTCGTGATGCTGGTATCATAAACAGATACGCACAGAAGTCAACAGAACCGTATCTTAAAGAGATACGCCTACTACCACCCCCGCCACCGTCCGGTGCCGCCCTATCGGCAGCATCATCGGCTTGCCAGAGGTCGGATCTTCGATAACCCGGCTTTCGATGCCGAAGACGTGGCGGACATTCTCCTCCGTCAATACGTCCTCCGGCGTGCCGAAGACATGCAGCTTCCCGTCCCTCATGGCCACGAGATGATCGGCATAACGGGCTGCGAGATTAAGATCGTGCAGCACCATGACGATGGTGGTCTCACGGGCATGGTTGAGGTCGGTCAGAAGATCCAGCACCTCGACCTGGTGGCTGATATCGAGGAAGGTGGTCGGTTCATCCAGCAGCAATATGTCTGTCTGCTGGGCGAGCGCCATGGCGATCCAGACGCGTTGCCGCTGACCGCCGGAAAGCTCGTCCACCGGCCGTTCGGCCAGTTCCACAGTGTCGGTGGCGACAAGGGCCGCAGCGACGGCCTCGTCGTCCTGCCGCGACCAGCGGGCGAACAGGCCGTGATGCGGGTGGCGGCCACGGCTGATCAGATCGGCAACCACGATGCCCTCCGGCGCTATCGGCGATTGCGGCAAAAGGCCCATGCGCCGCGCGAGGTCGCGTGAAGGAAGACGATGGATCGATTTTCCATCGAGCAGAACCTGACCGGCGCGCGGCGCAATGAGCCGCGACATGCAGCGCAGCAGGGTGGACTTGCCGCAGGCATTGGCGCCGACGATGACGGTGATCTTCCCGCGCGGAACGGTGAGATCCAGCCCGTCGATGATGAGGTTTTCGCCGTAGCCGGCCGACAGGCCGTTCACGGAAAGGGAGTGACCGGTCATAACGAGCCTCCGCTGCGGTTGACCCGCACGATAAGGTAAATCAGATAGGGCGCACCGAGCGCGCCGGTAACGACGCCGACCGGGTAACGGCCCGGCAACAGGAACTGACCGCAATAATCCCCCACCAGCACCAGCGCCGCGCCAACCAGCGCCGCAGGAAGGAGCAGCGAGCCGTTGCTGCCGACAATGCGCGCCGCAATCGGCCCGGAGAGGAAAGCGACAAACGCGATGGGACCCGAGACCGCCGTTGCAAAGGCGATCATGCCGACGGCAGCGATGATGACGATGATCCGGGTTCGCCCCACCCGCACGCCAAGCGCTGCGGCAGCGTCGTCACCCAGTCTCAGCGCTTCCAGATCACGCGCACGGCTGAGGAGCAGGCCGCCGAAAAGGATGAGGGCAATGAGGAGCGGCAGCAGTTGCGCGATTTTCGCGCCGTTGACGCTGCCGGTCAGCCAGCGCATCGCCTCCTGCAGCGTCCATGTCGGCGCGACGGAGAGGATATAGGCGATGAAGCTTTCCAGCATGGCTGAAACGCCAATGCCGACGAGGATCAGCCGCGTTCCGGCCACGCCGTTGCGGAAGGACAGGAGATAGACGAGAAGCGCGACGCCAAGACCGGCCACGACGGCGAAGACCGAAACCAGCGGCCCGTTCATCTGCAGGACGACGATGGCAAAAACGGCTGCCGCACTCGCCCCGGAACTGATGCCGATAATGTCAGGGCTGGCGAGCGGGTTGCGCAGCATGATCTGGAAGGCGACGCCGCCAAGCCCGAAGCTCAGGCCTGCCAGAATCGACAGCAGCGCGCGCGGCAGGCGCAACTGCCCGACGGTGAAGGTTACGCCGGCAATGTCCTCCCCCAGCAGAACGCGAATGACATCGCCGGGCGGCGTGAAAGATTGCCCGAGCATCAGCGTTGTCGTGAAGGCGGCAATCAGAAGCGCCGACAGGGCGGCGATGACAAGGCGACGCCGGCGCTGGCGGGCATGGCGATTGAAGACGAGATTTTCGATGATGGGAGCGTATATGGTCACAATTCGCGCACCCTCTGGCGTCTGACAATCCAGATGAAGAAAGGCGCGCCGACAAGGGCGGTGACGATGCCGACATCGAGTTCCGACGGCCGCGCCACGATGCGCCCGACAATATCGGCGGCAAGCAGCAGACACGCCCCGCCAAGCGCCGAGAACGGCAGCAGCCAGCGATTGTCCACACCGACGAGCAGACGGCAGAGATGCGGCACCACCAGCCCGACAAAACCGATCGGCCCGCAAATGGCGGTGGCTGCGCCGCAGAGCAAAATGGCGCCGAAGGAGGATACGGCTCGGGCGACGGCAACATTCTCGCCAAGCCCGGCGGCGAGTTCGTCTCCGAGCGCCAGAGAATTCAGCTTGCGCGCCGAAAGCAGGCTGACGATGAAACCGGCGGCCAGAAAGGGCAGCACGGTCTCGATGCGCTCGAAAGTCGCCCCGCCGACGCCGCCGATCTGCCAAGAGCGGATACCGCCGGCAATATCGCTGCGTGGCAGAACGACGGCGATGACGAGCGAGGAAAAGGCGACGGAGGTGGCGGCACCCGCAAGTGCGAGTTTGAGCGGTGTCGCCCCGCCTCGCCCGAGCGAGCCGACAACATAAACGAAAACCGCAGACGCCCCCGCCCCGGCAATTGCGACCATGATGAAGGCATGAGCCGAGGCGATGCCGAACCAGACGATGCCGATGACGACGGCGAGCGACGCCCCCATGTTCACACCGAGAATGCCGGGATCTGCAAGCGGATTGCGGGTGACACCCTGCATGATGGCACCGGCCAGCCCGAGTGCCGCCCCGGAAAGCAGGGCAAGCAGCGTGCGCGGCAAGCGTACGGCAACCGCCGCCTCTGCAACCGTCTCGACGCGGCCGCTGAGCCCGCCAACAATATCCGCAAAAGAGACGTCACGCGTGCCGATGGCGACGGACAGCGCACAAAGCAGCGAGAGAAGCGCCAGCACCGCACCGAGCCAAGCCGTTCGCACGCGGTTGGAGCGGCCGGCGAGCAGCACGGCCGTCGCTTTGCCGGGTCCAGACATTGTCACTGCGATTTCCCGGAGGATTTGTCGGCAGCCTTTGCCAGAAGATCGGCATAGTCCTTCAGCACCCACGAAATCGACAGCGGCGTGGGATTGGAGGCGGTGCCGAGCGGGTCGCGGCCCAGCATGACGATGGCATCGTTGGCAACGGCCGGCATGCGGGCGAGAAGCGGGTCGGCCCGCATGGCGTTCAGCAGCGGCTCACTGCCATAGGTCACGACGATATCGACATCGTCGAAGGCATCCACACGCTCGGCGCTGACGCCGGCGGCGAATTGCCTCGGCTTCGTGGCTTCCACGACGCTTTTTGGCGAGGCAAGTCCAAGATCGGCGAAGAACTTCACCCTGGTGTCATTGGCCGTATAGAAATTGACGACGCTGAGATTGGTGGCGTCGAGATGGGTGACGAACATGGCCGACTTGCCCTTCAGCTGCGGATGGCCGGCAACGACCTGCGCGATCTCGCCCTCGATGCGTTTGATGAGCGCCTCACCTTCCGCAACCATGCCAAGGCCGGCGCTGTTCAGCCGGATCATCTCGCGCCAGTCCGTCGCCCAGGGAGAAACGGGATAGGCGACGACAGGGGCGATCTGGCTCAGCGTATCGTAGTCGGACTGGCTGAGGCCTGAATAGGCGGCAAGGATGACATCCGGCTGCGTCGCCGCCACGGCCTCGAAATCGATGCCGTCACCCTCGTCGAACAGCACCGGCTTTGCCGCGTTGAGTTCGGTGAGCCGTTTTACCACCCATGGCAGCAGGCCATCGCCGTCATCATCGCCGAAATTGGCCGCGGCAAAACCGACAGGCACGATGCCGAGCGCCAGCGGCACCTCATGGTTGGCCCAGGCGACAGTCGCGACCCGCTGCGGTTTCTTCGCAATCGTGGTCGTGCCGAAAGCATGTTTGATGACGATGGGATAGCTGGTCGTCTCCTCCGCCGAGGCCATATTCGGCGCGATCATCGACAGGAAAAGCACAAATATCGGCATGAGGCAGCGGAACGGGCGAAGCATTGGCGAGCTCTCAAAAGTTCAAAAGTGGACTTGAACTCTCAGCTTCAATTGCCTCCGTCAAGCCCAGGCAAGAAATGCCGTCACAACAGCGGTGAAATTTCCGGGGTTTTGTACAAAACCGCAGAAAGTTACAATACCGGACAAACTTTCTCAAGTTATTGGGCGCTTCGAGAGTGGGCCGTGGAAGCGGCGATCGGGGCATCAACTTCTGGAACATACCAATGAATATCGAAACCGAAGGCAGACACCGCAAAACCGCGCGACGTCGTTACCAGGATGCGGTGCTGCTTGCCTGCACGGCGCTTGTCGCCACCCTGCCCGGCGCCTTGCTGGCGCAGGAGGCTGCCAACACGAACAGCAGCACGGTTCTGGAACGGATCACCATCGAAAGCGGTGACAATGACCAGAAGTCCATCGTCGCCACCCGCACGACGAGCGGCAGCAAGATGGCGACCGATATTCTCGACACACCTGCCTCCGTTTCCGTCATCACCGCCAAGGAAATGCAGCAGCGCGGCGTGCAGAGCGTGGAAGAAGCCCTGCAATATACCGCCGGTGTGACCACGGATTTTTACGGCTCCGACGACCGGTTCGACTATTTCAAGATTCGCGGTTTCGACGCCTATACCTATCGCGACGGGTTGACGCTCGGCCGTCCCTTCGGCGCGCTGCGGGAGGAAACCTATGCCTATGAGCGCGTGGAAGTGCTGAAGGGCGGCAATTCCACCACGTTCGGCGTCTCAGATCCCGGCGGCTCGGTGAATTATTCCACAAAGGTGCCGAAACGCACCCGTTTCGGTGAAGCCTATGTCACCGGCGGCTCCTATGGCCGCGCCGAAACCGGCTTCGACTTTGGCGACAACATCACCAGCAACGACACGCTGTCCTATCGCCTGACCGGCAAGCTCAGAAATGCCGATGCGGAATATGACTATTCCCGCGATGACGAGAAATTCTTCATGGGCGGCCTGACATGGCGTCCCACGGATGTCACCAGCCTTACCGTGGTTTACGACCACCTCAACAAGGATGGCGTTCCGGGCGGCGGCGGCCATCCGGTCGGCTCGCATTTCGACCGGAGCCGTTTCTTCGGCGAACCGGACTACAATTATCGCGGCACAAACCGCAATTCGCTGAGCGTGATGTTCGACCACGATTTCGGCTCCGGCCTGACGCTGAGTTCCAACGCCCGCTACAGCAAGGCGAATACGGACTTCGGTTACGCCTATATCTCGTCCACGCCGACCAACGGTTCGACAATCGCCGACCGGTCCTATTTCGGCAACGACACCGAAACCGAAAACTTCCTGATCGACACGCGCCTGCAATACGATACGCGGTTTGAAAATGTCGAAAGCCGCAGCCTCGTCGGCGTCTTTTACAATGACTACACCTCCGGCAGCAAAAGCTACTTCGGCGCAGCGCCGAGCATCAACTGGATGAACCCGGTCTATACCGGCGCACCCGCTTCAGTGCCGCTCTATGCCGACTCCCTGACGGACCAGAAGACCAAGGCGATCTATCTCCAGCAGGATTTCACCTTCTTCGACCGGCTGATCGTCAGCGCCGGCCTGCGCAACGACTGGATCGACACAGAGCAGACCAACCGCCTGCGCGGCACCTCGGCCAGCGGCGACATCAGCGAACTGACCAAGCGTATCGGCGTGTCCTACAAGGTCACCAATGAGATCGCGCCCTATATCAGCTATGCCGAATCGGTGGTGCCGGCATCCGGTCTGACGGTGGAGCCCGAACGCGGCGAGCAGATCGAACTCGGCGTGAAATACCGGCCTGACGCTTTCCCGGCCCTGTTCACCGCCTCGATCTACGATCTGAAGAAGAACAACATCACCGTCACCAGCCCGATCACCAGCCTGCCCACGACCATCGGCGAGGTGCGCGTGCGCGGTCTCGATCTCGAAGCCAAGGCGGAAGTGACCGACAATCTCAGCCTGACGGCGGCCTATTCCTATCTCGACGCGGAAATCACTGAAAACGGCACCGGCGGCAATGTCGGCAACCGGCCGCAATTCGTGCCCGAGCATCAGGCTTCGCTGTGGGTCAACTACACGCTTGCGGGCAACGACCATTTCGGCGACATGACCTTCGGTCTCGGCGGCCGTTATACCGGCGCTTATTATTTCGACAACGCCAACAAGGTCGAAACCGGAAGCAGTGTGACCGTGGATGCGGCATTCAGCTACAAGATTCAGGAAACCGCCTCGCTGGACGTCAATGTTTCCAACATCTTCAACGAAAAACACGTCTCTTATGGCGGTTTCGGCGCTGACTTTTACAATCCCGGCCGGGCGTTTTCCGTGACCTTGCGAAAGACATGGTGATGGGATATATTAGCAATATTTTTCAATATATTGTACTGTTTTCCTAACACACAACGTCATCCTCGGGCTTGTCCCGAGGATCTAACCACGTCTCATCTCGTCTGAAGTTGGCAGATCCTCGGGACGAGCCCGAGGATGACGTGGAGAGAGGCTCGAGGAATGCGCCAAACCGCTGAACATGGGCGGCGCAGGGTCGACCCGCTATCAAAGCAGCCGGTGCAGCCGTCGCCAGGCGGCCGGCGTGTTGCCCACGGACTGGCGGAAAGCCTTGGTCAGATGGGCCTGATCGGAAAAGCCAAGCTGGGCGGCGATATCGGCCACCGTCAGATCGCCTTCCAGCAGAAGTTTCTGGGCGGCATTGATGCGCCGCTCCAATTGCCATTGCAGCGGCGTCTTGCCGGTGGTCTGGCGAAATACGGTGGCGAACCAGCTTTCCGAAAGCCCGACAATATCGGCCATCTCGGCAACCGTCATACGGTCGTCGCCACGCTTTTCGACCTGGGCAAGAAGCTTGTTCAACTGCGCCTGCGTCAGCCTGCCATTGGCCTGCTCCGGCGAAGGGCCGGGAATATCCAGCAGGCCGGCAACGATGCTGCCCACGAGGCTTTCCGCATAGACCGCATGTTTCGAGGGTTCAGCCAGCTCATCGACAAGCAGGCCGGCAAGGGTTTCCACCGAGCCGATATCCTGTATCTCGACCGGACGGCGCAGCGCCGTCATCGCCGCCGAACTGCCGACTGAGGGCGACAGGAAACGCAACAGGCGATCCTTGTGAATATGCAGGTTGAGATGCGAGAACCGATGGGTGGCGCTGCTGCTCGTCCACATCGGTACGCCAGCCGGCACATAAACCGCCCGTGTCATCGGCCGCGAATGGTTGGTGAATTCGCCATTGCGGTTGGACATGCTGATGCGCGAAGAGACATCGTTGAAAAAGATCATGATGCGCGGATCGGCGGCCAGATAATAACCCTTGGCTCCCATCTGGCTTTCCGCTTCCCAGAAAGCACTGACCAGCCCGTCGAACTGGCGCCATTTCACCGGCGCAGTGACGCTGATCCCTTCCGTGTGCCAGGTCATGGAATGCCAGAAACTCACTGCGGGTACCGTCCGGTTGTCGGGTCTGGGTCGGGTGAAATCAAAAGACGGGCGCACCGCGCCAGTCATCGCGTTTCGCCCCAATAACATGACTTATCAATTCATGTTAATAGCAAAGATCGTTATAAAATGAAACATTCGCTGCGGCGACCGCGCTGGAACCTCTGCTCATGACGGCCGTTGAACTCCTGACAGAAGTGCAACAACGGAGATTACCATGGACAGCAAGAAGGAACCGGGCGACTTCGCAGACAAGAAGCGCGAGGAGCACGGCCGTGGCGTGATTGTGGCTGGGCCGGACGCGCATGAAAACGAGAAGGACGGCAAAGCCCCGTCGCCAGACGCCGGAAAAACCCCGGTCGGCAAACCGGTTCCGTCCTCGGACCGGCGATAGGGAAACCGTCCTGCGCAAACAAGATAATGAGGGCCTATAAGGCGTCCAGCAATCTTTCGCCGTCACGGCAACCGTTGCGCCTTGGCGGTCGATAGAACGCAAAACACCTCCCCGATTTCTCGGGGAGGTGTTTATTCTTAAACAGCCGGATTTTTCTTACAGAAGGTCGAAACGGTCGGCGTTCATGACTTTCGCCCAGGCGGCAACGAAATCCCGCACGAATTTCTCCCTGCTGTCATCCTGCGCATAAACTTCCGCATACGCACGCAGAATGGAGTTCGATCCGACGACGAGGTCCACACGGGTCGCGGTATACTTCGTCACACCCGTTCTGCGGTCGCGAACCTCATAGAGATTGTTACCGGTCGGAACCCAGGAATAGGCCATGTCGGTCAGCGTGGTGAAGAAGTCCGTCGTCAGAGCGCCGGGCTTGTCAGTGAACACGCCATGCGCCGCACCGGCGTAGTTGGTACCGATGACGCGCAGGCCGCCGATGAGCACCGTCAGTTCCGGCGCGGTCAGGCCAAGAAGCTGGGCGCGGTCCAGCAGGAGCTCTTCCGGGCTGACGACATAGTCCTTCTTGATCCAGTTACGGAAACCATCCGCCAGCGGCTCCAATGGCGCGAAGCTGTCGGCATCCGTCTGTTCGGCGGAAGCGTCGCCACGGCCGGGCGCGAAAGGCACGGCGATATCGAAACCAGCCGCTTTCGCCGCCTGTTCCACACCGTAATTGCCGGCAAGGACGATCACATCCGCGATGCTCGCGCCGCTTTCACCGGCGATCTGTTCCAGAACAGACAGCACACGGGAAAGACGGGCAGGCTCATTGCCTTCCCAGTCCTTCTGCGGTGCAAGGCGGATACGTGCGCCATTGGCGCCGCCGCGCTTGTCCGAGCCGCGGAAGGTACGGGCGCTGTCCCAGGCGGTCGAAACCAGATCGGCAATCGGCAGGCCGGAAGCAGCGATCTTCGCCTTGACGGCAGCGACATTGTAGCTCGTGGAGCCTGCCGGAACCGGGTCTTGCCAGATCAGGTCTTCAGCCGGAACATCCGGGCCGAAGTAACGGGACTTCGGTCCCATGTCACGGTGGGTCAGCTTGAACCAGGCGCGGGCGAAGACGTCAGAGAAGTGGTCCTGATCGTCCTTGAACTTCAGCGAAATCTCGCGGTAGATCGGGTCGACCTTCAGGGCCATGTCGGCATCGGTCATCATCGGGATGGTGCGGATCGAGGCGTCCTCGACATCGACAGGCTTGTCTTCTTCAGCAATGGTGATCGGCGCCCATTGCGATGCACCGGCGGGGCTGTGCGTCAAAGTCCACTCATGCTTGAACAGCATGTCGAAGAAGCCGTTGTCCCACTTCGTCGGCTCGCTGGTCCACGCGCCTTCGATGCCCGATACCACGGTGTCACGGCCAATGCCGCGGCCCTTGGTATTGATCCAGCCAAGACCCTGATATTCCGGGCCTGCGGCTTCCGGATCGGGGCTGAGGTTGGCGGCGCTGCCATTGCCATGCGACTTGCCGATGGTGTGGCCGCCGGCGGTCAGCGCCACGGTCTCCTCGTCGTCCATGCCCATGCGGGCAAAGGTCTCGCGCATCTGCGCCGCTGTCGCCAGCGGATCGGACTTGCCGTTCACGCCTTCCGGGTTGACGTAGATGAGGCCCATCTGCACGGCGGCAAGCGGGTTTTCCAGCGTCTCTGGCTTGCTCACGTCGCCGTAACGGCCGTCGCTTGGCGCCAGCCACTCTTTCTCGTCACCCCAATAGGTGTCCTTTTCCGGCGCCCAGATATCTTCGCGGCCGAAAGCGAAACCGAAGGTCTTCAGACCGGCGACGTCATAGGCAATGGTGCCGGCGAGCGCGATAAGGTCGGCCCAGGAAATCTTGTTGCCGTATTTCTTCTTGATCGGCCACAGCAGGCGGCGGCCCTTGTCGGTGTTCACGTTGTCCGGCCAGGAGTTGAGCGGAGCAAAACGCTGGTTGCCGGTGTTGGCGCCGCCGCGGCCGTCAGTCACACGGTAAGAACCCGCCGCATGCCAGGTAACGCGGGCCATCATGCCCACATAGCTGCCCCAGTCGGCCGGCCACCAGTCCTGGCTGTCGGTCATAAGCGCACGCAGATCGGCCTTCAACGCTTCGACATCGAGCGTCTTCAGGGCTTCGCGATAGTTGAAGGAGGTGCCGAGCGGATTGGTCTTGGTGTCGTGCTGATGCAGAATGTCGAGGTTCAGCGCATTCGGCCACCATTCGGTCACCGATTTACCCGAGGCCGTGTTGCCTCCATGCATGACAGGACACTTGCCAGCCGGTTTTGAAGTTGCGTCCATTTCGCCCTCCGATGGGTTTAACAATTAAACGAAATAATCAATTCGACATGTGCAGCGTGGGAGCCAGAGCCAGCGGCAGGTCATGGGAAAACCGTGCAGCGACGCTGGTAACCTCTCACAGCTACAGCTTCTTTCTGTCATGAAGATGACTAACAGCCGAGTTCCATAATTTCCAATTGTATATTCTAAAGGCTGCGATATGCTGAGCTTATGATTGCGCTCTCCATGAAACATCTTCGTTATTTCGACGCTCTGGCCAAGATCGGCCATTTCGGCCGGGCGGCGGAGGCATGCGCCATTTCCCAGCCGGCCTTGTCGCTGCAGATCCGGGAGCTGGAGGAACTGATCGGCGCGCCGCTCGTCGAACGGAGCAGCCGCCAGATCCGGCTGACCGCGCTTGGCGAGGAATTCGCCGAACGCACCCGGGCCATCCTGCGTTCGGTGGACGAGTTGCAGGATCTGGCGCGTGCGGGGCACGGCCCTCTCAGCGGCCGGCTGCGCATCGGCGTCATTCCCACCGTCGCGCCCTATCTTTTGCCGCAGGTGATCAAGACGCTCACGCGGCATTATCCCGGACTGGAAGCACGCCCGCGCGAGGCGGTGACACAGAAGCTCATCGAAGACCTTCTCGAAGCCCGGCTCGACATGGCAATCGTCGCCCTGCCCGTCTCGGAGCCGGCGCTGGAAGAGGTTCCGCTGTTTTCGGAGGAATTCATTCTGGTGCGGCCGATGGAGGATGCGGGCATGCCGGTGCCGAGCGCCGACAAGCTGGGCGAAATGCGCCTGCTGCTGCTCGAAGAAGGCCATTGTTTCCGCAATCAGGCGCTTTCCTTCTGCAGCACGACCAATGCGCCGCCGCGCGTGCTGATGGAGGGTTCCTCCCTCTCCACCCTCGTGCAGATGGTCGGCGCCGGCATCGGCGTCACCCTCATTCCGCAGATGGCCGTCGATATGGAGACACGGCAATCCACGGTCTCGGTGTTCCGGCTCGCGGAACCGCGCCCGTCGCGCACCATCGGCATGGTGTGGCGCAAGAGCAATCCGCTCGCGGCGCAGTTCAGCCATATCGCCGAAATCGTCCGCGAATGCGGTCTTCAGAAACTTGGCATCGCGTCATAGGAACTTAGGTCGGATGATCGCGCGCGCCACAACGCGCGCGATCCACAAATCTTGCGGCTGCCCCTATCGCGACGCGGCCTTTGCGGATCTGTCGGTCCATTCGGGTGGCGCACCGAACTTGTCGGCCACCATGCCCTGCAGGCCGCGCGACCGGCCATAGGCATCGCATTCGACATATTTCGGTTTTCCGCCCAGAGCGGACCGGATTCGATGGCCGGAGGGAATAGAGAGGTTCAGCCCGTCGGAGACCTTGCCTGTCACCAGAATACGCGAGAAGTAGTTCGAGAAATCGGCGGCAAGCTCGTAGGCATCTCCGATTTCCGAGACGCGGGCGTTGCCCGTGATGGAATTCGCGCCCTTGGACCAGACGGCTGCGGCGCGCTGGACGCCGGTGCTGTCCACCGCCTCCGCCTCGACAGCGAGGCCGCCAAGCCCGAATGGAAGACGCGGCACGCTGACCGGCAGGACGAAGCCGCTGCCGAGCGTCACGGCCGTCGATACCCCGGCCATGGTCTTGTCGGTCGGCACCAGATCGGTGATGACCGTGCGCACCGTCATGTCCGCCGGCTGGCCCAGCGCGGCAATCCGGTATTTATCGCTGAGCGCCACGCAGATGGCCCGATCCAGCGCATTCGAAACAAGGACACGGTCCTTTTCGGATGTGACCCGCGACGAGGCCGCGAAGGAGAAAGTGGTCGGCACGATGGCGACGGTCTTGACCCCAGCCAGTCCGTTGGCGTCCACGAAGGTGCGCGATTTGGTGAACTTGCCCTTGACCGGGCTGAGTTGCGCATAAGAGGTCAGCGTACCGCCTTCCTTGAGCGGCACGGAAGTGCAGCCGGACATGATGATGGCAAAGGGCAAGGTGGCGAAGGCGACGCCGCGACTGCGGGAGGCCCTGTCGCCGGAAGCCCGGGCAAACAGACTGCACTGTTGTTTCACTGCACGTACTCCAGTTGGCATGGTTGATCCTGTGCCCCACACGGTACGACAGCGAAAATTGCGGCAACATTACAATTGCCCGCCCCTGAAATCGCGCGCAACGCAGGATCAGAAACGTAACCGGAAGGTGCTTCCGAAGGCGCTGCTGTCCAGAAAGATTCGCCCGTTATGGTTGGCGACGATCTGCTTGACGAGGCTGAGGCCGAGGCCCGCCCCGGTGCTGCGCGGTGTAACGCGATAAAAAGGCTCGAAAATCCGCTCCCGCTGGTCTTCGGCGATCCCCTGTCCCTCATCGGAAACCGCGATCTCGCCACTGGCGAGAATCGAGACGTGGATCATCCCCCTGTTCCCGCCATGGTCGATGGCGTTGCGCACGATGTTGCTGATGGCGCGCGGCAGGGTGAACGGGTTGCCCAGTATTTCATATCGCGCGATCTGCGCTTCGAAGGAGATATCGTAGCCCGCCGAAAGCGCGAGCGGGGCGAGATCGGCAACGACGGTGCGCGCCGTCTCGACGAGGTCCAGCGTTTCGCGCCGGTCGTTTACCTGATCGTTTCTTTCGAAGGCGAGAAGCTGTTCGGTGGTCTCCCCAAGCCGCGCGACATCCTCCATCAGGCGTTGCTGCTCCGGCCCCGGCAAGCCCTCTATCCTGGTCTGCATGATCGCAATCGGCGTTCTCAGCTCATGCGCCGCATCGATGAGAAAACGCTGCCGCGCCCGAAACTGCTCTTCAAGCCGTTCGAGGATGCCGTTGAAGGCAAGGATCAGGGGCACCACCTCCCGCGGCACATCCTCGACCGGAAGCTTCGAGCCCGGCCGGCGCGGATCGATCTCGGGAGCCTTTTTGACGACGGAACTGAGGCCTGCAAGCGCCTCGCGCACGATGCGTGGAACCGAGAAGAACACGGCGGGCAAGATGACAGCCAGGAGGGGAACGTAAATCTTGTAGGTTCCGGCAAGGAGCGTCAGAAACTGCCCCCTCATATGCGTGGTTCCGCCGAACATGACCCTTACGGAACCCCACTTCGTCTCCATGCTTTCAACCAGGGCGACCTCGGAGATGCCCTTTCCTCCGCGAATATCGGCATCCGTCAGCAAATGCAGATACGGCGACAATTCCTCATAAACGGCGGGCACGGCGCCATAGCTCGCCACCCGCCCGTCCAGCGTGGAAGCCACGAACCAGAGCGTTGAGTTCTCCGCCTTCAGGGCCTGCAATGCCGGGCCATCGGTAACGACCAATCCTTTTTGCGGATCGAGCGAAAGCGACTCATCAAGTGTTGCCGACAGGTCGTCCCAGAGCGCAATATTGGGCGAAAGCATCGTCATGCCGTAAAAGCAAAGGCCGATGATGACCACGGCAATCATGGCGGAGACGACGACGCTGAGCTGCCAGCTCAATTTCCACCACAAGGACGAGTTGGAGATGCCCTGCGCTTTCATGCCTCTTCCTTCAACAGATAACCGATGCCGCGAATATTGTGGACGCCAACGCCTGCGGAGGCATCGAGCAGGCGTTTGCGCAGCCGCGATATATGCGCATCGAGCGCATTGGACTGGATCTCTTCCTCGTAATTGTAGACGGCAGCCTCAAGTGTGGAACGCAGCACGGATTTGCCCTTGCGCTTTGCCAGCGCAACGAGAACCGCAAGCTCGCGCCTTGGCAGATCGAAGGGAACGGAGTTGATCGTGACGCTGAGATGGAGCGGATCGATAACGATGCGGCCGGCTGTGATTTCGGCCGGCGCAAGGTTTGCCGGCCTTCTCAGAACCGCACGCACCCGCGCCAGCAGCTCACCGACGAGAAACGGCTTGCCGAGATAGTCGTCGGCGCCGCCATCCAGTCCGGCGATGCGGTCTTCCGGTTCGTTCAATGCTGTCAACAGAATGATCGGCGTGTCGATGCCAGCGTGGCGCAGCTGCGGAATGAAGGCAAGTCCCTCCCCGTCCGGCAGGCGGCGATCAAGCAGGATGGCGTCATAGACGTGCTGGCGCGTCAACTCCATCGCATCGCCGAGCCACATCGTATGGTCGATGACGATGCCCTGCCTGCCGAGCGTCGCCGTCAGCGCATCCGCCATTGCCTTTTCGTCTTCGATCAACAGAAGTCTCATGCGTCACCGTCCCTTCGCATTCCCTTGTCTGCCAGAAAGGTTGCGGCAGTATTGCGGCAAAGAAGACGCCACAGCATTTCCAACCTGCCGCATAACGGTTTCCCCTCCGAAAAAGGCATGAAATCAGGGCGATGAAACATAAGACCCTGCTGTTTAAGCAGCTGCGTTCGCAAGGGTAATGCTGCTGCAATTATGGACGCCTATCCAGATGCCATGCGCTTCAAGAGAGGCAATGCGACCGCCCGAGTTGCGGTCCCGGTATGGAAAGGATTTCAGCATGTGGGTGAAGAGAACCATCAAGGCGGGGATAGCGCTTGCAGGTTGCGTTCTCGTTGTCACCGCTCTCGATCCGGCGCGAGGCAGCGTCGATGCGAATGAGCGTGTCAAAGGCATCGTGAACGGGCTCGTCGAGACTGCCGCGATGAGCCCGGCAGGCACTCCGTTCGAACTGACGGCAGCCGAGACGGCGAAGATCGGCACGCGCCCGATGGCGGAGCGGCTTGGCATCAGCGGCGAGCTTCAGCCCATCACCCGCGTGGTGATCCGCGCCCGTGAAGCCGGCAAGATAGTCGAGATGAATGCCCGCGACGGAGACTCGGTGCAGGCGGGCAAGCTGCTCGTGCGTTTCGAAACCGACGAGCTGCAATCGACGCTTTTGCTGCGGCAGAGCGACCGGGATGCGGCCGAGGCCGAGCTGATGCTGGCAATGCAGGCCCTGACGAGAACCGAACAGCTTGCCCTGAAAAACATCGCTTCGGCGGAACAGCTCGACAAGGCGAAGAGCGATGTTGCGGTAAAGACGGCAAGGCTCCAGAGCCTTTCGGCGCAGGCGGATATTGCCCGCCTCGCCCTTCGCAATGCCGAAATCCGCGCGCCCTTCGGCGGCACCGTCACCCGGCGGCTGGCCGAGGCGGGATCGCGTGTCGGCGCGGATGGCGAGCTTCTCACGCTGGTCGATACCAGCGTGCTGGAGGCGAAGGTTCTTGTCGCCACGCGCGATGTTCCGCGCGTCGCCCTCGGCCAGACGGCGGAACTGGAGATTGACGGCCTTGGCGGTCAGATCGTCAAAGGCACGGTCGACCGCATCAGCCCGGTCGCCGAAGACGGCACCCGCTTCGTCGCGGTCTATCTGCGGCTTGCCAATCGTGACGGCCGGCTGTGGGGCGGAATGTTCGCCAGCGGATCGATCCTGCTGCGCGAGAAAAACGATGCGCTCGTCGTTCCCGCCATCGCCCTGCGCAAGGATGAAACCGGTTACCATGTGCTCAAGGTGCAGGACGGCCATCTTCGTCGCCAGACGGTCACGGTGGGAGCGCGCTGGAACGGCGGCAACCTGATCGAGATTGCCGCCGGGTTGAAGGATGGCGAGACCATCCTGACCGCGCCGCTTCCGCAATTGCGGCCCGATATGGCCGTCACCGTCGATAAGGCAGGCTGACATGTTCTTGACCCGCATATCCGTTACCCACCCCGTTTTCGCCACCATGATGATGGTTGCGCTTCTGGTCATGGGCGCTTTCTCGCTGCAACGGCTTGGCCTCGACCAATATCCCAATGTCGACGTTCCCGTGGTGGTGGTCGTCACCTCTTATCCGGGCGCGACACCGGAGACGGTGGAAACCGAGGTGACACGCCCGGTCGAGGACGCGCTGAACGCCATTGGCGGTCTCGATGAGGTCACCTCTACCTCCTATGAGGGGCGCTCCGTCGTCGTCGCGAAATTCAAGCTTGAGGTGCGCAGTTCGGCCGCCGCGCAGGAGGTGCGCGACAAGATCGCTGCCATCGAGGCGAATTTTCCGGAAGACGCCAAAAAGCCCGTCATATCGAGGTTCGACCCCGCCGCCGAGCCGGTTCTATCGGTTGCGATCAGTTCGACATCGCTCGGTGTGCCCGCTCTCACCAGCCTTGCCGACCAGAAGGTGGTGCGGCAGCTGACGACCGTTGCCGGCGTCGGGCAGGCAACGCTGGTCGGCGCCCGCAAACGACAGGTCGATGTGACAATCGACGAGACGCGCCTGCGCGCCCTCGGGATCGGCATCAACGAGGTGGTTAATGCGCTGCGCACCGGCAACAGCAACAGCCCGGCCGGAAGCGTCGTCGATCCCGTCTCTGAACGCACGATCCAGGTGCAGGGGCGTATCGAGGAGCCGCAGGCGCTGCTGGATATGGTCGTGGCAAGGCGCGGCGGCGCGGCCATTGCGCTTCGCGATGTCGCAACGCTCTCCGAAGGAGCAGCCGATGCCGAAAACCGCGCCCTTTATAATGGCCAGACGGCGCTGGCGATCGACATCGTCAAGGTTCAGGACGCCAATACGGTTCAGGTCGCGACCGATGTGAGGAAGCGCCTCGATGCGCTCAACGCCGAGCTTGCCCCGCAGAACGTGCAATTGCGCATCGTCACGGATGCGTCGATACCCATCCGCGAATCCGTCAGTCAGGTACAGACGACGCTGATCGAAGGTGCGGCGCTCGCCGTCGCCATCGTCTTCCTGTTTCTAAATTCCTGGCGCAGCACGGTGATTAGCGGGCTGACATTGCCGATAGCAATCATCGGCACGCTCGCGGTGATCCATTTCCTCGGCTTCACGCTCAATACGCTCAGCCTGCTGGCGCTGACGCTTTCCATCGGCATTCTGGTGGATGACGCCATCGTGGTGCGCGAAAACATCACCCGCCATCTTCACATGGGCAAATCCCACCTGCGTGCGGCCCTCGACGGCACCAATGAAATCGGACTTGCAGTAATCGCAACAACGGCGACAATCGTGGCAGTCTTCCTGCCGGTCGCCTTCATGGACGGCATTGTCGGTCGGTTTTTCTACGAATTCGGCGTCACCGTTTCCGCCGCCGTCCTGATCTCGCTCTTCGTCGCCTTCACGCTCGACCCGATGCTGTCCAGCGTCTGGTACGATCCGGACGCCCATCCCGATGCGAAGCGCGGGCCGGTGGGCCGCCTGATCGCCCGTTTCGACCGCGGCTTCGAATGGATGGCCGGGCAATATCGCCGGGCCATCGGCTGGACCCTGCGGCATCGGCTCGTCACCCTGCTAGTCACGTCGGGCATCTTTATCGGCAGCCTGTTCATGGTGTCGCTGGTCGGCACGGAATTCGTTCCGAATGCCGATGAGGGCCGCTTTCAGGTCAATATTACCGCGCCGGTCGGCTCCTCGCTGGACTATACGACAACGAAGGTGCGGCAGGTCGAAAAGGCGCTGAAGGAATTTCCGGAAGTCGAGACGCTTTATTCCACCGTCAATACCGGCGGCGCCGCCGGCAAGCATCGGGCCGCCATATTGGTGGGGCTGGTGCCGCTCGACATGCGGAGCCGAACTCCGCTCTCCCTTGCCGAACCGGTTCGCAAACGCCTGTCAGCCATACCCGGCATAGAGGTCACGATCCTGCAGAATGGCCTTGGCGGCGGCGAAAGCCCGGTGCAGCTCAGCACCCTCGGCGACGACCGGACGGTCCTCGAAAAAATCGCCACCGGTCTGGTCGAAGACATGAAGAAAATCCCCGGCCTCGTGGATGTGACCTCCAGCGCCAGGGATGTGACCTCCATTCTTTCGGTCCGCCTGAAGCCTGCGGCGGCGAGCGATCTCGGCATTGCCCGCTCCGATCTTGCCGCAGCGCTTTCCCCCCTCATCGGCGGCGAGGATGTGTCGAAATGGACGGATGCGGACGGCAACAGCTACGATATCGTCATCCGCCTGCCCGTCGAGCGGCGGTCTGACGCGGCAGGTCTCGGTGAATTGATGATCGCAACCGGCCGCACAGCCGCGAACGGCGCGCCGCTGATGGTGCGTCTCGATCAGGTTGCCGATATCGGCATCATGCCGGCTCCCGCCGAAATCCGCCGTATCGACAATCGCCGCGAGATACTGGTTTCGGCCAATATCGCCGGCCGCACGCTTGGCGAGGTGACGGAGACGTTGCAGGGCCTGACCGCCAGTCTTGACCTGCCGAACGGTTATCGCATCCGCTTCGGCGGTGACGCCGAAACCATGCAGGAGACCATCGGCCACATGGTCACGGCGCTTACCATGGCCGTCATCTTCATCTACATCGTGCTCGCCTCGCAATTCGGCAGTTTCATGCAACCGCTCGCCATCATGGCGTCCCTGCCGCTTTCGCTTGTCGGCGTCCTCATCGGGCTGATGGTGGCCGGCAGCACGATCAACATGTTCTCGCTGATCGGCTTCATCATGCTGATGGGCCTCGTGACCAAAAACGGCATCCTGCTGGTCGATTTCGCCAATCGCGAGCGGCGGCGTGGGCTTTCGCTGAACGAGGCGCTGGAAAATGCCGGCGTCATCCGCTTCCGCCCGATCATCATGACGACGCTTGCGATGATCTTCGGCATGATCCCGCTCGGTCTCGCCGTCGGCGGCGGTGGCGCGCAGCGTGCGCCGATGGCCCATGCGGTGGTTGGCGGTCTCATCAGTTCCACGCTGCTGACCCTGATCGTGGTGCCGACCATCCTGTCCTATGTGGACAGCATCGTCAGGCGTTTTGCCCGCCTGTTACCGAAAGCGCCCGATGAAACGGGGCATTCGAACCATCAGGCGGAACCTTCCCAAAAGCAGCCGGCCTGAAAAGGCCGGTTTTGCATCTATGGGGCTGCCGTCACCTCAGCAGGAGAATGGCGGCTGGCCCCGCCAGAAGCACGGCAAGGACGATGATGGGATGGAGATAACGCAATAAAAAGCGGAGAGCGGAACGACATGGTTTCATGCAACGGCACCTGACGACAATCATCAGGCAAGGTTGGAGATCGCCCATTGCGGCGGCATTACAGTCTTGGCCACAGGAGCCGATGCCGGACGCGTGCGGTTACGGTCTCTCGCTGCCCTGACGCTTCTTTTTGCCCTTCGGGCGAAAATCGACAAGAAGCGACTTCAGTTCGATATCGCGAACGCGCCTTGCCGCCTCATCCGGGCGCACCCATTCCAGCAGGCGTTCACCGCGTTCCTTGAAACTGGTTTCCGCCTCCGTCACCTCTATCTGGAACACATCGACCATGCAGGGAACGACATCGCCATTGTCGAGCATCTTGAGATAGGTATAGCGGCCAACCGCATTCTTTTTCACCCGGCCGCGCACGCCCGCCTCCTCCCACGCCTCGATTGCCGCCGCCTCGTGCGGCCTCTTGCGTTTCATCGGCCAGCCGCGCGGAATGATCCAGCGTCCGCTGGTACGGGACGTGACAAGGAGGATTTCGACATCCTCGCCATTGCCGGCATAACGGAAGCAGAGCGCGGCATATTGCTGCCGGAAAGCGCCGGTGAAGAGCTTTTCCGGAACCGCAGCAAGCTGCTGGAGCAATGTCAGTGCACGAGCCGGGCGGGTTTTCCGGCTTTTCTTGGTGGGTTTCATATCCGTTGATAGTGCTGATTTTCCGGGTTGCATCAATGCCCCGCGTGCATTTATGACAGTTTTATGACAATCACCCCCCACAACTAGTAAAGCGCCATTGAGGGCCAATTCGCATGATGAGTATTTTTCGCAAGCTGATGCCGCGCGAGGACCGTTTCTTCGACATGTTCAGCAAACATTCCGAAACCGTCATCAAAGCGGCCCAGGCCCTTGACCAACTTTTGAGCGGCATCGACGTCGAGAAGAACTGCGACCTCATCGTCGCCCTTGAACATCAGGCGGACGACATCACCCGCGAGGTGCTGCTCGCCGTCAGGCGCAGCTTCATCACCCCCTTCGACCGCGGCGACATCAAGGATCTCATCCAGTCGATGGATGACGCCATCGACATGATGCACAAGACCGTCAAGACCATCCGTCTTTTCGAGCAAACGGAATTCGATCCGCTGATGAAGGAAATGGGTCATGAGATCGTGCGCGCAGCCGGCCTCATCGCGGAAGCCATTCCGCTTCTCAACAAGGTCGGCACGAATGCGCATCGCCTGTCATCCATCGCCGAAGAGGTGACCCGCGTCGAAGGCCGCTCCGACGAACTTCACGATTTGGGTCTCAAGGACCTCTTTCGCCGCCACGGCGCAAGCGGCAATGCCATGGCCTATATGATCGGCAGCGAGATCTACGGCGAACTCGAAAAGGTCGTCGACCGCTTCGAGGATGTGGCCAACGAGATCAGCGGCATCGTTATCGAGAACGTCTGATGGATGTCGCACTTGCCCTGCCGCTGCTAATCGGCCTTATCGCCATCGCGCTGTTCTTCGATTTTCTGAACGGTCTGCACGATGCCGCCAATTCCATCGCCACCATCGTCTCCACCCGTGTGCTGCGCCCGCAATATGCGGTCGCCTGGGCGGCCTTCTTCAACTTCATCGCCTTCCTGTTCTTCGGCCTGCATGTGGCAGAAACGCTCGGCACCGGCATCATCGATCCGGCCATCGTGTCGCCGCAGGTGATCTTCGCGGCGCTGATCGGCGCCATCGTCTGGAACATCGTCACCTGGATTTTCGGCATTCCCTCCAGCTCGTCGCACGCGCTGATCGGCGGGCTCGTGGGTGCGGGATTTGCGAAGGTGGGCTTCAATTCCATCGTCTGGTCGGGCCTGCTGAAAACCGTGGGCGCCATCTTCATGTCGCCGGCCATCGGCTTCTTCCTCGCCCTGCTTCTGGTGCTCACCGTCTCCTGGCTGTTCGTGCGGCAGACGCCCTTTGCCGTGGACCGCACCTTCCGCGTGATGCAGTTCATCTCCGCCTCGCTTTATTCGCTGGGACATGGCGGCAACGACGCGCAGAAAACCATGGGCATCATTGCCGTGCTGCTCTTCAGCCAGGGACATCTGGGCGAGAGTTTCTACGTGCCCTTCTGGGTGGTGATTTCCTGCCAGTCGGCCATGGCGCTCGGCACGCTGTTCGGCGGCTGGCGCATCGTCCATACGATGGGATCGAAGATCACCCGGCTGAACCCGATGCAGGGTTTCTGCGCCGAAACCGGCGGTGCGTTGACGCTGTTCGGTGCGACATGGCTCGGCATTCCGGTCTCGACCACCCACACGATCACCGGCGCCATCGTCGGCGTCGGTGCGGCCCGCCGCGTCTCGGCGGTGCGCTGGGGCCTTGCCGGCAACATCGTCATCGCCTGGATCGTGACCATGCCGGCGGCTGCGCTGATCTCCGCCGCGGTTTACGGGCTGACGTCGCTGTTCGGCTGACGCTTCATCCCTGCCCCGATTTGCCGCTCCTCCCGGAACAAAAGCCCCCCGTGGCTGTTGTTCCGGGGGACCAATGCGGATCGCGGACATGGCACGACAGGTTTTCTGGAAGGGTTATCTCAAGCTGTCACTGGTGACGGCCTCCGTCTCGCTGACGCCCGCGACGACGGAAGGCAACAAATACACCTTCCACATCCTCAATCGCAAAACCGGCAACCGCGTCGAAAGCCGTTATGTCGACAGCATCACCCACCGACCGGTCGCCGCCAAAAACCAGGTAAAAGGTTTTCCCCGCGCCGAGGACGATTACGTTCTGCTGGAAGATGACGAGATCGATGCGGTGGCGCTGGAAAGCACCCGCACCATCGATATCAAGACCTTCGTGCCGAAAGGATCGATCGACTGGATCTGGTACGACCGTCCGCATTTTCTGCGCCCGGAAGACAAGATCGGCACCGAAGCCTTCAGCGTCATTCGCGAAGCCATGAAGGTGAACGATGTTTTCGGCATCGCGCGCCTGGTAATCTACCGTCGTGAAAGGGCTGTGCTCCTCGAACCGTCGGGAAAAGGCATCATCCTGTGGACGCTGCATTACGGCGAAGAGGTACGCGAAAGCATCGACGCGCTGGAGCCGAAGATGAAAATCGACCGGCCATTGCTGGAAGCCATGGAAAAACGCATCGGCAAACAGGTGACGGGTTGGAAACCGGCTTTGGTGCAGGACCCCATTCAGAAGAAGATCAAGTCCCTGCTGAAGACCAAGGGCGAGGAGGTCTCCTCCTCGAAAAAGAAAACCGGCACGAAGGCACGCACCGGCGGCAATGTCATCAACATCATGGATGCGCTGAAGAAAAGCCTTGCTTCCGAAAAGAGAAGCTAAGGCTCACTGCCTTCAGCGGGCCTTTTTCGGAAGCGGCTCGGCAGCAGCAAAAAAGCCGTCCCAAGGGTCTTTTTTCAGCGCGGAAAGACGCGCGCCGATATTGTTGACGGTGAAATGGGCCGGGCCGATCTCGGCGGTGAGTTCCGACCATTCGAGCGGCGCTGAAATGGCGGCTCCCGGCCGCGCACGCGTCGAATAGGCCGCAACCGCCGTATTGCCCCTGCCATTGCGCAGATAGTCGATGAAAATACGGCCCTGCCGTTTCGCCTTGGTGGCGACTGAGAGATATTTCTCCGGCTCGGCCTTCGACATATCCGCCGCCATGGCCTTGGCAAAGGCTTTTACCGGGGCCCAGCCCGCCTGCGGCTTCAAGGGTGCGACGACATGCAACCCCTTGCCGCCCGACGTCTTGACGAAAGCGGCAAGTCCGGCCTCTTCGAAACGCCGCTTCAGTTCAAGTGCCGCTTCGATCACCTCTTCCCAAGCCACATCCTCGCCGGGGTCTATATCCATGGTGATCATGTCCGGCTTTTCCCAATTGGCAGTGGTCGCGCCCCATGGGTGGATTTCAAGCGCGGCGGACTGCACAAGCGCCATCAGGCCATCGAAATCGGTGATGCGGATCAGCGGTTCGCCGCCCTTGTCCTTGGGATCCCGGATCTGCTCGACGGCCTTGTTGATGCCGCGCCAGGCATGTTTCTGGAAAAATCGCTGCCCCTCTATGCCCTCCGGGCAGCGCAACAATGCCAGCGGCCGGTTGACGACAAAGGGCGCCATGTGCCGCCAGACCTGCGCATAATAATCGGCAAGCCCCTCCTTCTTCACACCGTCCTCCGGCCAATAAAGCCGGTCCGGATGGGTGAACTTGATCTTCGATTGCGGCGCCTGGGTATCGGACACGGCCTTCTCCTCGCGTTCGATTTCTGCTGCGGGTTTGTCTTCGCGCAGCCCCCGGAAGGAGGCGTGACGCAGATTGCCATCTCCCGACCATGCACGAAACTCCACTTCAGCGACCAGTTCCGGCTTGACGAAATGAAGATCGCGGCGGGCGAGCGCGGTGAGTTTCTCACCGAACGGGCTTTCCTTGCGCTCCAGCGGCTTCAGCCGGCCAAGCAGCATCTCCGCCATTTCGCCCGTATAACCCGTCCCGACACGCCCGACATGGCGCAGCTTGCCATTTTCATAAACACCGAGCGCCAGCGATCCGATGGCATGGTCGGATGTGGAAGAGACGGTATAACCGCCGATGACGAATTCCTGTCGCATCGAGCATTTGGATTTTACCCATTCGCCCTTGCGGCCTGAAACATATTTGCTGTTCCTGACTTTGGAAATGACACCCTCGAGGCTGAGCCGGCAGGCATGGTCCAGAACAAGCGCGCCACTTTCTTCGAAATGCTGGCTGTAGCGGAGATGAGGGTCACCCGCCGGCAGCAGCTTTTCGAGCAGCGCCTTTCGCTCGCTCAATGCCGCACCGCGCAGATCGCTGCCATCGAGATAGAGAAGGTCGAAGGCGTAAAACACGAAGCGGTCGCTGCGCCCTTCGCTCAGATCCTGCTGCAAGGCGGAGAAATCGGAGGCCCCGCTGTCGCGTTCAACGACGATTTCGCCGTCGATCAACACCGTTTCCACCGGCAGCGCCGTGAGAGCTCCTGTCACGGCGCTGCCGAATTTCTCCGTCCAGTCCAGCCCGCTGCGGGTCAGCAGTTGAAGCTTGCCCTGATCGACGCGCGCCTGCAGACGATAGCCGTCAAATTTGATTTCATGCAGCCAGCGATCTCCGTTAGGCGGTTTCGGCTTAAGCGTGGCGAGCGCCGGCTGCACGAAGGATGGCATGGCCAGTTTGCGTGCGCCTTTGGGCAGCGCATGCGCCTGTTTCCTGCCGGAGGCAGAAGCCACGGTCTTTTTCGATACCGTTTTGGAGTTCCAGGTATCTTTCGGTTTGGCTGCAACTTCCTCGACACTACGCCCGGTCTTTACGGATTCTGGCCGTTCTTCGAGAATATCCGCGCCGCCCTTATGCCTCGCCTCCTCGTCATCGCCCTTGATCAGCAGCCAGTTCTCCCGGCTTTCTCCGGGCTTTCCGTGCATGCGTACCAGATGCCATCGGCCTTTGAGCTTTTCGCCTTCCAGTTCGAATTCCAGATGGCCTTTGCGATAACCTTTCCGGGCGTCACCGATCGGTTGCCAGGTGCCACGATCCCAGACGATCACGGTGCCGCCGCCATATTGTCCTTTCGGGATGACGCCCTCGAAATCGCCATAGCTGAGCGGATGGTCCTCGACATGCACGGCAAGGCGCTTGTCCTCGGGATCGAGGCTCGGGCCGCGCGTCACCGCCCAGCTTTTCAGCACCCCGTCCATTTCCAGCCGAAAATCATAATGCAGGCGGCGGGCATCGTGTTTCTGTATCACGAAGCTCGAGCCCTGCTGTTCGGCCGTCGTCCCTTTGGGCTCCGGCGTCTTGTCGAAACTGCGCTTGGCGTTATAGGTCTGCAATCCCATGGATCAGCTCGCTTTCCGCGGGGCCTTGCGGCCCGCTGCCGTCGCCCTTTTCCTGCTGCCCGCTTCGGCCCCCGCGCTGCGACGCAGGGCCTCCTTGAGATCAATGATATTGTCTTCCTTGCGCGGCGGCGGCCTGGCGATTTCCCGGCCTTCGATCTTGGCTTTCACGAGTTCTGCGAGTGCATCATTATATCGATCGCTATAGTCTGCCGGGTCAAATGTGCCCGCACGCTTTTCGATGATGTGACCGGCCAGCTCCAGCATTTCCTCATCGAACTCGATATCGGGGATCGACTTGAAGACGGATGTCTGCGAACGGACTTCGTAGCTGAAGTTCAGCGTCGTAGCGACGAGAGCCTTACCGCTCGGACGGATCAGCAGGACACGGTTGCGGCGGAAAAGCACCGCTTCGCCGAGAGCTGCGACATTCTCGTCGTCCATTGCCCTGGCAAGAAGCGTAAGCGCCTCTTCGCCGCCCTCCCCGCTCGGCGCGAGATAATAGGACTTGTCGAAATAAAGCTTGTCGATCTCGTCACAGGGCAGGAAATGCCTAACGCTGATGACCTTGTCGCTTTCCGGCATCAGCTTCGCAATCTCGTCTCCCTCGATGACGATGTGGTCGCCATTGTCCAGCTCGTATCCCTTGACCTGATCCTCGCGGAGAACCGCGTCGCCGGTATCGCTGTCTACATATTGCCGCTCGACGCGGTGGCCGGTCTTGCGGTTGACGATATTGAAAGAGATTTTCTCCGCCGAGGTCAGCGCGGAATAAAGGCCGACTTCGCAGTTGAAATCGGCAAAGGCCAGATGGCCTCTCCAGCTCGCTCTCCGGTTCATGTCCGTCGTCCCTCGTCATCGCTGCGGGAAGACATGTCTCCGCGTCGGCCCTTGGCCAGAATACGCTCGATGGCGGGCACGTCCGCCTCCGCCAGAACCGGCACCGGATCGGACGCCATGGCTTCCAGCACCTCCGTCGACAGCCCGCCATTGCGTATAACCCATTCCATGGCCTCGCGGGTCTGCCGCTCCGCCTTCAACTGCGCATAAAGCGCCAGTATCAGCCGGTCGCGAACATCGAAGCTCTTCAAATTTCTGTCTGAACGTTCTGACTGCCGTTTCATTTCGAAATCCTCGAAGGCCTATCCGGCATTAGCGGGCATCGCCTCAGGCAATGCCCCTGCCGCCGGTCACACCATAAACCTCGCCATTGATGAAGCTCGCATCCTGCGACGCCAGCAGCACGTAAACGGGCGCCAGTTCCACCGGCTGTCCCGGGCGGCCGAAATCGCTGTCCTTGCCGAAATTCCTCACCTTCTCGTCCGGCTGGCCGCCGCTTGGCTGAAGAACCGTCCAGAACGGGCCGGGGGCGACGGAATTGGCGCGCACGCCCTTTTCGATAAGCTGCTTTGCAAGCGCTTTCGTATAAGCAACGATGCCGGCTTTCGTGGTGGCGTAGTCCAGCAGGATGGCGGAGGGCTCATAAGCCTGTATCGACGCTGTGGTGATTACCGACGAGCCCGGCTTGAGGTGGGGAACCGCCGCCTGCGCTATCCAGTGCAGTGCGTAGAGATTGGTCTTCATGGTAAGATCGAAATCGACTGTCGATAAGTCGTCGACGCTTTCTCGATATTGCTGCCTTGCCGCGTTGACGACCAGAATGTCCAGCCCGTTGAGATCGCCGGCCGCTTTCTCGACCAGTTCGCGGCACCAGGCCTCGTTGGTAATATCGCCGGGCAGCGCGACCGCCACGCGGCCCTCCGCCTCGATGAGCGCCACGACCTCCTCGGCGTCGGATTCTTCTTCCGGCAGATAGGAGATCGCCACATCCGCGCCTTCCCGCGCGAAGGCGATGGCAACCGCGCGGCCGATACCGGAATCGCCGCCGGTAATCAGCGCCTTGCGACCGGCAAGCTTGCCGGTGCCCTTATAGCTTTTTTCGCCATGATCGGGGAAAGGCGTCATATTCGTCACCAGACCCGGCATCTCCTGGGTCGGTGTCGAAAAGGGCGGGCGCGGATATTGGCTGCGTGGATCCTGAGGCTCGAGGCGGTCTGTCATCGCGGTCTCTCCCATCGATAGAGGTGCATCCGAGGCGCGTTCAGGACAGGCAATCGAACTATCCCGTCATGCTGATCGCCGGTGTCGCCGGGGTAACCGCGGCATGGACGCGCCATACGCAAGCCTAACGATCTGCCGTCGCTCTCGTTCCATGGGATGTGGGAAAGGCGGGGCGACGGCGTCTGCGCCGTCACCTCTTTTTATCAAACGGAATGTTTCTTCCGTGTGGTGGCGCTGACGACCTGAGCAGGCGCGACATCCGGTTTGCCGAAGAGATAACCCTGCGCCTGCGCGCAGCCCTCGTCGACCACCATGCGATATTGCGCATCCGTTTCAATTCCCTCCGCCGTCACCGGCAGATCGAGGCTGCGGCCGAGGCCGATCACCGCGCGCACGATGGCGCGGGCATTGTCATCGTCGCTCATGGCGGCGATGAAGCTGCGGTCGATCTTGATCTTGTCGAAGGGGAAGCTCTGCAGGTTGCTGAGCGAGGAATAACCCGTGCCGAAATCGTCCATGACGATGGCGACGCCGAGCGCCTTCAACTGGTTGAGGATGATCAACGTCGCCTTGCGGTCTTTCAGAAGCGCGGCTTCGGTGATTTCCAGTTCCAGCCGGTTGGGCGAAAGTCCGGTCTGCATCAGCACGGTGCAGACGACATGACCGAGATTGGCCAGCGAAAACTGCAATGGCGAAACGTTCACCGCGATCTTCAGGTGCGGCGCCCAGCCGGCCGCCTGACGGCAGGCCTCGCGCAGCACCCATTCACCGAGCGAGATGATGATACCGCTCTCCTCGGCAATTGGAATGAAGACATCCGGCGGCACCACACCTCGTGTCGGGTGCTGCCAGCGCACGAGCGCCTCGTAACCGACGACCTGGCCGCATTCGACCGAAAGGACCGGCTGATAATTCAACAGCAGCTCGTTGCGATTGATGGCAAGCCGCAAATCCGTTTCGAGCTGGCGGCGTTCTCGCGCCTCCTGATCCATCACCGGATCGTAGAAGGCCAATATGCCGCGCCCGCCCACCTTGGCGCGGTAGAGCGCCAGATCGGCGGCGTGCATGATGCTCTCATGGTCCTTCCCGTCCCGCGGGAAGACGGCGATGCCGATGCTGACGCCGACGGAGGTCGGATCGTTGGCAACATTCATCTTCAGCGCAAACATGCCAAGGATCGTTTCGGCCAGCAGGCGCGCCTCTTCCGCTTTGGTGTGCCGGGCAGTCAGGATGACGAATTCATCGCCGCCGAGACGGGCGACCACATCGCCTGCCCTTGCGCATTCATCGAGAATGGCGGCAACCTTTTTCAGAACGCGGTCCCCTTCGGCATGGCCGAATATGTCGTTGACCGCCTTGAACCGGTCGAGGTCGAGCGCCAGCAGCGCGAATTCGTCCTCCTCGTCGCAATGCTCGATCTGCTGGTGAAGACGGGTCTGGAACATGGTGCGGTTGGACAGGCCCGTCAGGACGTCGTGACGGGCGAGATATTCGATTTCCCGCTGCGCTTCGCGCTTTTCCGTCAGGTCACGGATAGCCATTACCTCGCAGGGGCGGCCGCGATATTCGATCGTGCGTACGCCGAGCTCGAATATCTGCGCCTGCCCGGCGCGCTCGCGAACCGCCTCCACCGGTGCGTGGCGTGGCAGATAAGCGGGCTGCCCGTCGATGGCCTTGAAGAGATCGTCGGGGTTTTGTCCGACCAGCGACGCTTCCTCCCGGCCCAGAAGGCCGGCAAAGCGGGTGTTAAGCTCCACGATCCGCCCATCGCGGACGACCGCGAGACCATCGAGCGTCGCATCCACAAGACCCTTGAGATCGACAAGGTAACGATCCACAAGAGCAGCGGCGGCAGTGGTGGACAGGATCAGGAACGTGACGCCGGAAATGGCGCAGATCATGATCAGCCGGGCGACATTGTCGGGGTCCGGCCCCGACACGGACGGATCCGGCGAAAGCACCGTGGCCGACATGGTCGTGAAATGCAGCGCGCAGATCGCGAAGATCGCCGATCCGGCCGGCGCGGCGATGCGCTGCCAGGAGCCGAGGCGGCGAAAAAGGAAAAAGGCGAGGAGAAAAGACGCCCAGGCAACCGCAAAACCACCCAGCACCGGCCCCCACCGATAGCTGATCGTGGCGGCGACATCCATTCCCGCCATGCCGACGAAATGCATGACGGCAACCGACAGCGTGACCAGCGTGCCGACGATCGCCGGGCTGTAAGCGGCCTGCGAGCGGCTGGTGAGCGCCAGCCAGAAACCGAAAACCGGAAGAACCGCCGAAAGAGCCGTGAAGGCGAAATCATAACCAATCGGGACCGCGCCCTTATAGGCGAGCATGGCGACGAAATGCGTGGCCCAGACGCTGAGCCCTCCGGCAAAGGCGGCAACCAGCACCCAATAGGGCTTGCGGCCAGCCGGACTTTCCTCCGCACGCAATAAAAGATGAAAAAAAGCAAACATGCCAAGCAGGCAGATAACAGCCGCAAGAAGCACGACCACCCGGTCGTGTTGTACGACAACGCATTCCAGAACCGTGAACATGACGCACTCTCCCAGCCTCTGAAGAACCGCTCACGGTGGCACTATGGGAGTGGTTTATTTATAAATCTCTAATGCAACTAATGATAAATGTAACGATCTGTTCTGCAACGTACAGAAAGGAACGGGCCGCACGCGGCGGCCCGTAAGGTTTTTCGCGTGCGACGCGACGGGGACCAAAGGAAAAGCCGTTTATTTCCAGCTTCGATAATCGGCTGCGGTGCATCCGAAAGGCGCCGGGCCATCGGCGAAACGCTCCTGCAGACGGGCGCATCCCCACTGGTTGAGCGCTGCCGGCAACATGTTGTTGATGTCCATTCCGGGCGAGTTGAACTGCGACGGGGCGCTGGTGACGTACCACAGCCAATAACCGATAACCGCGACGACGATGACAGCCACGATGGCAACGAAAGTCCCCAGTCTGCGCAGGAGGCCCGGTCCTTTCTTTATCGCCGAGGCCTGGGCCGCTGCAGCCTCCTGTGTCTCACGCGCGACCAACGGGGCAAGCGATGTCAGAGCTTCCGCCCGCTCCTGCTCCGTAAGGTCGATCCGTTCCAGCTGATCATCGAGCAGGACCGGCAAGGCGCTGTTTCCATGCAGGACCGCGAGCGCCACATCATGTTTGCCGGTATGGCCGACGACAACGGGAATGCAACCCCGCTCCAGATGCGTGAAGGATTGCCGCTTGGTTTTATCGTCCCTTACCGTATCGGCATAGGTGACGAAAAGACGGCTGCGTTTTTCGGCAACCGCCGTCAGCGCCACCGGAATGACGGTCAACGGTGCGGGTTTGCGCAGCTGCAGGCGAACCCGCAGGACCCGGATAAGCGTGAACAGCATCGCCAAACTGCCGAAACCGAGCAGGGCGACGAACACGCCGAGCGTGATGATGCGGTTCCAGAGCATGTCGAGACCCAGCGAAATCGTTGCGAGTTCCGGGTTCTTGGCGGAGATGACCAGCCCGGTTTCATAATCGCCGGAATGGAAATCGACGAACATGACCTCGACATCCTTCTTGTAGCTCACACCCGCATGGTCATAGGAAAGATCCGCCTCACAGGTCGTGAAGATTGCCTTGCGCGTCTTGCAGCTGCCGCTGATATCGCCGTTTTCAATCTCCAGCGGATCTTTGCTGATCTGATAGTCGCGCAATATGCCCGGGCCTTCGGCGACGAGCATGACGGCCGTGATGACCAGAAGCACCGGAATGGAAAAATAATAGGCTGCCGGCACTGAAATGACGCCACGTTTGAGGCTCAGCGGCCGCGACGGAAGTTTTATCTGTGCAAGGTTCATGGTCGTCAACGCATTCTTCGGGAGGTGGGTGAGCGGAGTTCACGACTCTCGCCCGACGGAAGGAATAGTGATCGGACGATCTAACCCGGTGAACTCCTTGAGAAAACCCCCGAAATTCCGGGATAATGACGATAATTCACCGCCCCGGCCGGGCTTCACGCCTGGCGGCGAATAAAAACGGGCGGTAAAACCGCCCGTTACAGTTTTTCAGAGGCTGTGGTTTGCCCTTAGTCCTTCGTGACCTTTTCCAGCCGGGTCGTCTGGCTGGGATGGCCCACATAATCCTTCACGCGCGCATTCAGCACGATCGGCTCAAACCTCTCGAACATCGGCAGCACCGCCGGCTTCTGGGCGACGAACATTTCCTGCATCTGGGTGTAGATTTCCCCGCGCTTCTTGGCGTCCGGCTCCAGCGAAGCCTTTGCCGTGAGCGCCGTCAGTTCCGGAATGTCCCAGGCCGAGCGCCAGACGAAATTGCCGGCGTTGTTGGCTGCCAGCGAATTGTCGGGGTTGCTGGAAAACTGCTCCATCGAGCCCAGCACATTCGGCATGTAGGCGCCGGTCTGCGGAATGAGCAGATCGAAATCCCGCGCGCGGTGGGCGGCAATCACGTCCGAACCGTTACCCTGCTGGATATTGACCTTGATGCCGATCTGGCTCAGCGAGGCCTGGATTGCGGTGGCGAGATCGATGCGCGGCGTCTGTGCAATCGTTTTCAGATTAAGCGTGAAGCCGTTCTCATAACCGGCCTCCTTGAGGAGGGCCTTCGCCTTCTCCACATCGAGCTTCCAGTCGGGGCTCGGAATGGCGTATTCGAAGTTTTCCGGCACCGGCACCGTGCGCGCCCGGCCATAGGGACCCATGATGGTCTTTTCCATGCCCTTGTAGTCGATGCCATAGGCAATCGCTTCGCGGACCTTGGGGTTGGACAAGGGCTCCTTGCCGGCATTCATGGACAGGACGTAGAAGCCGCCCGTCGGCACGCGCTGGATCTGGAAAACTTCCTTGTTGTTGAAGGTTGCAAGGTCGGCAGCCGTCAGCGCACTGGCGATGTCGATATCGCCGCGCTCCAGCATCAGGCGCTCCACCTGGCTTTCCGGCACATGCCTCACGATGACGCGGCGCATTTTCGGGCTGCCGGCCACATAATTCTTGTTGGCCTCGAGGATGATGATCTCGTTGGGCGACCAGCGATTGAGCGTAAAGGGACCGGAACCGGCGGAATTGGTTCTCAGCCAGCCATTGCCCCAGTCGCCACTGCTTTCATGCGACTTGAGTTCCTTGCTGTCGACGACGCTGGCAATGACCATGGCCAGACGGTAAAGAAGCAGCTCGGACGTGGTTTCGCCGGAAAGATCGATGCGTACCGTTTTTTCATCCGGCGCGCTCACCAGCTTGTCGACATTATCGGCATTATAGCCAACGCGCTTGAGGTTGGCCGCGGCCGCCTGGTTCATCTTCAACAGCCGGCTGAGCGAATAGACGACGTCTGCCGAGGTTACCGGATTGCCCGAGGCGAAATTGGCTTCGCGAAGATGGAAGGTGATGCCCTTGTCATCTATCTCCCAGCGCTCGGCAAGCTGCGGAGAAACCTTGCCCGAACCATCGACCGAAATCAGACGGTCATAAAGGTTGGACATGATTTCGTTGGCTTTTCCTTCGGTGGCCTGATGGGGATCAAGCGACAGCACCTGAGCCAGCGAGGTTCCGATGACAAGCTGGTCATTCGGTGTTTTGGCCAAGGCCGGCGCTGCCTGCACCAGCATGGCGCCCAGGGCCGTGGTGAATGCGAGACGGATCAATGATTTTCTCATACCTGCTCCTCCTACAGATCGGTAATTCATGTTTGTGAAAAAGCCCGCGACGCAGCGCGGCGTCGCGGGTCAGAACGGTCATAGATGTTTGTTATCAAGCGCTTCTATCAGCGCGGCGATGTAGCCGTAGCAGAAGGCGAAAGCGACACCGACGGCATCGCGCCCGGCAATCGTCGGCACATGGTCTGGCATGATCATGTAGCGATAACCGAGTTCGTGATAGAGTTTCAGCGAACGCACCATGTCCATGTCGCCCTCATCGGGGAACGTCTCCATGAAGGAGAGTTTGCCGCCGCTGATATTGCGGAAGTGGACGTTGAAGATCTTGTCGCGGCTGCCGAACCACCTGATAATGTCGTCGATTTCCTCGCGCGGATTGTCAAGCATCTCGCCGATCGACCCCTGGCAGAAATTCAGGCCGTGATAGGGGCTCTCGCGCATCTGCACGAATTTCTTCAGCCCCTCGACCGTGCCGAGAACGCGGGTGACGCCCCTGTAGCCCGGCGGCGTATAGGGATCATGCGGATGGCATGCCAGGCGCACGCGGTTGCTTTCGGCCACCGGCACCACACGCTCGAGGAAGTAATCGATGCGTTCCCAGTTCTCGTCTTCGGAAAGAACGCCAGCGAGACCCGGCGCTGCATCATGGTCCGCCTTGTCCCAGCGCCAGGCCTCGTTGAGCGAGCCGCCGCGGCCGCGCTCCATTTCGGTGCGCGGAATGCCGATGAGGTTGAGATTGTATTTCGCGGCAGGGATTCCGGCCCTGGCGATATTCTCTATCATCGTGCAGACGGCATCGATCTGCCGGTCGCGATCAGGACCGGCAAGCAGGATATCGGGATACGACGCCTGTTCGATGGGCCGCGACGGCAGCGGCAACTGCACCATGTCGAGAACGAGGCCAAAGCTTTCGACCTTGTCACGGTGGCGCTCAAAGTCCTCGAAAGTCCAGCTCGCGGGCTTTCCGGGCGGATCCGCGTTGATATTTTTGACGCCGAGCTGCGCCCAAACCTTAAAATCCTCGTCATCGCGCGCAGCAACCTGGGTGCCGACATACATCGATTCTCTCCTCTCTCCATGCAAGTCATCATATGACATCGCATGAAATAAGATGAGTGTCGAGATGCTATTGCGCTTCTGAAAGCAACCTGTATCGGCGCTGGCTCGCAAGCATATGTTCGCGCATAGCTTTTCGCGCCGCTTCCGGATCCTGTTCGACGATGGCGCGCAGGATTGCCTCGTGCTCGGCCTGCACTTTGCGAAGATAATTCGCGTCACCGGTTTCCGGCAGCGTCGGGAACTGTCCGCGCGGTATAGAGCGCGAACCGAACTGACGCAGAGCCTCCAGATAAAAGCGGTTGTTCGTGGCGATCGCGATGGCCGTGTGAAACTCGTAATCGGCATCGACAGTGGTTTCACGCGCATCGATGGCGCGGGCCATTTTCCGGTGCGCCGCAGAGATTGCTGCCTCCTGCTGGGCGGTGCGGCGATAGGCGGCGATTGCCGCCGCCTCCCCTTCCGTCGCAAGCCGGAACTCCAGCATTTCCAGCGTTTCCGCAATGGTTCCGACTTCGGATTGCGTCAGTTTCACGCCGGCCCATTCACTGGCATTACTGACGAAAACCCCCTTGCCCTGGATGGGAACGACATAGCCGGCGGAACGCAAATCTGCGATCGCCTCGCGAACGACGGTGCGGCTCACGCCGTAGCTGCGTTCAAGCTCCGGTTCGGTGGGAAGTTGATCACCGTTTTTCAGTTTTCCACTGCGAATTTCTGCGCTGAGATTATCGATGATCTGTTGTGCCCGCCTCTCCCGCGGCCTCGCTTTGTCGCCCATCATGCCACTCTTCCCTCTTGCAGAATACGAATCCCTTCGCTACTCATATTATGACATTGTCGCACATCATATGTTTTCATGTTAGCTCAGGGAGGAGTTGGGATGAAGTACCATCAAGAGTTTTTGCAAAGGAGAATTGCGCGTCTGTGGCGAGCAGTGCGCAATGGCTCGGCCGCTGACGGCGTTCTCACAGGAAAGTGCGGCCAGCAATGACGGAAATCTCACTGCGCGGGCTTGGACATCGTTTTCTGCAACTGATCGTCAGCCTCTTCATCCTGCTCTGCATCACCTTCATCATTGGCCGGGTCATGCCGAGCGATCCGGTCGGGGCAATCGTCGGCGAACTTGCCGATCCCAAGGCCTATGAGGCCATGCGAGCGCGGCTGGGGCTCGACCTGCCGCTTTACCAGCAATTCTTCATCTATCTGCGCGGCCTGCTGCATGGCGATTTCGGCATTGCGATCCTGACCGGCAACCCCGTGACCCGCGATCTGGCGCAGGCTTTCCCCGCCACTTTCGAACTCGCCACGCTGGCGATCATCATCTCGACGGTCATCGGCGTCCCGCTCGGTCTCGCCGCCGCCCTCTTCCGCGACACCTTCATCGACAAGTTCGCGCGCGTTTTTGCGCTGGTGGGACATTCGATACCGGTCTTCTGGTTCGGCATCGTCGGGCTGGTGATTTTCTATGCAAACCTCAACCTTGTCGCGGGGCCCGGCCGGGTCGATGTCTTTTACGAAGGCCTTGTGGAGCCGAATACGGGATTGATGCTCGTCGACACCCTCCTTGCGGGCGAGACGGAAATCTTCTGGAATGCGCTTGGACACATCATCCTGCCGGCGATCATCCTCGCCTATATGGCCATGGCCTATATTACCCGCATGACGAGGGCCTTCACCCTCGAACAGCTCAGCCAGGATTACGTCATCGCGGCACGGGCCAAGGGTGTCAGCCCCGCACGCACCATAACCCGCCATGTGCTGCCCAACATCGCCGTGCAGCTCATCACCGTGCTGGCGATCTCCTATGGCAACCTGCTGGAAGGCGCCGTGGTCACGGAGATCGTCTTCTCCTGGCCCGGCATCGGCCAATACATGACGAATGCGCTGCTCATCGGCGACATGAATGCGATTCTGGCCGCCACGATTGTCATCGGCTTCATTTTCATGTTGCTCAACTTCCTCGCCGATCTGGCCTACACCACGCTCGATCCCCGTACACGGGAGGCCGCACGATGACCGATATCGCGCACAACAACACCGTTGATCGTCCCAGCGCCCTGTCGCGCATCTCAACCACCACCGCGCGGACACTTCGAAAGCTCGCGGATGAACCGCTTGGAATGTTCGGCTTCGCCATTCTGGCCATTCTGGTTCTGGTCGCCATTTTCGCGCCGCTCATCGCGCCTTACGATCCTGCCCGTCAGGCTCTGGAAAACGCGCTTCAACCACCCAGCTGGACACATCTCGCCGGAACCGACGAATTCGGCCGCGATATTTTCAGCCGGCTTGTTTACGGCACCCGCATCACCATCCAGACGGTACTGTCAGTCTCGGTCATCGTCGGTCCTATCGGCCTTGCCATTGGCGTGATGGCCGGTTTCTTCGGCGGGCGAACCGACGCGATCCTGATGCGCGCGACCGATATCGTCCTGTCCTTCCCCTCGCTCGTGCTGGCGCTTGCCTTTGCGGCCGCCATGGGCGCCGGCCTCGGCACGGCGATCATTGCGATCTCGTTGACCGCGTGGCCGCCGATTGCGCGTCTTGCTCGGGCGGAAGCGCTTGTCGTGCGCAATACCGACTACGTCGCCGCCGCCCGTCTCTATGGCGCTTCGCCGCTGCGCATCCTTTTTCTATACATTGCGCCTATGTGCATTCCCTCGGTCATCGTTCGCCTGACGCTGAACATGGCCGGCATCATCCTGACGGCCGCTTCACTCGGCTTCCTTGGTCTCGGAGCCCAGCCGCCGCTGCCGGAATGGGGCGCGATGATCTCCAGCGGCCGTAAGTTCATGCTCGACTACTGGTGGGTCGCCGTCATGCCAGGCATCGCCATCCTGCTGACGAGCCTTGCCTTCAACATCGCCGGCGATACGCTGCGCGACCTTCTGGATCCGCGTCATGCCCGTTCCTGATAGCTCCCCCATCCTCTCGGTCCGCGACCTCAATGTCCGTTTCGGCCGCAACACCATTCCGGCGGTGTCCAACGTCAATTTCGACGTCGGGCGCGAAAGGGTCGGCATAGTCGGTGAGTCCGGTTCCGGAAAATCCACCACCGGCCGGGCCGCCATGCGGCTCCTGCCGAAAAGCGCAACGGTGACGGCGGAGCGGATGGATTTCCTGTCCGAACCGTTGCTCGAAAAATCCGAGCGGCAGATGGGTGCGATCCGCGGCAGCGAGATGGCGCTTATCATGCAGGACCCGCGTTATTCGCTGAACCCGGTGCTGCCCATCGGAAAGCAGGTGGCGGAGGCCGCCGAACTGCATCTGGCGCTGACCGGCAAGGCGGCGAGAGGTGCAGCACGCGACATGTTGCTGCGCGTGCGCATCAACGACCCCGACCGCGTGATGGCGCTTTATCCGCACCAGATATCGGGCGGCATGGGCCAGCGCGTGATGATCGCCATGATGCTGCTCGCCAAGCCCAAGCTGGTCATTGCCGACGAACCGACCTCGGCCCTCGATGTCAGCGTCCGCAAGGATGTGCTTTTGCTTCTGGACGAGATGGTGCGCGAGAATAATTCCGGCCTGATCCTCATCAGCCATGACATCCGCATGGTCGCGGCCTTCTGTGAGCGCGTGCTGGTCATGTATGGCGGGCGCGTCGTGGAAACGCTGACCAAGCTGGAAGATGCTCAGCATCCCTATACGCGGGGCCTGATCGCGGCGATGCCAGATCCCCGCAATCCGGTGCGGCGTCTCAGGGTGCTGGACCGTCAGGCCATCGATGCGGAGGTGATGCGATGATCACGGTAGACAAGCTCGACGTCGTCTACGGCGCAAGGGAAAACCGCAATCACGTCGTGCGCGGCGTCAGCCTCACGGTCAACAGGGGTGAAACGCTCGGCATCGTCGGCGAAAGCGGCTGCGGCAAGTCTACCTTGCTGCGGTCGCTGGCGGGGCTGGAAGCCGGCTGGACCGGCTCCATCAGCTTTAACGGCAAACCGGTCGGCAAGACCCGCAGTCGCGACGAACTGAAACTGGCGCAGATGGTGTTTCAGGACCCCTACGGTTCGCTGCACCCACGCCACCGCATCGGCCGGGCCCTCGCCGAACCGATCCGCGCCATGGGACTTGGCGATGGCTGGTCGAAAGTGCCTGCCGCCCTGCAACAGGTGGGCTTGCCCCCACATTTCGCCGAGCGCTTCCCGCATGAACTTTCCGGCGGCCAGCGGCAGCGCGTGGCAATCGCCCGCGCGCTGATCCTCGAACCGCCGATCCTGCTGCTCGACGAGCCGACATCCGCGCTCGACGTCTCCATCCAGGCGGAAATCCTGAACCTGCTTGCCGACCAGCGCGAAGAACGCGACCTCACCTTCGTTCTCGTCAGCCACGACCTCGCGGTGATCGCCCATATGTGCGACCGGGTGCTAGTCATGCAGAACGGCGTTTTTGTCGATGAGCTGACCAAGGCCGATCTTGAAGCGGGCGTTACCCATTCGGCCTATTCAGGCGAGCTGTTCGAAAGCAGTTTCCTGTAACGATCTCCCCCACAACGCTCACACCGGGCGGCCCATCCACGGCCGCCCGCTTTCTCCCATGGCGTAATTTCGGGGATTTCGCCCGACCGGCAGCGGCCAATCGCCGGCAACGGACGAGCGACCTTTTGGGCCGATAAATTTCACCACCGACTGCGCTCGAACCACCGAAACAATGCGTTCAGCATTTGTTCTGGATTGCTGTTTGAGTCTTTGCTAATCATTGCGACGACGGGGCAGACAATGGCCGGACATTCCGACGACTGCCATCTCTGAAGAAGGTTCTCACCCGTGGGGACAGGCAGGTTATCTAAGGATTGCTGGCATGGCGGTTGCCTATCTGGAAAAGCTCAACGAACAGCAACGCAGGGCGGTGGAGCATGGCGTTGGGCTGGCAGACGGGCACACGGCCGGGCCCCTGCTGATCATCGCCGGGGCCGGTTCGGGCAAGACCAATACGCTCGCCCACCGGGTTGCGCATCTGATCGTGAATGGCGCCGATCCCCGCCGCATTCTGCTGATGACGTTTTCCAGACGTGCCGCCACGGAAATGTCGCGGCGGGTCGAGCGTATCTGCAAACACGTTATCGGGGCGAATTCGGCAATCATGACAGACGCGCTGGCCTGGTCCGGCACGTTTCACGGCATCGGCGCGCGCCTGTTGCGCATCTATGCCGAGCAGATCGGGCTCAACATCGATTTCACTATCCATGACCGCGAGGATAGCGCCGACCTGATGAACCTCGCCCGGCACGAGCTGGGTTTTTCCAAAACCGAAAGCCGCTTTCCAACGAAGGGTACCTGTCTCGCGATCTATTCGCGTGTGGTGAATTCCCAGACACCGCTCAAGGAGATATTGCGCCAGCATTATCCCTGGGTCGCCAACTGGGAGAGCGAACTTAAGGAACTGTTTGCAGCCTATGTGGAGGCCAAGCAGGTCCAGAACGTGCTCGATTATGACGATCTCCTGCTTTACTGGGCCCAGATGGTCAGCGATCCCGTCCTTGCGGACGATATCGGCAACCGCTTCGATCATGTGATGGTCGACGAATATCAGGATACCAACCGGCTGCAGGCCTCGGTGCTGATGGCGCTCAAACCGGGCGGCCGCGGCCTGACCGTGGTGGGTGACGATGCGCAGTCGATCTATTCCTTCCGGGCGGCGACGGTGCGAAACATCCTCGATTTTCCGGCTTCCTTCAGCCCTGCTGCCGACATCATCACGCTAGACCGCAACTATCGCTCGACGCAGCCGATCCTTGCGGCCGCCAACGGCGTCATCGATCTGGCGCGCGAGCGGTTCACCAAGAACCTCTGGACCGAGCGGCAGTCGCTTGAGCGCCCGAAACTCGTGACGGTGAAGGACGAGACCGAACAGGCGAATTTCATCATCGACCAGATCCTCGCCAACCGCGAAACCGGCATGACGCTGAAACAGCAGGCCGTGCTGTTCCGCACCTCCAGCCATAGCGGCCCGCTTGAGGTGGAACTGACCCGCCGCAACATCCCCTTCGTCAAATTCGGCGGCCTGAAATTCCTGGACAGCGCCCATGTAAAGGACATGCTGGCCGTGCTGCGCTTCGCGCAGAACCCGCGCGACCGCGTCGCCGGTTTTCGCTTGCTACAGATGCTGCCCGGCGTCGGACCGAAAAAGGCCGGCAATATTCTCGATGCGATTGCGACAGACCCCGAGCCGCTGCTTGCCCTTGCCGAAATTCCGCCGCCACCGAAGACCGGCGACGACTGGGTGGCCTTCACGCAAATGCTGGCGGTCCTGCGACAGGCGCCGAATGACTGGCCGGGCCAGATCGGGCAGGCGCGACTGTGGTACGAACCGCATCTGGAACGCATCCATGAGGATGCGGACACCCGCAAGGCCGATTTGCTGCAGCTCGAGCAGATCGCCGGCGGCTACCCCTCGCGCGAGCGCTTTCTGACCGAGTTGACGCTCGATCCGCCCGACGCCACCAGCGATCAGGCCGGCGTGCCGCTGCTTGACGAGGATTATCTCAGCCTCTCCACCATCCATTCGGCAAAAGGCCAGGAATGGCGCTCCGTCTTCATCCTGAACGTGGTCGATGGCTGCATTCCCTCCGATCTCGGAGTCGGCACCACCCAGGAACTGGAGGAGGAACGCCGGCTGCTCTATGTCGCCATGACGCGCGCCAAGGACAGTCTGGCGCTGATCACGCCGCAACGTTTCTTCACCGGCGGCCAGAACCAGCAGGGCGACAGGCATGTCTACGCCGCAAGAACCCGCTTCATCCCGGCGACATTGCTGCAATTCTTCGAAACGGCAACCTGGCCACTGGTATCGGCCACCGCTTCCGAGCGCAGCGCGCAGCAGATCCGCATCGATGTGGGTGCGCGGATGCGGGCGATGTGGAAGTAAAAAGCGGGGCGTTCACCCCGCTCTCATGACTGGCGATGTCAGAACGTAACGCTGGCCGTGAGGCTGACATTGAAGGGCTCGCCTACGGCATTGGCATAGCTGGTGGAGCCGATGGACGAGGTGTAATAGGTCTTGTCGAAGATGTTCTTCAGATTGAGCTGCAGCGTCACCGGCTTTTCGAACTGAAGCGTGTAGGTGGCGAAGGCGTCGAAGACCGCATAGCCCGGCAGATTATAGGAATTGTCGTTGATGCCGGCGCGCTCACCCACCGCCCGCACACCGCCGCCGATGCGCAGCGTATTGCCGTTCGGACCGACCTCGCCGACATCATAGGCAAGGAAGAGCGAACCGGTGTGGCGCGCCACATTCGGCAAGCGCTTGCCGGCATAGGTGGGATCTTCGAGCACAAGCGCATCCGTATAGGCATAACTTGCGATGAGATCGAGATCGTCGGTCAGGCTGCCGGCAATATCGACCTCGACACCGCGTGAACGGACGAGGCCGGCGGCCTTCACCGTCGAGATGCCGCCGATATCTTCCGAATAGGCGACATTGCGCTTGCGGGAGTTGAACAGGGCGATATTGGCGTTCAGCCCGGCGAAGAGATCGAACTTGGCGCCCACTTCGTAGGAAATTCCCTCTTCCGGATCGAGCCCGCCATAATAGGCGCCGATGGATGATTGCGGACGGAAGGTTTTCGCCACATTGGCGTAAAGCGAGGCATTCGGAGTGAGCTTGTAGACCAGACCGGCATTGGGAATAAGCTCCCCACCATCCTTCTCGGTATTGACGACGAAGGGACGACCCTTGCCGGCATAAATGTCGTAATACTGGTAACGCAAACCGCCGACCGCGATCCATTGATCGTTAAGATGCAGGGCGTCCTGCATATAGATCGAGGCGGTGGAGAGCTCTTCCGTCTGGTCGCTGTCGACCGGCCTTACCGTGGTGCAGACCGGCAGGCGGCCATAGACAGGATTGTTGACGTTGAAATTCGTGGAATTCGCGCATCGCAACATGTCGGTGCGCAGGGTATCGCTGTAATCGTAGGACGCGCCGAACAGCAGGTCGTTGCGCAGTCCGCCGATTTCGGCCTCGCCCGTCAGGTCCGCCCGCAGCGCGTGATTGTAGATCGTGGAATATTGCGTCGCATCGGCCCGTCGCGTCACCTGCCCGGTGCGGGAATTATAACCCATCACGCGCGCCTGATTGTCCGAATATTCGTTGCGGCTATAGGCGTAATTCAGCGACAGCTTCCAGTCATCGGAGAGTTGGCGGTCTATGGCGATGCTCGCCAGATCGGATTTGCCGTCGGTGATGTTATAGGCTTCATCAAGGCGCAGGCGGCGGCTGATATTGATCGCCCTGCCGGTCGCCGGATCGAAGATCGTGCCGCGATCGAACGGTACGCTGTAATCCTCATACATATAGGAAACCGTAATATCGGTGTCCTCGCCGCTCCATTTCAGCGAAGGCGCGATCAGCCAGTTCTTTTTCTCACCGAAATTACGCCAGTAATCGCTGTTTTCCCCCTCGCCGATCAGGCGATAGGAGAAATCCGTGCCCGCAATCGGGCCGGTCACATCGAAACCGCCCGATGTGCCGTATTTGCCCGCCCCATAGGCGGAAAAGCGCGAATAGGCCTCCGCCGTGAACGTGTCTTCCGGCTTCTTCGTCACGACATTCACCATGCCGCCGGGATCGAGAATGCCGTAAAGCGTGGAGGCAGGCCCCTTCAGCACTTCCACCCGCTCGACCGTATCGTTGAAGGAATGCGGCAAGGCCGTCTTCAGCCCGTTGACGAGGATGGAGCCGTCGCGATTATCACCGAAACCACGGCGGATGACGGCATCCTGCGTGCCGCCGAGCGTATTTGCCTGGGTGACGCCGCTGACATTGGCCAGCGCTTCGTCCAGCGAGCGCGCCTGCTGGTCGCGCAGCACCTCGGCCGTCACCACATTGACCGATTGCGGAATGTCGAGGAGCGGCGTTTCGGTGCGTGTCGCCGTGCCCGTCGTCACCGGCTGATAACCGCGCGCACCTTTTTTGACATCGGCATTGACGGTTATGGTTTCGAGCACCGTCGTTCCATCAACATTTTTCTTCGGTGCCGCACTCTCCTGCGCGTAAGCAGGCAGGGCGACCCCGGCCAGAAGAAACGCCAGCAGCGCCCGCGAGCGCACCCCAATGATCATCGAACCGTCATGCATCGTATCTTGTCCCCGGCTGTCCCAAATCGTCATCGCGACGATGCACCGCTCTTTCAATTGATGAATGTAGTAGTCAACTTTATTTCCGCTTCAGCGCGGCAAAACGTCGGTACCGAAGGGTGCTTTCGCGCTTCCTGGCGTGTCATTTCAGCCCATGACAGCCGCTTTTTGCTCAAATCGACCGGCAAAAACTGCATTTTTGAACGCTATATACTTGACTACTACAGTCATCAATAATTCTGGTGGCAACGCATTCAGACGGTGACGAATTTGAACGACGGCATGAGACCCATAAGCACGGATACAGGCCTTGCGGCGCAGGCAATCGAGCTTGCCTATGGCGACACGCCGGTGCTTGCGGATATGTCCATCGATGTCACGCCGAACCGCTTCACCGTTCTGCTTGGCCCGAACGGCTCAGGAAAATCCACGCTTCTCAGCGCGCTTGCCCGCCTGCACCGGCCCGCGCGGGGCCATATTCTTCTCAACGGCAGCGATATCTTCCGCCACCCCACCAAGGAGGTGGCGAAAAAGCTCGGCATGCTGGCGCAGCAGAACCATACGCCGGAAGGGCTTTCGGTTTTCGATCTCGTCTCCCGGGGCCGTTACCCGCATCAGGGATTTCTGAAGCAATGGAGTGAGGAAGACGCCCGCGCGGTGGAAGAGGCGCTGTCCGTGACCGGCATGTCCGAACTGGCGGATCGAGCAGTCGACAGCCTTTCCGGCGGCCAGCGCCAGCGCGCCTGGATCGCCATGGCGCTGGCCCAGCAGACGGATATAATTCTTCTCGACGAGCCGACGACCTTTCTCGATCTGCACCACCAGATAGAGGTGCTGGACATGCTGGCGGGCCTCGTCAGCCGCCACAACCGCACGATCGTCGCGGTGCTGCATGACATCAATCTCGCCCTGCAATATGCCGATCACCTGATTTTCCTGAAGGACGGGCGGCTGCGGCACCGGCTGGAAACAGCGTCGGCCTGCGATGCCGGCATCATTGCCGATGTCTTCGACATGGCAGTTGCCCAGCTCACGCATCCGGTGACGGCGCGGCCGGTATTTCTTCCCCTGCCCGGACGGACCGGCGCGGCATGATGCCCAACGGAACCAGCGCAAGCACCCTTGCCCTGCGGGAGCGGGCCTATGGTCGCACACTAGCGGCAGCACTTCTCCTGCTGCTCACCATGCTGCTTCTGGTGCTGGCGCATATGGCCACCGGCCCGCGCCCCATCGCGCCGCACGTTCTGCAAGACCTGATATTCGCTTATGACGCCCGCAATTTCGACCAGCAGGTTTTGATGCGCCTGCGCCTGCCGCGTCTGCTGGCTGCGCTGCAGGCCGGGGCCTGCCTTGGAACAGCGGGGCTTCTGCTGCAGACCCTGCTTCGAAATCCGCTCGGCGAACCGCATATTCTGGGGTTGAATGCCGGGGCAAGCCTCGCTGTCGTTCTGGCGACAGTGCTGCCGCTCGGGCTGATCGCAACGCCGCTGCTCCGCCCATTACTGGCGGCCACGGGCGCGGGCATCAGCTTTTCGCTCGTGCTTCTCCTTGCTTCCGCTGGGCGGCAGGGGCTGACACCGGCAAAACTCGTCTTTTGCGGCATTGCGCTTTCCACGCTTGCCGCAACCCTCACCTCCGCCATCCTCATTCTCAATGAGGAAACATTGCAGCAGATGCGTTTCTGGCTGGTGGGCGATACGGCCGGCGTTTCGATCACAACCATCGCCGCCGCCCTGCCCGCGGCCGCGATCGCGCTCATCCTCGCTTTCGCCGTCGCTCCCCCGCTCGATCTTCTGGGGCTGGGCGAGAGCGCTGCCGCAGCACTCGGTGTGCCGGTCCGTTCGACGCGGATTCTGGCGCTTGTCTCCATATCGCTGTTCTGCGGCGCGGCCATCGCCGTCGTCGGCCCCATCGGCTTCGTCGGTCTGGTGGTGCCGCCGCTCGTCGCGCGCCTGAAAACGGGGCGGCTTCTGCTTGCCATACCCATCGCTGCACTCGGCGGCGCGGTTCTCCTGATCGCCGCCGATCTCGCCGCCCGCCTCATTCTCCTGCCGAAAGAACTACCGACGGGCGCGATGACCGGCCTTGTCGGCGCGCCGGTCTTTCTCTGGCTGGTGCGCAGGGTGCTGAAATGAACCGTTACCAAGTTGTCCGACTGGGGCGCTTTTCCGTCCGCTTCATGCCGTCGCGGCTCATCATTCTGCTGGCGCTTTTCCTCTGCCTCATGCTTGTCGCCCTGTGGTCGCTCACCGCCGGCAGCCAGCATATCCCCGCCTCCGCCCTGTGGTCGCTTATCACCACAACCAACACCGATCCCGCCATGACCCACGCACTCGTGGTTCTCGACTTCCGGCTCTCGCGTCTGGCGCTTGCGATGGTGGCCGGCGCCATGCTCGGCATTGCCGGCGCCATCATGCAGGCCACGACCCGCAACGGCCTTGCCGATCCCGGCCTGCTCGGCGTGCGCGAAGGCGCATCCCTTGCCGTGCTGGGCTGCCTGTTCCTGCTGCCTTCCCTGCCGGTCATGTTGCGCCCCGTTGCGGGCATTGCCGGCGGCATGGCAAGTGCCGCAATCGTTCTGACGCTCTCCGGCGCAACCTCGCGCCTGCGCTTCGTTCTGACCGGCATCGGCTTTTCATGGTTTTTATCAGCTTTGCTGCTTATCCTCATGGCATCGCTCGATATTCGCAATTTGCAGACAGCGATGATCTGGATGGCTGGCAACCTGCAGGGCGCAAGCTGGACTGCCGTTTCAATCCTCTCCGTCATCCTCGTCATCGCCCTTGGCCTTCTGCTGTTGACGGCGCGCGCCGCCGACGTGCAGGCGCTCGGCGATCATGCGGCAACCGCGCTTGGCGTCCATAGCCGCCTCCTTTCGGTGCTTCATGTCACGCTTGCCGTCACCCTCACCGCATCCTGCGTTTCCTTCACCGGCAGCATCGGTTTTGTCGGCCTGATCGGGCCGCATATCGCCCGGCTTCTGTTGCCCGGCGGCTCCTATCCCGGGCTTGTCTTAGGTGCAGGCCTGACAGGCGCAATTCTGGTCGCAGCCTCCGACACCATCGCCCGAACCGCCTTTTCACCTCTGGAGCTGCCGACCGGCCTCGTTCTTTCCGCCGTCGGCGCACCCACGCTCCTTACTCTTCTCTGGTTTCACCGGCATCGCCTATAGGTCCCCCATGCGCAAAACACTTCTCGCCCTTCTCCCGGCCGCCGCTTTTCTCCTCGGCACAGCCACCGCTCAGGCCGAAGAGACCAGCCGAAGCTTTACCGACGACCTCGGCCGCAGCGTTTCCATTCCGGCAAAGCCGAAGCGCATCGTAACGCTGCACGATATCGACCTCACCATTCCGCTGATCGAGCTGGGCGTGACGCCGGTGGGTAGCCACGGCCGCATGGGGGCGGACGGCAAACCCTATCTGCGCTCCAGCGCTATTCTGACCGGTGTTGATTTCGACAATAGCGACATCGCCTATATCGGCTCCATCAATGCCGATCTGGAGGCGATTATCGCCCTCAAGCCCGATCTCATCCTGACCGAACCGGATCGCCCCACCCCCGTTGAAAAACTGGCGCAGATCGCCCCCACCGTCGCCATCGACAATACCAAAGACGGCGCACCGCATATTTACAAGGTGCTGGCCGAACTCACCGGCACGCAGGAGCGTCTGGCCGTGCTGGACCGGCGCTACCGCGCGCAGATCGAAGCGCTGAAGGCATCGGTCGACACCGGCGCCACCACCGTTTCGGTGTTCCAGCCGCTCAACGGCAAGATCAGCGTCTACCACACCTATCGCGCGCTCGGCCGCGTGCTGCGGGACGCAGGGTTTCGTTTCCCGACCATCATCGACGCCATTCCGGAAGGCGACCGTATCGAGATCAGCGCCGAACGGCTGCCGGAACTCGATGCCGATATCATCTTCGATCCCTATCGTTCCGATACCGGCGCTTCGCCGCAGGCGGAAATCGACATGATGGAAACCGTGATACCGGGCTTCTGCAATTTTCTTCAGGCATGCCGCAACGGTCGGTACATCCTCCTGCCGCGCGAAGAAGCGATTTCCAACTCCTATGCCGCGCTCAGCCTCATGGTCTCCGCCGTCCAGTCGCATTTGACGGTGCGGCCGGCGCACGAAAAGTGACGGCAATGACCACTACGGACAAAAGCGCTTGCCTCCCGGCTTGGCGCGCTGCTAATTCGTGAAGAAGAGTAGAAAACTCAGCTTCACGGAAGAATCCATGCCGGCTGGCGAAACGCATACATCAAGGCTTCGGCGCACCGACCGTTTCGGAGAGCAGCTGCGCAAGCGTCGCGACCGCCTGTCGCCGGGCCTGCTTGCCGTTGCCGAATATATTGACGGCCATCGCCATGCCGTTCTCGCCAAATCGGCGCTGGAAATCGGCTTCGAGACCAATACCTCCGATGCGACCGTCATCCGCGCCATACAGGCGCTCGGCTTCCAGGGGCTGGTCGATCTCAAGGAAACGCTGGAGGCCTATCTGGGCGTGACGGATTCGCCCGTCGAAAAAATGGCGGCGACGACAAAATCCATATCCGGCAACTGCGATGCAGCGATAGATTTCGTGCTCGACAATCAGAATAACACGTTGGAGATGCTTTCAAGCGCTGAAAACCGCGAAGCCATGGCGGCGGCCGTGCGGCTTCTCTCGCAAGCGCGCGGCATCGGCGTGCTCGGCATCGGCGCCTCCGGCATCATCGCCACCTATGCGGCAAGGCTGTTCCAACGCTCGGGCGTCCATTCCTATGCGCTCAACGCCACCGGCATCGCGCTTGCCGAACAGTTGCTCGAGCTTGAAAACGGCCACGTCCTCATCATGCTCCTGCACGGCCGCGCCCACCGCGAAGCCCAGACCGCCATAGCCGAAGCCGGCCGCCTCGACATCCCGATCATCATGCTGCTCGGCCAGGAAGACAGCGTGCTCAAAAAACACGCCAACGCCAGCCTCTTCCTGCCCCGCGCCAAAAACGAAGGCGTGGCGCTCCATGCCCCCACCTTCATCGCCATGGAAACCATGGCTCTCGCCCTCTCCGCCGCCTGCCCCGAGCGAAGCCTTGAGACGCTGGAGCGGCTGGTGGAACTGAGGACGTCGATCAGGCCGCATAAGCGGTTATAAGAGCAGTTTTATTTGGCAATCTGTTGGCCGCCATAGACTTGCACCGAGAACGGATTGAACTGACGGGGATGCCCCCTTCGTCCGGCATCGGCGTATGATGCCTGCCTAGCGCCATTGTGACGCTCACGGAGGGAAGGCAGATGACACAGGTGCATATCCTCGCGATCGACCTCGCGAAGCGGAGCTTCCAAGTCTGTGGAACGGATGGCGGCGGGGCGGTTCTATTCAACAGGGTCCTATCACGGGCTCGTTTACAGCAGTTTTAAGCGAGCAGTCGCCTTGCATCGTTGCTATGGAAGCCTGCACCGCCAGCCATTTCTGGGGCCGGTTTGCTCAAAATCGCGACCACGACGTGCGGCTGATCCCGCCGATTTACGTGAAGCCGTTCGTCAAACGCCAGAAGAATGACGCAGCCGATCCGGCCGCGATCGCGGGGGCCGCGCTGCGCTCGAACATACACTACGTTGCGGTCAAGAGCACCGAGCATCAGGCAAGAGCGGAGGCGTTCCGGACCCATCAATGTTTTGTGCGCCAACGTACCCAACTCATCAATGCACTGCGCGGTCATCTGGCGGAGTTCGGAATAGTCATTGCCCAAGGCCCTGCCAATCTCAGTGCGGTTGCAGGCATGCTGTAAGCCTCCGGTGAAGCTTGCAATTACCCACATTTGAGTGTCGCTGCCATTTCGGTTCCGAGGCGAATATCTGTTAGCAGACTGAGGCCGTTGATCTGCCTGACACTGTTCGGGAGATTGACCGGCCTTATCTGGACCAGATTGGGTTGCTCACCGAAAAGATCGATGAGCTGAACCTCAAGCTTCGCGAGGCGACGACATCGAACGCCGAGAAGCGCCGGCTCTGCACCGTTCCCGGGGTTGGCCCTGTGACCGCCGGCGCGATCCTCGCCTTTGCACCTGACCTTCATACTTTCAAGAGCGGTAGGAACTTCGCCGCCTGGCTCGGTCTCGTCCCAAGGCAGCATTCAACGGGTGGGAAGACCCGCCTTGGTGGTGTCAGCAAGATGGGACAGACCGATATTCGCAGGTTGCTGGTTGTCGGAGCCATGAGCATTGTTCGATGGATCGTCCATAAGGGCGTCTTTCCCGACAACTGGCTCGGGCATATGCTCGGCCGGAAACCGAGAATGGTTGCCGCCGTCGCGCTGGCCAATAAGATGCCGCGCATCATATGGGCCATGATGATAAGGGAGCAGAATTACAGAATGGCGCGATCCGCTGCCTCTCTCGAAAGGCAATGGGGTAATGCCTGCGGCGTTAAGCCCCGGTGAGACGATCGACTGACGGAACGATGCGGAAAGGACTTCAATGTTCAGAATGGGGTAAACCAGTCCCGGGGCTCGAGCCAACCAAGCTCTCCGAACCGATGTGGACCCTGTTCTTCGAACTACATCCCGGCCCGTGGCTAATCGGGCCACATCGAGAGGCCCGACACACGACCGATAGAATTCCTCGTCCGCAAACATTCGTCAGAAAATTCTTCTTGCCAAACCGGGGCATCCACATACGCCACATCGTTTAGCATCCGGTACCTTTCCAGACATCTCCCTAAAACTGATGAAACAACGTTCACTACACTTCGTTCGGTAAGAATGCACAAGGGAGAACTACCAATTCCAACTCCAAACGCAGCGTCCTATCGACACTCTCTATCGAGATATCATAAAGTCCTTCATTGGATGGTACTTTAATCATGAGGTTTGTCCTACTGTGTAATTTCTGCACATCATTGCGTCCATCAATAATTATATTCCCACTTTGACTGATACAGTAGACAAAGTCTTGTTCATCTCGGATGCGCATCGGTATGAAAACCCAAATTCCTCTCAGCGCGTAAATCCGAACCCCGTCTGCCTCCAATCCTGCATCAGAAAGAGAAACAGAAACCACAGAATCTACAAAATTCTCGCAAAACATTCTTTGAAAATGGTACAAATTATATTCATATGCTTTTTTTAATATTATTTTTTCAGAATTAATACCTCCAAAATCGGGATAATAGTTGAGAAAGGTAACACGATCACTAAACCAATTAGGCATCCATGACGCAAAATTAGCTGGCCAATTCAAGACTGTAGATTGTTTGGCTTCAATGGCAAACGGGTACCTGTGAATCGCTATATTAAAATAAGTAGCCCACTCATCAAGGTTTCTACCCACAATATACTTAAGTTCGTTAGCTATCTCCATAGCCCACTTCGATTTAACAATCTGCGGACGATGAGCCGCAAAGCCATCATTGTTATAGCCAAAGTCATTAAGTATAGCGCCGGTATACCATTGCCCGCGATCAAAAGACGTTATACCAAATGAACTAGACTTCCATTCCGAGATGCTATCGTAATATTGATAAGCTTGATACTTACCTTCCTTTAAGAATTCTTCGGGCACGATAGCCGAAATAAGAATAGCGTCATCATCACATGCCAAAAATACATCATAGTCTTTATACAGGCGCTTATAAAAAACATTTCGAAGAGTATAATTACGCTCCTGATGATCCTCTGGCATACTGATCCCGGCCTCAGCCAGCAACTCCTCTTCATTAAAAATCTCGTATTTCACCTTGAAATTATCGAGGATTAGCTCGAATTCCGACGCAAATTTTTCCGACGTCAGAACCGAAACAGTACCAAAGGGGAAATTCCAATTCAAAAAAGATTCTATGGATTTCGAAAAATTGCTCGGATGAATGCTAATATAAACGAGCGGTATCTTTTCAGGAAGGTCAGAGGCAGACTGCCAATGATCTTCTATTGTGGAGTATATGAGTTTAGCGGCGGCACTCCAACTTTGACTTACGTCAGCAGACCTTTCATCACCGCGCAGCGATGGACTCTTGACCTCCAAAGCGAGCACTATCTTCAACTGTCGAAGAAAGCTGCTTTCTTCTTCCAGCTGAAATATTACGCCATTGCCAGCACTAAGCGCCTCGGGAAGAGCCCCGCCATTACTGACTAGAACACGACAACCTCTTGCCAATCCCTCTAAAACAGGCAAACCGTACCCCTCATAGAAAGACGGAACGATAAGCGCCGAAGCATTTAGATAAAGGTCCTCAAGAATTTGGTCATCAGCATTATTGAGCCAAATCAATTTATCAGAACTTTCATTCAGATATTCCAAGCGCTCAAAAAAACTCTGGCTTTCCCATCCTCGCTTCCCTACAATTATGACTTTGTATCCAAGTTCTGAAATAGCATCAATATTATCCAGGACAAGTTTGTAGTTTTTTCTTGGCTCTACAGTACCAACGCAAAGTACATATGGGGTCTTATACAGATGATTTCCTACAAAATTATCGACGACACTCTGACGGGATCCAAAATGATATCCCATCTCAATGACTTTAGTCGTCGGAATCCGAATATTCATACTGGCACATAATTTATCCAGATCCTCACACACGACTCGAGATATGCAGAACATTACATCCACATATGTAGTGACAGCCGCAAAATGTTCAGCGTAGCGCAGTACTGTCGTGGGATGCGAAAACTGCGGGAACAATATTGGCGCTGCATCATAATGAATGGCGAAAATAATAACACCATTCTTTTTTAGTTCGTAATATAGGCTGGATCGAGAGAGCGAATCCCCCCAAGATCCATCAACATCAAAAAATATGTCTCCCTTGGAAAACTCAACTTTTTCCGATGAGCATTTCTCGCAAGATTGTATTTCATCAATATTTTCAATTAAAAAATAACAGTCATTCTCCTTATTATAATAACAATAATTAACATCAACTAGATCTTCTAGCGCAAAGGATATATTTCGTACAACCCTTTGGATTCCCGTACGAGCTTTAGTGTCAATAGTGTTCGAGACGTCAATATAAATATTTCCACGAGATGAATCACTGTTGTTCTTGAAATTTCCGTGAAAACTACGACGGCCGTGCAGTCGTGCTTCAACCGAATTTGAAAGCGCCACACTCCTATCCAGTGCGGTTTGTCGATCAAACTCTTGCGTAGACCAAGCGGTTAAAGCTCCAGCGTCTGGAATTCTACGCAAATGTCTCCAATATAAAGCATAGCATAGCTCCCTTGAAGACAATTTTTCAAAATACTCATCCTCCTCTAATGGCATTCCAGCAGACGCGAGCGCCATACTTTTTAACGCCTCCATTGAAAGATTTTTCAGATCATGACTATCATAGGCTGAATTTTGAAGGCGATTAAATATATTTAAATACACCAAATCCAAAGTCTCAATATACTTCACCGCTTTTCTCCATACATACCTATAAACATTCGCGCCTTGTCGTAGGTTAGCGAGGCATTTCTAAAAACAACATCGCCATAATTCTTCTGATCAACACCAATTCCCTTGCCGTCATAGTTTTTTGCGATGCAATCCACATCGAAATCTTTTTGAGGTTTTGCTACTTTTGATTGAGGATCAATTTCTCTTTCTATCGGAGCCGTCAACGCTATCGAAGGAGATTCGAGAGCAACTAGGTTTGCAGAGTCTTGGGGCGATTGTTGGCGGCTTGGCCAAGGCATGGATTGATACTGCGGGCTATCCATCCATCGACGAAAGACACGATGAGGACGATTGTCTGACTTCAGCACCCAACTGCGAAACATACCGCGGGGCTTTCCATTTGCGTGAAACAAAAGACGCCTCACCGCTCTCCTTGGCATCCCTGAGCTATGCAGAAGCAAGCGCGCATAGGCCGGCTCATTAATACGTGTTTGAAGAGCCGTTACCGCGCTCCGCAAATGCGAAGCGCCAGCTTCCAAGGCGCCTGTTTTTTCGGAAAGTGCAGTTCTGATTTCTCTCCTGAATGTTGCGATCTCATCCCGCAGAGCATCGGCCTCACACCGCAAGTCAGAAACCTCAGAATTCAAATTTTCTGTTTGGACAACCAAAGCTGATGAGGTTGCCTTCAGCGCATCGGCCTCACACCGCAAATCAGAAACCTCAGAATTCAAATTTTCCGTTTGGACAACCAAAGCTGATGAGGTTGCCTTCAGCGCATCTGTCTGTGCGGCAAAAGCCGCGTCGAACCGACGAACACCGCCCAATAAGTCAAGTCCCAAACGAAGTTCAAATGCGGAATCAAGTTCGTGTGCTAGCGGTCCTGCGACCTGAGCTACAACGGCATAATCAAGAGAAACGGTCGTCAAGACGCTTTCAAAGTTGATTTCCGTCTCCGCCCTCCTCTCTGCTCCTTGAAGGCGCAGTATTATGTTTCTAAAAAAACCTGTATGCTCGGCTAAGAAGCTCGTAAGCAGAGGCGGGAGCGGTTTTCTATGGGTGGGGTCCAGATGGAAATTTACCAACCCAACAATTAGGTTTTCGGGATTAGGTGTTTCAAGAATCATAATGCCGCCCGGACGAAGAACGCGGCGGGCGTTGGCAATGAGTTCTCGCAGATCATCAAATGATATGTGCTCAATCAGATGGAAAGCTGACACAACTGCTAATGTGCCATCAGGAACTGCACGAAGAGCTTCCAAGCAATCCATGTTTTCAACTGCTAATCCTCGCTTTCGCGCCGCCGATAGCATATTTTCGTCGAGATCGACACCTCGCGCATCCAGCCCCACATCACCAGCCAGTTCCAGCCATTCGCCTCGCCCGCAGCCAAGGTCTAGCAATCGAGCGTCAGATTGCGCGGCCAAAGGCCTTAAAAAGGCTTCATAAACGCGCAAGCGCTCTCGAATTACAGCCGGATCCCCTCGAAAGCGAGCCTCAAAGTCCAAATAGAATGTGTCCGCCATTTCCCATCCGTCTTGTGTTATTCGAATACCCTCCTACAATTTGCAACGGTGCTGAATCAGAGATAGCATTCCACTTCAGAAAATATTAGGTCCGATATCCCGTTCATGTCCACCTTTCAATCTGTCTCTATGATTTCCAATAGTTCACGACAGACGTCATCCCAGCTACGCAGACGGGCTTGCCGGATTTTTGCTTCCAATTGCTCCAGATGCGCCGAATCCACAATCAGACGCTCACAAGCGGCCGCTATACTTTCAATGGATTCAGGATCACAATACTCGACCAAATCGCCGCCAACTTCCGGCAGTGAACTGCAGTTAGAGACAACAGCTGTCTTTCCATAAGAGAGAGCCTCCCCAACCGGCAATCCCCAACCTTCGTAAAGACTTGCCATGATAGTGAATTTGCAATTTCGATAAAGAAAAGCCAACTCTTCATCGCTCGGACTATCCACAATTTCAATCCAGCCGTAGAGATTTCCTGTCGCACTCAAAAGTCCCTCCAGCGACTGGATAAGCCACCCTTTGCGTCCGGCGAAAATCAAGCGAGGCAAATTATAGTTGCCTTTTTCCAGTAACATTTTCCAACAGTGTGCAATTCGCCAGACATTTTTGCGGGCCTCAATAGTACCAGCGCACAGGACATAAGGCACCGTTGCTATATGGCGAACAGTCTCCGAGAGTTCCGCCGTCTCGCAAAGAAAAGGGTAACTTTCCTTGTTCACTTCCTCTAACAATGGACCAAGTTTCCGTGGCTGAATTTCATTGTCGATACCTTGCTGAACAAGGGGCAGAGTGAGAACATCAAAGTTCAGGTTATAGCTTTTAAAAAAAGCAAGAAGGTCATTTTTTGTGGCATTGCTTATGGACAAATATTTGGTTGTATATCCCGCGCTATTAAGAAGCCAACTGTGGAAAGCAAGCGGCATCATACCCTGAGTCACATTTGGCATTAAAATAGGAATAAGATCATATACAAGCGTATAGCAGGTTATACCTGCCTCCTTTACCCGTTTAAATGTCTTTTCATGCATTGGAAGCCATGAAGCATCAAAATTCACCATAACTTCTCCGGGCTGACAATTTGCAAAAAAGTCATTCTTCGGCGCTTTTTCGAGTTTATTTTTCCTTTTCCGGGGGAATCTTTTTTCAAGCCACATTTCCGGCGTCATATTAAACCGGACGAAGCGGTCTTTCTGAGACAGGAGTGCAAATATATCAAATTTTGTGCGCTGAAAATAATACTTTAGCGTTTCCGATTTATATTTGAAAAGGACGTCAATATTTGTGCGCTCCCTGCCCCCATCAATATCCAGCGCATCGCGAAGCGCCTTTGGATTTGCAAGGTTTGCAACACCAAAATCGACAAGATTCACACAGACATAATTGTTTGTTGCGCGCTCATGAAAGCAAACAAAGACGTCAACATCATTTGTGTAATTCTTTAAACCAATAATGATATTGACTAGAACCCGCTGGATACCTGAAAATCTGTCGATCTTGAAGACATAATTTACCAAGCTGGATATATCAAAATATATTTTTCTTTTTTTCACCAACGGAGCCATTATTACCTCATAATCTGTATGTTGATCACAGACCAACACCGAATTTCATTGGCGTTGCTCAGACACGAATTCCCCAGTCGTCCAGAATTGACTGCAACGTGTTTCCCCAGTTTATCTTGGCCGCCATCCAAGTATTTCATTTGCCAAGCGCTTATCTCCAGCAGCGTGGGATACGTCGATAAGGCGCATTATGGCCGGGTCATCCTACATCGATGCTCGAGCGGGAAATACCCAGCAACAATTTAAGGATGTCTCCGATACGCGTTGACACGCTGGAAAACAAGGTCATATTAGTCATAGGTGATAAATCTCGTGAATAATTAAGGGCAATCAACACATACGTCACACAATATCCCTGACGTAACGAAGTCCCGTTTCGCCTTAAGATGATCGATCCCGGTTTGATTGCTCGATATTTCCCACCGAATAGAAGGAAGCACTTGGAACCAAATTCGTCACGGGTACGCCACGGTCCAAGTTGGCGGGCCACCAAGGTACGCGCCGTTTCACGGCCACACCGGTTTATTATTGACGGAATGAAATAACGTTGTTGCCGCGCATGAACGTGAGAGCGTCCTCTGCATCGATGGTTTTCGCGGCGACGTCCCAAGCCTCTACGTCGAATTCAAATTGCTAGTCCCAAGCATGACTAAAACATGTACGCATCGATCCTCGTTCCAGCGGTAAAAAGTCCTTGGCTCGAAAAAGAAATCCAAACATGAGAAGTGACCCGGCATTTGCGCCGCGACGCGACTCTGACTGCAGCGCAACAACCAAGGTGAGACGAAGGGTCAATGAAAGCTTTCCGCCCGCCGATTTCTTCCGAGCCGTCTATAGTTCTTGTTCTTCCGCAGGCCGATCGTGAGCGTCCGGCGAAGGCATTTTCGCTTGATCGAGAGGCCGATATTATAGGCCGCGTTTCATCTCGTCTGCCATAACGCGTTCGACCACATCCGGATCGCATTGTTCATCGACGAGAAACTGGCGGATTCCACCATCCCATGTCCGTATGTCGGCGAGGAGATTTTGGAGCTCGTCCACGCCGTTCTCGGTCAGGCCCTTTGTGCCGTATTCGCAGCCGTCGCGGACATAAAGCAATTCGCCTTCGCTGATATTATCCGAGTTGACGGTCACCTCTTCGATCAACTCGAGGTTCTCGCCGATCATCTCAGCGACCTCTTTGAGGGTATAGATGATCCTTGAGCGTGCCATCACGCAGCCTCGTAGCGTTTTTTTGCCGGAGTCCACTGCCACGGGAGCAGTTCTGTTGGTTTCCGCGCAGAACTGAGCCGGTGGGGATGCGGACTAAAACTTGGACCACCAGGAGGTAGTTCATGTATTCCCATGCTGACAGAATTCGCGCGGTCGAGCTGTATATCAAGCTCGGCAAGCGGGTTAAGGCGACGATCCGCCAGTTGGGTTATCCGACCAAGAATGCGCTGCGGAACTGGTATCGCGAGTACCAGCAGCATCAAGACCTACGCGTTCGTTGTGTGGCTCGCGCGCCGAAGTTTACTGAGGCCCAGAAGCAGACGGTGCTTGAGCACTACCGCACTCATGATCGCTGTATCTCTGCGACGATGAGAGCGTTGGGCTATCCGGGTCGTGGAACTTTGACCGCATGGGTTCGAGAGGCGTTTCCGGAGGCGAGAACTTCGATGATTGGTCGATCCTGGCGCCCGGCCTATCCCGACGCTTTGAAACAAGTCGCAGTTCTTGATCTTTGCAGTGGAGAGGAAAGTGCCCAGCAAATAGCCGAGCGGCTAGGTGTATGCCGGCCGACGTTGTACGCTTGGAGGAATGAGTTACTCGGTCAAGAGGCTGCCTCATCCATGAAACGCCGCAACACTTCTGCGCCAGCGCCGGAGTGCGAAGAACTCGAGCGACAGCTTGAAGCCCTCCAGCGCGATGTCCGACAATTACAGCTTGAACATGATCTGCTGAAGAAGGCCAATGAATTGCTAAAAAAAGGCCTGGGCGTCGATCTGCAACTCCTGAGTAATCGGGAAAAGACACAGCTGATTGACGCCCTCAAAGATACCTATCGATTGCCAGAACTGCTTTTGCAGGTGGGGATTGCGCGGAGCTCGTACTTCTACCACCGCACCCGAGTGAATCTGGAAGACAAGTATGTCGCCATCCGCCGCAGCCTGACGGAAATCTTCGAAAGCAACCATCGCTGCTACGGCTACCGCAGACTGCAGGCGTCACTGGCCAGGCAGAGCGTAACAATCTCGGAAAAGGTTGTGCAGCGATTGATGAAGCAGGAGAGTTTGGTGGTCGCCAGACCGCGGCGACGGCGTTTTGGCTCGTATATGGGAGAAATCAGTCCTGCGCCGGAGAACCTGATCAACCGGGACTTCAGAGCGAAAACACCGAACGAGAAATGGCTCACAGACATCACCGAATTCCAAATTCCAGCTGGAAAGGTGTACCTGTCGCCCATCATAGATTGCTTCGATGGCATGGTGATCAGTTGGTCAATTGGAACGCAACCGGATGCGGGGCTGGTCAACACGATGCTGGACGCCGCCATCGAGACCGTTACCGACGGCGAAGGCAGGACGATCGTCCACTGGAGTGCCCCCGTTTCGCCGGACATGTCGGCTAGAGCGCGTCCGCTTTACTCGGGATCATATCCGCACGATTTGAAGTAGTTGGCGCACTCTTGTGGTTCGAACAGCGTGACGATCTGGCCGACGGTATTCCATAAGCCCTCGACAGTCCGCTCGGCTTTGGCGCGTCGACGCGAGGCAGATGGGAGGGAAGTGAGCCCCGATTGGCTGCGCGTGGTTTTGGCTGCGGCGTAGCGCTGTCTGCCTCGTCCTCGGCATGAACGGCCGCCATGGCCGTTTCCAGGTCTTCCAGTGCGAGGTCGAATTGCTCGGGATCAGACTTCTCGGATTTGCGGCCAAAGGCTGCCTGTTTGAAAGCGGCGACTAGCTTCTCCAGCCGCTCGATCCGATCATCCTTGCGGACTTCACGAAGCTGCGACGCGATCAGCATCGCCTTTAGGGCAGCAATATCGTCTGGAAGATCGACCACATCCAACATTCTGGAAGTCTATCAAATTGGCCGTCATCTCGCTGCCGGAATTTGCGACCGAGTCATCGTGACGCACCTACTCGATTGCTCTCGGCGCTCTTGTCTCAACGGAGCGGACCCGCCGCCAGTCGAGCCCCGCAAATAGCGCCTCGAACTGGGCATGGCCCAAGGTCATCAGGCCGTCCCGAATGTCTGGCCAAGTGAACGTGTGCTCCTCCAGCCGTTTGTAGGCCATCACCAAGCCGCTGCCATCCCAGTAGATCAGCTTCAATCGGTCCGCCTTGCGTGATCGGAATACGAAGACCGTTCCCGTGAACGGGTCCTTGTGCAGTTCGTTCTTTACCAGCGCCGCCAATCCGTCGTGACCCTTGCGGAAATCGACAGGCTTGGTCGCCATCATGATCCGCACGCGGTTCGAGGGAAAGATCATGCCGGAACCGCACAAGCCCGCGCGACAGCGGCGATCCGGGCAACAGACGCGCCTTCTTCCAGACGGATCGTGACAGAGCCGACAATGATCTCGGGTCGGTTGGCTTTCTTGATAGGCGGCTCCGCAACGGGCGGTTCGACAATCACCGCAGCGAACTCTACCGCATCCTCGGGTGCGGGCAGAACCAACTTGCCCTGCCGTGCCATCGTCCGCCAGGTGGACAGGTGGTTCGGCTTCAGGCCGTGTCGCTCTGCGACCTCATTGACCAAGGCTCCGGGCCGAAGGCTCTCCGAAACGATCTGCGCCTTGACCTCGTCTGGCCAATGCCTATGCAGCTCACGTCCAGACTTCCTGGTCGTGAGAACCTCCAATGTACTCTCCATGGAGAAACTCCCGTTGCTCGTCCATGGATAGGCGATCACAGATCAGGGCGGCGAGGACAATGTGGGATTGGAACAGCGGTTACCGCTTTCGCAGCCAGACGTCAAGTGCACTGCGGCCGATCAATACGGCTCTCTCCTCATGCAATCGCAGAACCATCTCGTTGAGCGTGATATCCTTTTCATCTTCGATCATGCCGATGATGAAGTCCTCGTGAGCATCCAGGCGCGAGCCGCAGCGTCGGCCTTGTTTCGCCGGGGTCAACCGACCCTGCCGCGCACTCGCAATCCAGGCGATTGCTGTCGAAATTCCAATCCCAAATCGTGCTGCTGCTGAACGCGCCGACATGCCATTCCGTGACGCAACCAGTACGCGGCTACGCAGATCATCGCTGAACGCTCGGGTCATATTGCCTCCGACCAAATCACCAGTCGGAGGGAAGGAATCAGAATTCGGCAGCCAAGGGAATCCTCAACGCGATTCCGCGTTTAATGGACGCGCTCTAGGCACGCCGGTCAGCAGCGACATGATATTACAGATCGTGAGGATGTCTCTTTGTGCCGATATCGACACCGCGTGTTGTCGGGATTAATGACTGGGCCTGGCGCAAGGGTCAACACTATCGAACGATTATCTTCGATTTGGAGCGCAACCGTGTCCTTGCCCTGCTGCCGGATCGCAATGCCGAATCGCTCGCATGATAACTGAGGCGATACCCAGGCATCGAGGTGAACGCACCGGCGTCTACGGCGAAGGCGCTCTTCGTTAGCGTTTTTGCGTCAGCAAAAAATGCGTTAGAGTCACTTCTCAGCACAAATCAACAAACAGCCCTCATAATTCAGTCGGGTGGTTTCACTCCAGGCCATCCTGCTCTACATCGACTCTTCGCAAATCCGAAAAAAATCGCAACAGACTGAAATCGCTCACATTTTTTCGGGGGCAGTCTCTAAAATACTGAGCAAGTCGCGACACACTTCCTCCCAATTACGCATTTTCGCAGTGGAGATCCTCTTTTCCAACTCCTGGAGGCGCTGAGGATCGTTGATAAGGCGACGACAAGCCGCAGCAATACTCTCAATCGAGGTCGCATCACAATATTCGACATACTCACCACCAACCTCCGGCAGGGAGCTATTATTGGCCACGACTGCCGTTTTTCCATAGGAAAGCGCCTCGCCGACGGGCAATCCCCAGCCCTCGTAAAGACTTGCCATAATCGAAAATTTGCAGTTCCTGTATAGGAACGCCAACTCAGCGTCGCTGGGCGCTTCGACTACCTGAATCCAACCATCAAGATTACCCGAGCCTTTCAGGAAATTTTCGAACGCCTCAATGTGCCAGCCTTTTCTACCAGCGAACACAAGCCGTGGAAGGTCGTAGTTCCCTTCTTGAAGCAAGCGCTGCCAACTCTGAGCGATACGCCATACATTTTTCCGTGCCTCAATTGTTCCGGCACATAAAACATAAGGAACAGTCGTCACATTGCGTACATCGTCAGAAATTTCCGCCACTTCGTGCAGCCACGGATACGCATCTTTGTTAACTTGTGTAGACATAGGCCCCAAGGCCGTGGGAGAGATTTTCTTATCTATCCCCTGCTGCACTAGGGACAAGACCGCGACCTCGCGTTCGAAACCGTATTTGGCCAAAAAATCCTGTAGATCCCTTTTTGTAGCATTACTAATACACAGATATTTCGAGGTGTAGTCGACACTGTTTGCCAGCCATTTATGAAAGATAAGAGGCATCATCCCGTGGGTCGTCTGCGGTAGCAAAATGGGAATCAGGTCGTAGACAAGCGTATAGCATATTACGCCTTTCTCCTTGGCGGCGGAGAATGTTCTTTCATGTAAAGGCAACCACGAACTATCGAGATTGACCAAGGCATCTCCAGGACGACATATGGCTAGAAAACTCTTTCTTACCGTGTCCCTCCGAGCCCTTCCATCCTTAGGAAAGCGCATTTCCAGCCAACGCTCAGGCGTTATGTTGTATCTGAGAAACGAACTTTTCGAGCCAAGGAATGCCAAGATATCCAGTCTCGTTCGATGGAAGTAATATTTTGCAGCGTTCGATTTATATTTTGAAATTATACCTACATCTGCCGTACCTTTCGATTTTCCGACATTCAAAGCACCTCGAAGCGTCCGGGGATCATCGAAATTAGCTAAGTCAAACTCGTCAAAAGAAACGCACACATATTTTTTCCCCACACCTTCGTGGAAACATAAATAAAACTCTGCGTCCGACGTCGCATTCTCAAGCTTCGTTATTATGTTTACGAGAACTCGCTGAATTCCGGAGTACCGATCTATTTTCGAAACATACTCCACAAGGCTGGATATATCGAAAAACACGCGCTTTTTTTTATGTTCACTAGACATAGTGTCCCCAACTTCATATTGGACTCAAAGTAAAGTCGCGCATATAGAAAAATAAATTCTTCTTCGCTTGGTGCTTTCTATGGAGGAAATTTAAGGCTCCTTTCAGGCAAGTAACAAGGACAAGAAAAACTTCCCAGAAATCTTTACAGACTGCAGAGCATAAAAGGCAACGCGCAAACTTGAAACCTCAATGAGACTAATCGGTGACTGTAATGCAGCAGTGATTCTTTTTTCGATATAACGCTGCCAATACAAGATCCATATATATTTGACGCGTAAATCAATCCAATCGATCTCGTGACCGGCCTGAATTTATTCGCGCGCTCGCCAATAATCCAAAACCGAACGTAACGTTGTTTCCCAGGGGATTTGCGGCGACCATTGGAGAAGATGACCAGCTTTGGCCGAACTCCCTGCCACATAGCTCACTTCACTCGCTCGCATTCGAGCGGGATCTTCTAAGACTTGAATCTTGACTTGGGACATTGCAAGCAGACTGTCTAGAATATCTCCAATTCGGCGCGCGGTTCCAGAGGATAGATTTATGATCACGCCGTCCTTAAATCTCTCAGGAGGCAGAAGGGCCGCCGCCACATAAGCCGAGACTATATCGCTGACGTCTGTAAAATCACGCTGCGCTTCAAGGTTCCCAACCTTGATGATCGGTGGTTGCAAACCTTTTTCAATCCGTGCAATCTGCGCCGCGAAACCGGAGACTACGAAGTTTTCCGCCTGCCCCGGCCCGGTATGGTTAAATGGTCGAAATCGAACAGCATTCAGCCCACTTTTCGACATCTGGCCAATGAAGAGATCTGCCGCCGCTTTTGACGTTGCATAGACATTTGTCGGAGCAAGTAACGTTTCCTCGTCCAAAGGCCTTGTCGCACCGATAAAGCTGCTCCCATAAACCTCGGACGACCCGATATTTAGGAACAGGGCTTCAGGACAAAATTTGCGAACACTACATGCCAGCGCAATCGTTCCGTTAAGATTGACGGCAAATGTCTGTTTCGGAGAAGCAGAGGCTTCCAATACATGAGAGACCGCAGCCAAATGTATAACCACGGTCGGTCGCCAAGTCTCTATAACCTGTGCGACAGCCTCTTCGTCTTCAATGTCCAACGCAATTGAGACCTCAGTTCCTTGTGACTGAGCGGCAATGTCATTTCCACCTCCCTTGAAGGTGGAAATTATCTGAGCAGCCGGCGGGAGGACTTTTTGTAATTCCTCCCGCAGCCAACGTCCAACAAATCCATTCGCGCCCGTTATCAAGATACGGGGATTAGAGACAGAGTTTTGCTGCGCCATATTCACTTCGAAAGCCGACTGATATCCGCGTCAACCATTTCACAAATCATTTCTTCAAGCGTGATTGTGGCTTCCCAACCAAGCTTCTCTTTTGCTTTCTTGGGGTTACCAAGAAGTACGTCAACCTCGGCCGGGCGGAACAGCTCCGGATCGATCACGAGATAATCGTCAACATTCAGCCCAACGTGCCCGAAAGCGATCTTGCACATATCTCGAACGGTAACCGTGCGCCCTGTTGCAACGACATAGTCATCCGGGATTTCCTGCTGCAACATCAGCCACATTGCACGGACATAGTCCTTGGAGTGACCCCAGTCACGCTTCGCATCAATGTTGCCGAGGCGTAGCTCGTCGCGAAGCCCCAACTTAATTCTGGCCACACCGTCTGTAACCTTGCGGGTTACAAATTCGATCCCACGCAGCGGCGATTCATGATTGAACAGAATACCACTGGAGGCGTGCAAACCGAAACTCTCACGGTAGTTTACCGTCATCCAGTGCGCATAAAGTTTCGCAACAGCATAAGGGGAACGCGGATAAAACGGCGTCGTCTCGTTCTGCATCGCCTCCTGAATGAGGCCATACATCTCAGAAGAGGAAGCCTGATAAAAGCGCGCACCCGGCGCCTCAAGTCTCGTCGCCTCCAACATGTTTGCGCAACCGATGCCGGTCACCTGCCCCGTCAGCAGCGGCTGGTTCCAGGAAGACTTCACAAATGATTGCGCACCCAGATTGTATATTTCGTCGGGCTGCACTTCACGCATAATCCGAATTATGCTGGAGAGATCTGTAAGATTTCCATCAATAAAACGAACATGCCTGTCGATATTCAGCCACTTCAGCCTAGTATCATTGACATCTGCGGTACTGGAGCGACGCACCAAGCCGTATACTTCATAACCCTTCTCCAGCAAAAACTGCGAAAGATAGGCTCCATCCTGGCCAGTTAATCCGGTTACCAACGCCTTTTTCATATTCCACCTGTAATCTAATCAACCCAGATCTTCTGGTCATCCTGCGTTACATGCCAGCACGAATTCCAAAAAATGCGCAGGCAGCAACCCCTTCTATGATATTTGTCGGTATTTACCGAGTCCTTTTCTCTAAACGCACAGATATCCGTTACCCACGTGACCTCCGAAACGCTTCAAGTGGCTAAAAGCGTATTTTTCACCCCTAAAAGCATTTCAGATGCGACATTGCGCCATGTCCGCATCGAGGGTTTCCGTTCAGCGATCTCAAGACGCAGGGCTTCGTAATCTGCGTTATTCCCCAACAACTCACCCAAAACATTCGCCAACTCATCTGGCTTTTCCGGGTCGAAATAGCGCGCCAGATCGCCCCCCGCCTCTCGCAGTGCCGGAACGTCCGCCGCCAGTGCAGGTGTTCCGCACCATAACGCCTCGCTGATCGGCAAACCCCATCCTTCCATCCGACTGGGGAGAACAAGCGCAAATGCACGCTTATACAATTCCGCCAGTTCCGCCTGGTTCGGGTTGAGTACGAAATGAAATTTTGTGGACAGGGGCAGAAATCGCTTATTCTTTAGAAATTTCTCCACACGTTTGCGTCTCGCACCAGCCAACACGAGATTGGGGACATCCATTCCCCGCTCGTGAAGGGACATCATGGCCTCAACTACGCATTCCAGATTTTTCCTGCCATTATAGATTCCCACGCATAAGATGTAACGTCCGGACGGCCCGCGCTTCTCTATAGGTTCTGAGGTCGGGCGCAACTCGTTGCAAAGCGGCACGGCAATGACCTTTGATACAGGCGGTAACACGCCTTTCTCCGAAAAATGCAGAACCTCACGAGCTGTGAATTCCGAATTCGTGAGAATGAGTGACGATGCTTTAATCGCCACCTGATTGTCGTGCAGAAAATTCTTCGGGAAAGAGAATTGATTCCTGTGCGTGAAATCATGCAACGGGATCATGTCGTGCAGAAGTGGGACAAAGATCACGTTTGTTCCACGCGCTTCAAGGGCGGCCAGATAGTCGGACATAATCTTCGGCCTGCCCAGGGAGATCAGCACATGACCGGAGAGATCGACTTCCTTAGCCGAACCATCCGGGACCGTAGCCCATCGCCGCCGGTTTCTGAAATCGACGACCTTTCGAATAGCCCAATAAACGGAAGATTTGACGGGGTTATTGTTGAAGAGGCTTTGGCGCAGCCGAAGAGGGGTAGCAGAGGGAGGAAGATTGTGGTCCAGCACGCCGGTCGGCGATGCGTCTCCAACCCTTGGAAAAACTTCAAAAAACCGACCATGATACGGAGAATATATGACGTATCGGACTCTGGAATCCAATTTTGTCAGTTCGTAAGCGACCTCCATCACAGTTCTGGAGATACCATAATATTTAAATTTTACGCCTGAATTTAAAAAAAGTTCGGAAAGATCGAAAAAAACTTCAGTCATCTTACAGACATATCCTCATGCCCCACCAAGTGGCAGTTGACGCCGATGCAACGTTACTAAATCACCCACATCGGGGACACGCCCCGCTTTAAACCCTTAACCTTTGGCGCGGGCGGAGAGATGTGGGCGGCTTATACAGGTGGTTCCGAACTCTTGTCAAATGCGCTCATCACCCGTGAAAACTTCGGCAGTCATCGGTTCATCAAGCAAAAATTAGGTTGTTTCTATTCGCTGTGGAAAGCTCTATCCCGCATTTGAAGCGTCACCTCACGTTCGATATCACGAAAGTTAAGGGGCGATAGAAAGTTGAGAGGTTTCATTTTGAACACATACGCTCGAAAGATCACGCCGGTTCTTCTGGCCGGCGGTGCCGGTTCGCGGCTTTGGCCGGTATCGCGCGATCAGTTGCCCAAGCAGTTTCAGCCGCTGGTCGGCAATCTTTCGACCTATCAGCAGACGCTGCAGCGGGTGGGAGACAAGGGGCTTTATGCCGAGCCGCTGGTGATCACCAACGAGGATTTCCGTTTCTTCGCCCGCCGTCAGGCCGAAGAGATCGATCTGCCGGCAACCGTGGTGCTGGAGCCCGCCCGCCGCGACAGCGCCGCCGCCATGGCTGCCGCCGCCGTGCTGGCCGAGCGCCGCGAGCCCGGATGCCTGGTGCTGGCACTTGCCGCCGACCATGTGGTGCTCGATGCCGACAAGTTTTCAGACGCCGTGAAACTCGGCGCAAAAGCCGCCGATCAGGGCAATATCGTCGTCTTCGGCCTGGTGCCGACCGAACCGCGCACCTCCTACGGTTATATCAAGCCGGGCGAGGCGATCGATGGCGAAAAAGACCTCAGCACCGTCGACGCCTTCGTGGAAAAGCCGGATATGAAGACGGCGATCTCCTATCTGGAAAAGGGTTATCTCTGGAATTCCGGCAACTTCCTGTTCCGCTCCGATGTGATGATCGCCGAACTGAAGGCCTTCGCCCCGGAGATTCTTGCGGCGGTGACGCAGGCGGTCGAGCAATATGAAAGCGACCTCGGTTTCGTGCGCCTGCATCAGGCAAGCTTCGAGGCCTCGCCGAAAAACTCCATCGACTATGCGGTGATCGAGAAGACCAAACGCATGGCGGTGGTGCATGGCCATTTCCGCTGGTCGGATATCGGCAGTTGGGATGCGATCTGGGAGATCGCCGACAAGCGCGGCAACGACAATGCGCTGGAAGGCAACGGCGTCTTCATCGATTCCGAAGGCTGCCTCATCCATTCGACGCAATTGCTGACGACGGTGGTTGGCGCGAAGGACATGGTGGTGGTGGCCACCAAGGATGCGGTTCTGGTGGTGCCGAAAAACCGGGTGCAGGATGTGAAGGGTCTGGTGGAGACGCTGAAGGACGGCGAACACGCACCGCAGACGCAAAGCCACAAGCGCGTCTATCGCCCCTGGGGTTATATCGAACACATGTATGTGGACGAGCGTTACCGGGTTGGCCACATCACGGTCGATCCCGGCCACCGCATCTCGTTCCAGAAACATTATCACCGCTCGGAACACTGGATCGTCGTCAAGGGCACGGCGACGGTGACGATTGGCGAGGAGACCCGGCTGCTGACGGAGAACCAGTCGGTCTATATCCCGATCGGCCAGCCGCACCGGCTTGCCAATGAGGGGCAGATCCCGCTCGAGTTGGTCGAAATCCAGACCGGAGCCTATATCGGCGAGGACGATGTCATCCGCATCGAGGACGATTATAAAAGACGTTAACGGTGCATCTCGAATGTTCGACCGGGTCGGCGGGATGTTGACACTCGCCGGCCACCGCACTATTTGGTTCGCTTGAACAACGAGTCTGAGGACTTTTCCAGCGCCGAGAGAAATTATTAAGCCAGTTGATACGGGATTACGAAACGAAGTAGAATGCGGCTTAGCTATTCGGAACAGATAGTGGACTGGTTTCCTGGTCAAAAATGATCGAAATGGACAGCCATCAATTTCTCAAATCGTAGTGGTATCAGCTAACTAAGGATATCTCCGTGATCGGATCTTTTTTGTCTGAAAACGACAAGACGTTGCTGGTGCGACTTTTCAAAGAAAATTTCAGAAAGCATGTTGGCTGGTATTCTGCGGCAATTGCCGCGATGCTCGTCGTCGCCGGCACGACGTCTCTCAGCGCATGGATCATGCGCGATATCGTCAACAGCGTTTATCTGAAGCAGGGCTTTGACGTCGTTCTCGAGATTGCCTTTGCAGTCGCGGCCATCTTCATCGTCAAAGGCCTCGCAACCTTTGTGCAGAGCTATTATCTCAGCAAAGCTGGTAATAGCATCGTAGCGGAGCAACAACGCAAGATCTACGATCGGCTTCTGAAGCAGGGCGTTTCCTTCTTTCAGAATCTGCCGTCCTCGGAACTGCTGGTTCGCGTTACTTACAATGCACAGGCGGCACGCAGTGTCATCGATACGATTGTCACATCGTTCGTGCGTGACCTGTTTTCGCTTATCGGTCTGATTATCGTGATGTTCGCCCAGAATTTCCTCCTGAGTGCGATCTCCATGATTATTGGTCCTCTTGCCATCTTCAGCGTTCGGCTTGTCTTGCGCCGCGTACGCAAGATCATGGAGGCGGAGCTTGCTTCGCTCGGTGAGATTGTCAATGTCGTACAGGAAACCAGCATAGGTGTACGTGTCATCAAGGCATTCTCCCTTGAGAAGCTTATGCGTCAGCGCATGAACAAGGCGGTTTCCGACGTAGAGCAACGTGCCAATGGCATTGCCAAACTAGAGGCCGCAACCAGTCCCATCATGGAGACGCTATCAGGCCTCGCAATTGCTGTCGTTATTGCCGTGTCCGGCTATACGGTTCTCGAAAAAGGCGGTTCGCCGGGCGATTTGATGGCGTTTATTACCGCCCTGCTGCTCGCCTATGAACCGGCGAAACGCCTCGCCCGCATGCGGGTACAGATCGAAGGCGGCATGATTGGCGTGCGGATGATGTTTGAGGTGCTGGACGCGCCGCTGACGCTTGCCGAGAAAAAAGACGCCGAGCCTCTGCCCAAAGCGACAGGCGATGTCGAACTAAAAAATGTGAGCTTTGAATATGTTGCAGGCCAGCCCGTTCTGAAGGATGTCAGCCTGCTCTTCGAAGGTGGCAAGATGACTGCACTGGTCGGCCCATCCGGCAGCGGCAAATCCACCATCATCAATCTTATGATGCGCCTTTACGACCCGCAAACCGGTTCAGTAGAAATCAACGGTATGGATTTGCGCGACGTTTCTTTTTCGAGCTTGCGCGAGCACGTTTCTTACGTTGGGCAGGAAACATTCCTGTTTTCGGGATCCATAAGGCACAATATTTCCGTTGGCCGCGACAATGCCACCGAAGAAGAGATAATAGCCGCCGCCAAGGCAGCCAATGCGCACGATTTCATCATGAGCATGCCGGAAGGCTATGATAGCAGACTCGGTGAAAATGGCTCTGGATTGTCCGGGGGGCAGCGGCAGCGTGTTGCGATTGCCCGCGCCATGCTCAGAGACGCAGATATTTTGATCCTCGATGAAGCAACCAGCGCATTGGATTCGGAATCCGAAGCTCTCGTCAGAGATGCACTTGAACGATTGACGCTCAACAAGACATCAATCGTCATTGCTCACCGTCTCTCCACTATCAATCGTGCCGACAAGATTGTCGTTATGGATAATGGTGAAGTCGCCGAGCAGGGCAGCAGACGTGAGCTTCTTGCGAATGATGGCCTTTATAAACGGCTTCACAGCATCCAATTTGATGCCGATGTAGCTTAGTGGTAAAGATTCGACACACGAAAGGCGCGACTTTGATCTGCGCCGAGTGCGTCGGTTATGATAAACCGCTTGCTTGTAGCATATTAATTAATACTGACTGTCTCGCCGCCCTGAAAAGGAGGGTGGTGTATATGGCACGCCCACCGGCTGGGCGTGCTGAGTTCACCCACTGACCGCCAGCACGGCCTCTGCCTCATATATGGCGCAGACGATGTGATAAAACGTGCTTGCCGGCGCCGGTTCGTCGAGCATCGGCCTGTCGGCCGGCCATTTGTCGAACCACAGGCCCTTGACCGGCGTGTCGAGGAAAGGCTGCAGCGCGCCGATGGCGCTGAGGCCGGAGGCGAGGTAACGCTGCCGTTCCTCGCCGTTCGTAACGCTCGCCAGCCGCACCGCAGCCTTCAGCCATTCCGTCTGCGGCCACAACCGCGCCAGCCCGTCATGCACCGAAAAATCGTCGTAGAGGCTCATCACCGCCACCTTGCGGCGCGGGCAGATGCCGTAGGCCTCGCCGATCTCGAACAGCCGTTTTGCCTTGCCGATCGCTTCATCGTTTCCACGCAGGCTGCCCCAGCGCACCAGAAGCCAGGCCCATTCGAACTGGTGGCCCGGCTCCATGATCCGGCCCCTGTCGCTGTCATGCGGTGTCCAGTCATGGGCGAAGAATTCGCGCAAGCCGCCATTGCCGCCATCGATGAAGCGGTTAAGCGCAAGATCGGCGATCTCGTCGGCCAGCACCGACCACGGGCCGTCCGGGTCCTGCGCCTCCCAGGCCAGCATCGCCTCGAAGAGATGCATATGCGGATTGGAGCAGAGCGGCGTGCGCGGCGGGTTCGCTTCCTCGAAGCCGGCGACCGGATGTCTGTAGTCGCGTTCGAGGATGGCAAGGATATCGAGCGCCCGGTCGCGCATCTCGTCCCGGCGCTCGGGAAGGCTCGCCGCCGCCTGTGCGGCGGCAAACAGCGCAAAGGCCTGATTGTAGAGATCGAAGGAGGGATCGATCAGCTTGCCGGTCTGGTCGGCAAGGTTGCCATAAAGGCCGTTTTCGAGGCGATAGACCTTCTCGAACCAGGAGAGGCCATGCAGGAGCGCGTCTTTCCACGCCCCCTGCCAGCCATGCTGACCGGCGGCGGCGAAACAATAGGCCTGACGCGGCTGCACGCGGGCGCGGCGGTCATCGGAAAAAACCGGTTTCGCATCCTGGCCGAGACGTTCGTAAAAGCCGCCATCCGGCCGCGCCGAACCCGCCTCCCACCACAGGGGCAGGGCGTCCTCATCCAGCCATTTGCGTAATCTTCCGATCTCTTCGGCAAGCGTCTGCGCGATGTTCGGAAATTGCAATGTCATGCGTCAACTCTCTATTCTACGTCTTGGTAGGGACGAATACGCTAAGGGAACCCAGAAGCAAACGCTTGAATTTATGTTTTGTGACGCTGTCAACCACAAACACTATCATTTGCTCTCTCATAAAGCCGCGGCACGCGAGGCAGGGTATGTTTTGGCGAGCGCTGTAAAGGGAACCGAGTTACGCTACCGGCTAAGCGATGAAGATGAATTGCGGAGCGGCACAAGATTGAATATGGCTTCAAATATGAACAACTCGTCCATGATAGCCCGATTAAGCTTCCTCGATGGCCTGCGGGGTATCGCTGCGTTTGCCGTAGTTTTCTGGCATTGGCAGCATTTTTTTTTCAATGGAACCGTGCTGGGGCCACTCAGGACGGAGGCACAGCCATTTTACCAAGCATTCGCCTTGTTTTATCGGGAGGGCTGGCGGGCGGTACCGCTGTTTTTTGCTCTCTCTGGCGTGATTTTCTTCTGGTTAGCTGAAGAGAAGCTGACATCAAAAAAGCTGAGCCTCACAGCCTTCGCCGTCGACAGATTCAGCAGGATTTATCCGCTTTACATCATCACGTTTGTTTCGGTTTTCATTGTCCAGTGGTTTATTCGCGGAGAGACAGGAAGCTATTTTGTTTACGCATTTTACGACACCTATCACGCCGTACTGAACATACTCCTGATGTCAGCCTGGGGGCTCGAAGAGGGCTGGTCTTTCAATGCTCCGGTTTGGTCGATTTCTGTTGAAATCCTTCTCTACATCACCTTCGCTATTGGATGCATGCTCGGCAAAGCTCGGTACATATATTTCGTGGGGCTGCTCATCCTAGGGCATTTACTTCCAGCATCAGCTTACAAGGTTGCCAGCGGACTAACGCAATTTTATCTCGCAGGGCTTCTCTTCGCCGTGTTTAGGGGGGGTAAACGACAATTTGGCGACAGGGTCATTGCACCGTTTGTTTTCGTCGTACTTGTCTGCTGGTCGGTGTTGATTTTCGTTCCAGAGGCGAGGAAGTTCCTACTTGATACAATGGCATTTCCTTTAGGTATCATCGCCCTGACCGCATTGAATATGCGCTATCAGCGACGAATCCGCCTATTCGAATGGCTAGGTGATGTGAGTTATTCGGTCTACTTGTGGCACTTCCCACTTCAGTGCGTGTTTGTGCTGACCGCATTTCACCTAGGTTACGATAGGACCGTTTTCTACTCACCTACGGTCATGCTCGCATTCTTCGGAGTTGCGTCAGCCATCTCCATTCTGTCATTCTCGTATATTGAGCTTCCAGCAAAACAAATTCTCAGATCTCTACTAAAGGGCGGTCCATCGACGCTGGCGCAAACCAAACCGGTCAATCCCAACGGATAAGAGCGATTTTTCAGCTATTTTGGCGTCAGGATATCGCGAACAGGCTTGGTCAATCACACCGCAGGCAATGCAATGCGGATGATCTCGTCAATAAATTTCTCGACAATCGGCTGGGGTCACTGACCACTCCCCGTAAGAGTAGCGCAAGAAACTATCCCGCCAAGCAAGGAAGGCCTGCGCTTCTGTCGCCAGGCTTCTGGATTTCGGAATTTACTAACTCAGAGATTGACAATACGAGAGGGCCTTGCTGCAAAAGAGGCACGGGCCACCCGGTGTGAAACACGACGACTTTCCCTCTCTCGATGGATTACGGGCGATATCCGTTTCCTTGGTCCTGTTATTTCACATCAATGTACCTTGGTTCAGCGGCGGGTTGATCCACGGTAGGGCAGCCCTTTCACGGTTCTCATGGCAATGCCGGCGAATTCAGCCGCATATACAGCCCGGATGATTCGCTCAGACGCCCGGCGCTGCAATACCCGGTCGCGACGTTGCAGAAAAACGGTCCCGGCAGGGACGATGGTTGCCCAGCACCCCCCGGCCCGCCTTCGCATTGTCCGGTCCGAAACCATAGGCGGCCGGTGCAGACGCCTCATTTCCCAGACCCACGCCGTCTTCATGCGGATCACACATTCCAACGCCCTAGATTATCTCACCCGCCCGCATTCGCCGAGAAAATCGAGCAGGGCCCGGATGCGTGCCGGAAGCGGCCCGCGCTGGCCGACATAAACGGCATGAAACATCTCCGTCTCACCCGTATCGAGGTGATCGAGCACGGAGACAAGCCGGCCGGCGGCGATATCCTCCCGCACGGTGAAAGAGGCAAGGCGGACCAGCCCGACACCGGCAAGGGCAAGACGGCGAAGGCCCTCGCCATCGCTGACCTGCACGCGCCCTGTCGCCGGGATGACGACGGTTTTTCCGGCGTCCCGCAACGGCCACCCGTCGACTGACCGCGCGTAACCGAATCCGAGCCGATTGTGATCCTCCAGATCGGCGATGGTTTGCGGCACGCCGCAACGCTCCAGATAATCCGGGGCGGCGGCGATGATCATCCCTGTCTCACCGAGTTTCCGGGCAACGAGAGTTGAGCTTTTGAGCGGCCCGGCGCGCACCGCGACATCCATGCGTTCCGCAAGAAGGTCAACCACCATATCCGTCTGGACGATATCGAGCGTGATGCCCGGATGAAGCGACAGAAACCGTGGCAGGATGGGCGCAAGAATGTGCGTTGCATAAGAAGCGCTGGTGTTGATCCGCACGCGGCCGACAGGCTGCTCGCCCTCACCCGCGGCGCGTTCGGCTTCTTCGAGATCGGCGAGGATGCGGGTGGCCCTTTCATAGAAGGCGCAGCCCTCGGGCGTTATCTGAAGCTGCCGGGTGGAACGGTTGAGCAGGCGGGCGCCGAGGCGGCTTTCCAGCCGTGCGATCAGCTTGCTCACCGCCGAAGGCGTCATGTTTGCCGCCGCGGCCGCGCGGGAAAAACCGCCGAGTTCGACGACCCGCACGAAGATTTCCATCTCCCCTGCCCGGTTGATCTCCAGTCGCGCCATGATGACTTCATCTCACAAGTGATAGTATTTTCTGCATTCTATTTCATTGAAGAGCGAGCGTCTATCTTCAGACGGCGATTGAAACGCATCGCAATCTTCATCTGCCAGATCATGACGGGATGGACACAGCGCGGCGCGGCCATAGCCCCGCCCGCAACCATTTCGACGCAACAAAGGAACGCCCCATGGAATATCGCCATCTCGGCCAATCCGGCCTGAAAGTGCCGGTCTTGAGTTTCGGCACCGGAACTTTCGGCGGCGCAGGCCCGCTCTTCAGCAACTGGGGCAATTCAGACGCCACGGAAGCCCGGCGCCTGATCGATATTTGTCTGGAAGCCGGCGTCAACCTGTTCGATACCGCCGATGTCTATTCCAATGGCGCATCGGAGGACGTGCTCGGCGAAGCCGTCAAGGGAAGGCGCGACAGCGTTCTAATCTCAACCAAGACCAGCCTGCCGATGGGCGACGGTCCGAACGAGGCGGGCTCGTCCCGCTTCCGGCTGCTGCGCGCGGTGGATGACGCCCTGCGCCGCCTACAGACCGACTATATCGATATCCTTCAGCTCCATGCCTTCGATGCCTTCACACCGGTTGAGGAAGTGCTGTCGACGCTCGATACGCTCGTCCGCTCCGGCAAGGTGCGATATACCGGCGTCTCGAATTTTTCAGGCTGGCAGATCATGAAATCGCTTGCCGTCGCGGATCGATATGGCTGGCCGCGTTATGTGGCCAATCAGGTCTATTACTCCCTGATCGGCCGGGATTACGAGTGGGATCTGATGCCGCTCGGCGCGGATCAGGGTCTTGGCGCAATGGTCTGGAGCCCGCTTGGCTGGGGGCGGTTGACCGGAAAAATCCGTCGCGGCACGCCGCTGCCCGAAGGTAGCCGCCTGCATGAGACCGCCAGCTTCGGCCCGCCGGTTAATGATGAACATCTCTACCGCGTCATCGATGCGCTCGACGCTGTTGCGGAAGAAACCGGCAGGACGGTGCCGCAGGTCGCCCTCAACTGGCTGCTCAGACGCCCGACTGTCTCCACGGTCATCATCGGCGCGCGCAATGAGGAACAGCTTCGCCAGAACCTCGATGCCGTGGGATGGGAACTGACGTCCGCACAGGTAGCGAAGCTGGACGAGGCCAGCGAGACGACTGCTCCCTATCCGCATTTCCCGTATCAGCGCCAGGAGGGCTTTGCCAAGCTTAATCCACCGGCCGTAGCACATCAGACTATGCCGTTCTAAGGCAGGGTCGGGCCGCCTGAACTACGGGCGGCCTGACAGATGGTGAGCTTCAGGCGGTTTTGTTGGCGGAGCCTGCGTCCACCCGGCCCGAAAACCAGTTGGCCAGGATTGCGCCGGAAATATTGTGCCAGACGCTGAAAATAGCGCTCGGAACCGCGGCGAGAGGCGAAAAATAGGCCGTTGCAAGTGCCGCGCCAAGGCCCGAATTCTGCATGCCCACCTCAATCGCAATGGCCTTGCGCTTGGCAAGCGACAGGCCCGTTGCCTTTGCCGCGAGGTAACCGAGGAGATAGCCAAGCCCGTTATGCAGCACGACGACGGCAAAAATCATCAGTCCGGACTGGGCTATGGACGCCTTGGATCCTCCCACCACCGCCGAAACGATGAGGACGATGCCGATGACGCTTACTAGCGGCAATGCCGGAACGGCGGTCTTGACGAGACCGGGCAGGAGCTTCTGCAGGGCGGCGCCGAGAGCGAGCGGAACCAGAACGACTTTGACGATGCTAAGGAACATCGCCCAGCCGTCGACGGGCAGGAACTGGCTTGCGAACAGCCAGACGAGGAACGGCGTCACCAGCGGCGCGGCAAGCGTGGTGACCGAAGTGCAGGCAACGGACAAGGCGACATCGCCCTTGGAGAGATAGGTCATGACATTGGAGGATGTGCCGCCCGGGCAGCAGCCGACCAGAATGACGCCCGCCGCGACTTCCGGAGGCATGGGAATGATGCGGGTGAGCAGCACCGCCAGAAGCGGCATGATGAGAAACTGGCCGAGCACGCCGATCGTCACATCGAATGGCCTTTTTACGACCTCCCTGAAATCATCGACCGAAAGTGTGAGCCCCATTCCGAACATGATGATAGACAGAAGCGTGACGATCCACGGCGCAATCTGCTTGAACGTATCCGGAAAAAAGAAGCCGAGCACGGCAAACAGGATGACCCAGGCGGCAAAGGTCTTGCCTACAAAAGCCGAAACGGCTGCCAGTGTTTTCATTTCCATACTCCCAAGATGATCATGAAACCCCGTCTAGACTCCTATGGTGCCCTGTCAAGGTCATTACTCGGTTGCTAGACCTCGCGGTCGAAAACGATCCCTCCGCCACGATGCCGCCGTCGCCACAGGACTGCAATTTGGACGAAGGCTCATCTATCCGCTTCCCGTTGCGCCGAAGAGAGCCCGAGGGCCGCGCATACAAGGTCTCAGATGCTGGACTGCCTTTTCGTCGTGCATCCCGTTAGACTGGGTCGAACATCTCCCTGAATTCCGGATCGGCAAAATAGGCAAGCTTGTCAGCGAATATTGGTCGTTGTCCGGCCAGGAACAGCAATTGCCCTTTCGCCGGCAGATTGCGAACCTCATCAGGTGTGAGTAGCGGTCGGCTGGTATGCTGTTGGCTGTAGGAGATGCCGGTCTTATCAGAATCGAGCGCTCTGGCCATAGTCTGGAACACGACCGTTTCCTGTCCGAGCAAATCAGAGATGAGGCGGGCGCTGTCATGATCGTTGACGCCGAAGACCTGCAGCACGCCGGCATTTGACAGGAAGGTTCCGGCGCGGTGACCGTATGTGGCGCGCAGCTGATGGATGTCCTGGAGGATGGGCCAAAGCTGGACACCATAGCCCGCCATCAGTCCCATCGCGCGTTCGACTGGCGCCAGATGCCCAAGCGATGCGAACTCATCGAGCAGATAGAGAACCGGTGTCGCCGGCTTTGCCGAATCGCGGGCCATTTCGAGCAGGCTTTGCGAGACAAGCAGGCGCAGCCAGCGCGAATAGGTCGAGAGACGATCAGGCGGAAGAACGAGGAACACCGTCACATTGCTGTGCTTGAGATCGGCAAACCGGAAATCCGAGCGACTGAGGACGGCCGTCATACGCGGTGAATCAAGAAAATGCGTATGGCGTTGCGCTGCGGACAGAACGCCTGCAGCTTCGCGATCGGATTTTCCGAGGTGGCGGTTTGCGGCGCGCGCGACAAGGCCTCTTGCCGCATCGCTGTCCTGCATACGCTTGAGCAGTGTAGCAAACTGTTCCGGAGCAAGGGTGAGATAGTCGCGAAGTGTTGCAAGGTGCCTGCCACTCAAGGGCTCCGCCGCAACGATCTCGAGCAGCAATCCCGCAATAAGCGCTTTTGCCTCCTCGTTCCAATGCGCCTCTCCCGCCATTCCCGGTTCGTCGAACACGAGAGCGTCGGCAAGGGTACTGGCGTCTTCCGCAACATCGAGGCTGTGGGGATCGAGCATGGCCAGGGGGTTGAAGGCTGCCGAGGGTCTGCCGGTGATCCCGAAAGGATCGAGCACATGAACCGGACCGAATTTCTGGCGAGCACGGCCGGTGATCCTTGCATTCTCGCCTTTTGGATCGGCGCAGATCACGGAACGGTCGGCGGTCAACAGATTTGGGATGATCGTACCGATACCCTTGCCGGTTCGCGTCGGCGCCATCGTGAGGAGATGGGCCGGGCCATCATAGCGCAGGGGCTTGGCCGTCTTCATATCACGACCGATCAGGAGGCCGGAGCCGGATGCGGTGAGAGCGGCTATCTCCTTGTCTGTCGCAAAGCGGGCGGAGCCGTGGGTATCATCGTCACTTTCCCCGAAATGCAAAATGAGCGCGCTGGTGATGAACCGGAAGGTGATGACGGCAAGCGCCAGCAGGGTGAGGAAATCGGGGAGGATGTAGACAAGCGAGCCGCGCCCGAAACCCGTTTGCTCGAGGAAATGACGGCCACCCATGCCGATCACAAACGTGACGATGATGAGGATGACGACAAATCCGAGAAGCGGTTTCCATATCCGGAAGGGCATGGCAATGAAAGCCAGAAATGCCCAAAGCGGATCACGCGCGGCGGCTCGCATCATGTTTTTGAATGCGTCCCGGACAAGTCGCAATCGGTTCATGGAGCACCCTGCCCGCTGTCGCCACACTCTCCTGTGCCCGGCAGCCCTGGTTCGATCAGATCGGCAAAGAGCGCCTTGTCATTGTCGCGTGTCAGAAAACCCGGCAGTTCGCGGCGCAGCCATTCACCAAGCTGCTGCTTAAAATCCTGATCATCCGAGGTCTCCAGGTGATGCAGAACGAGCGACCCTATCAGGACCTTGCGGCGCGTATCGTTGTTGCGCTCGGTTTTTGAAAGCCGGGCCTTGAGCGCGGACCGTTGCGCCTCCAGTTCAGCCAGGCGTTGTGCGATGGTTTTCCTTGCCACGATTATTCCTTTCGATTGCGGCCGCACCGGAACTGCCGCTGTGACCGCGGCTTCGCTCCCGGAAGACAGACCAGTTTCTATGAGGAGATCGACATAGCGATTGCAAGAGGAGGTTGGACCCTGTGGTTCATGAGGTTGCGGTGGCTGTTGCCTGAGCTCAGGATTACTCCGCCACCGGTGAAGCTCAGTCGCTGGAATTTCCGGCTTGTCCCGCGGCCTGTTCGAGCTTTTCGATGTGCTCGCGGCAGAGCGTCTCAACCAGCTTGTGAAGTTCAGCCGTCCGCTCCTGAAGCCAGATGAGCGCTTCTTCGGAAACCTCGAAACGCTTCGAATAGCGTGCCTTGACGTAGGCCTCATTCAGGATGTTGTACCATGTGGTAAATCGCTGACGATCGCGCGGCCAGATGTCGATCAAACGGTGATCGCGACCTTCGGAAAGTCCGCGCAGGAATTTCAGGTTGTGCGACGCAGGGGAATAGTTTGTCAGTGTCAGGAGGTAGCAGTTGTAGGCGGTCTCAACTGCTTGGTGGAGCAGGAAGACGGCTTTTTTATCCATTTCCTTTCCAGAAGCGATTTCGGCTAGCTCGAGAAACTCGCTTGCGCTCTTCATTTCCCGCTGGAAATGTTCTTCCGCCACTCTTAGTGCATCGTTAGGGCTAAGAGGCTTGGGCCCGGCGAGTTCTCTGTCATCGAATTCGTAGAGGACAATACCCTCGCGAGTGATATCGACGAAGAAGGCCTGCCCATCATTCAAAAAGTTGGTGATCTCCCGAGCGCCATGCACGATGAGACCAACAGGCGTCTCGATCTCCTTGTCCCACATCAGCCGGTCTGTTGTCTTGTCCCAGTATTTGGGATCGGCCAGTTCCTTGTTGCTGACGATGACGAGAATATCGAAATCCGATCGATAGCCTTTCGACGTATGCGGTTCATCCACCCAGGTGCCACGCGCGTAAGAACCAAACAAAATGATTTTGAAAATCCGCCCGTCTTTCTTGGCATCAGACTTGGAGCGCTCCACCAGATCAGCAAACTCTTCCTGGATAATCCCGACGACGCGCGCAAGCTCGCGTTGCTTTCGTTCCGGCAGGTGTTCAAGGCTGGTCTTCATGTCTGCTCCGTTTCTCGACGGTATCTTGTATGGTCCATTGTAAACTTCTTTGAAACTCCGATTTTTGGTAGCCACCAATCGAATGCCTGTCTCCCGAACTATCCACCGCGCGTTGCCTGCGCCCGCTCCTGCTTGTCGAGCCGCGCCTGCAATGTTTTCCTCCGCTCGTACAGCAACCCTTGTCCCTTGTCCCTGATCAGTCGTTCGATCAGCCTGCGCCTATCGCCCTCCCCGGATTGATGCGTTTGTCCCCTATTCAAACACGAGCAATCGCCACTTGGCGACTACTACTTTTAGTAGTCGAAATGCCTGTTCGATGTTGCTAGCCTCGCCACCGGTAAACAGACAAGGGCGCACTTACGACTTGCAGCGCAGTTAAGCGCTGGGTTTCCCCGTTGAGAACCGGAGATTTCGTTTGGCGATTTATCATCTGAGCACCAAACCGGTCTCGCGGTCATCTGGCCGCAGCGCTGTGGCATCTGCCGCCTACCGTTGCGCGGTTCTCCTCACCAATCAGCGCGATGGCCTTGTTCATGATTTTACCCGCAAAGAGGGCGTGGAGCATAAAGAGATCGTGCTGCCGGAAGGTCTTTCTGCCGACTGGGCTTTGGATCGTTCGGCTTTGTGGAACGCTGCCGAGTTTGCAGAAAAGCGCAAGGATGCCCGCGTTGCCCGCGAATTCGAAATCGCGCTTCCGCGTGAGCTTTCGCCAGAAGGGCGACTGAAGGCTGCGCGCGCCTTTGCCCAGGATCTGGCAAACCGCTATGGCGCGGCAGTGGATTTTGCCATTCATTCGCCAGGCGAGCATGGTGACATCCGGAACTACCATGCGCATGTGCTGATGACGACGCGAGAGGTTCGCCGGGTCGGCCTTGGCGAGAAGACCCGTCTTGAGCACAAGAACGCACGGCTGTTGGCAAATGGTATGGCGACAACCGACATGCAGCTTCAAGATATCAGGCAATCATGGGAAGGCATCGCCATCCGTCAGCTTCAACGCGAAGGCCTGGATATCCGCATCGATCATCGCTCACATGCGCAACGCGGCCTCGAGTTGTCGCCGACCGGGCATATGGGCGTGCATGCCTCTCAGATGGAACGGCGAGGAATGGCAGTCGAGCGCGGCCGGCTGGATGACAAGGCAGCACGGCGAAATGCCGAGCTGATCCGCCAAAAACCGGAACAGGTTTTGTTGCTGATCAGCAATGAAAAGAGCGTGTTCGATCGACACGATATCGCCAGGACCCTGCATCGCTATATCAACGATGACGCACAGACATTCCGAAACGCTTTCGCGGCTGTCATGACATCACCAGCGCTCGTGGAGCTTCAGGCTGAGCGCATCGATCCTGAGACAGGCAACGTGTGCAATGCGCGCTATTCGACGCGGGACATGATCGATCTGGAACTCGCAATGGCGCGGTCGGCGAAGCGGTTGCATCAGGCGCATTCCCATGGCGTCGATCCTCGCCATGTCGCGCGTGCAATCGAGAGGCAGAATCGCTCTATCCGGAAAAGCTCCGGCGGACCGTTTGCTGCGAGCGATCCGTCAGCGGGATTGTCGGACGAACAGCGTCACGCGATAAAACATGTTACCGGTCCTGAAGGCATCACGGCCGTGGTCGGGTTCGCTGGTGCGGGAAAGTCCACCATGCTGGCAGCCGCGCGTGCGGCGTGGGAGGCTCAAGGTTATCAGGTCCATGGCGCGGCGCTTGCCGGAAAGGCTGCCGAGGGTCTTGAAGAAAGTTCTGGCATCCCGAGCCGCACCCTGGCGTCATGGTCTTACAGTTGGAACCACGGCCGGGGCATGATCGGCAGCAGTGACGTGTTCGTCATCGACGAGGCCGGCATGGTCGGGAGCCGGCAACTCGCCCGCTTTATCGTAGAAGCAGAAGAGCGCGGCGCAAAGATCGTTCTCGTCGGCGACCATGAGCAGCTGCAGGCGATCGGGGCCGGCGCCCCCTTCAGGGCGATTGCCGAGCAGATTGGCCATGTCGAACTTTCCGACATTCGCCGCCAGCGCCATGATTGGCAGAGACAGGCATCGGTTGCCTTTGCGACCCATAAGACGGCCGAGGGCCTCGCCGCCTACCGGGATCACGGCGACATCCACTTTGCGGAAAGCCGCGACGCAGCGATGGCGCAGATCGTGCATGATTATGTTGCCGACAGTGAGAAGCGTGCCGATGGCACCCGGGTTGCCATGGCGCATCGCCGTGCCGATGTACGCGCCCTCAATGCTGCCATCCGTTCCGAACTTCAGAACAGACAAAGGCTGGAGCGCAGCCACGGGCCGAACGCCGGTGGGGACCGTGAGAATGGTGAGGACGGTCGTGAACTAACCTTCCAGACCAATAACGGCAAACGCGCCTTCGCCGCCGGTGACCGGATCATCTTCCTCGAAAACAACCGCGACCTCCGCGTAAAAAACGGCATGCTTGGCACCGTCGAGCATGTCGAAAAGGGCAAGATTATCGCCCGGCTCGATGGTCGAGGCAGCGACAGTGTCAACGTTCCCACGGACAGCTATCAGGCGATCGATCACGGTTATGCGACGACGATCCATAAAAACCAGGGTGCGACGGTCGATCGCGCCTTTGTGCTGGCGTCCAGCACCATGGATCGACATTTGACCTATGTCGCCATGACCAGGCACCGCGACAGCGTGCAGCTCTATGCCGACAGCCAGGAGTTCACCAAGGCCGGCCGGCTGGTTGACCATGGCGTTGCGCCCTACGAACATAATCGTCAGGCGCGAGAAAACTATTTTGTGACGCTGGAGAATGACAAGGGCGAGCGGCATACAGTGTGGGGCGTTGATCTCAAGCGGGCCATGCGAGATGCATCGCCAGAGATCGGAGACAGGATCGGACTGCAGCATGAAGGCGCCACGCCTGTCACGCTTCCGGACGGCACGCAGGTCGAGCGCAATGCGTGGCGTGTCGTCAAGGGTGATGAACTGGCCTACCAGCAGTTAGAAAACCGCCTGTCGCGTTCCGGCGCGAAAGAAACCACGCTGGATTACATCAGGGACTTTGCCGAGCGGCGGGGTATAGCGGAGCAGCTCGGGGTCAGGAGCGAGATCGAACTTGCTACCGCCCAAAAAGAGCGTCAAGAGGTTTTGGCCCGTGCGGCCCATCCGGTGCGGGAGCAACAGGGCCGGCCATCAGAGCGTCGGCATGTTTACGAGGAACCTGCAGGCGATCTGGCCGGCCCTGTTCGCCGCGAAAATCGTCGCAATCAGTTCGCCGGAAATATCGATGACGGACGGCAGGACGACAGGACGGAGGACAACAAAAGATATCGCCGCATCCGGTGGTCCGATCTCATGTCGCAAGACGGTGCCGTCCCTGCCCCCACAGGAGTTGCCGGCCAGCAATCGCCGCTGGAACCCTGTAAGCCCAATCCGCTGGTGCCGACGATCATTCGCTACGAACGCAGCATCGAACAAATAGCTCGGGAAAGAGCGATGTCCATCATCGATCAGCGATTCGACACGGTGGAATCTGTAGCGCGGCACGTGTTCCGTGATCCGGTGGACGTCGCCGCTAGGCTGCGCACCGCGATGACCGAGAAGGAAGGCAACGGCAGTATCATGGCGAAGGCCATGGTCGAGCAGCCAGAGCGCTTCGGGGAGCTACGTGGCAAGTCAGGTCTGTTCGGAAACAACAAGGAGCGGAAGGAGGCGCTGCAATATGCCAGGTCTCTCTCTGCCCATATTGGCCATGTCTCCGAGGCATGGGAGCGCCGGCTTGGCGAAGAACGTCAGAGCGAACAATGGCAGCGCGAACAGCGCGATGGGATCGAAGTGCCAGACCTCACGCGGCGCAGCGCCGAAATCCTTGCCAAGATGGAGAAGATGCCGGTCGAGAGGCGAAACAAGCTCGTCACAGAGCTGCGATCGTCACATGAGGGCCGAGCCGCGCTCGATGAGGCCAGGCTGATAGCCGAAGCAATCGCGCGGCGGTTTGGTAGTTCCGATCCTCGCAGGATTGCCGAGGAGATCGCTGCACGCCCGGAGCTCGCAAAGCAGGCTGAGCAGATCCAGATTACCGCCAGTATCGTGAACCGAACGCGCATGGCCGAGTTCAGCCATGACCACGCGTTGAAACAGCAGCTTGCCCGGTCTCGGGGGCCTGGATTGAGCAGATAGCAGGAGCTGACGACGACAGCAGTGTTTGATAGCGGTCACCCTTGAAAGTCCGCCGCGTTTCCAAATCTCCTGGGCGGCGCGATGGACCTGCCCCGTCGCGACCGGAGAGAGCATTCCGTTTCTGACCTGTTTGCGTTTCGGGTTGCATATCATCTCGATGTAATCGAATACACACCGATGATGAAAGGCTGGAAGATGTCAGTCGTCTTTGCAAGGACCTCCTCCGAAAATGCGGAAAGCCCGGGACATACGGCCTCGTTGCAAATACTGGCCACAATGCAGCTCGCCCACCCATTCCGGCGCGAGCATGCGCGCGTTGCTCTCTTGTCCAGGACGCAATTATCGAAGCAGGAGCCAAAGCTCTTGCAGCGGAAGCCACTTCCCGATCAAATTTCAGGCCATATGATCTTTACTTTCGGATCATATGATCTATATTGTGACTATCAGGAGGCCACTATGCAAATCGCCGTCAAGTCCCACAAACCCGCGGAACTCAATGCCGTTGCACTCAAGGCCTATGCCAAGGTCGCCGATGCATGGTCGCTGAGCCTCAGGGAAGCAGCGGGCCTCGCCGACATGTCGGAGAGCACATGGAAGCGCGCGCGCAAACCGGGGTTTACCGGCGAATTGACGAAGGACCAGTTGCTGCGCCTCAGTGCCGTGATCGGGATCTACAAGTCGCTCGAACTTTACTTCTCTGAGCAACTCTCTGGAAGCTGGTTCACGCGCCCGAACACGGGCCCGCTCTTCAGCGGCGCGCGGCCGGTCGACACCGCCATCGATGGCGGCCTCCCGCAAATTCTGGCGATCCGAACCTATCTCGACGCGCTGCGGGGCGGCGCATGAGGAAAACCGAACTGTCGGTTCGGGGACTGGTTCGCCTGCTGCCCGCGACCTACCACAAGCCGCCGGCGCTTCGCGGTCTGGTCGACAGCGACGAGGAACTGGAGGTCCTTGCCGAGATCGAGGGGTTGACCAGCGCCCGGTTGCTCGCCGAGCGCGGCCGCAATCCGCATCTCGATCCGCGAGAGCTCGCCTGGCGGCGGCGCAACCGTGATCTCAGGATCTACGGCGACACGCACGTCAATGCCGCCTTCACCTATACGCGGACAGGTGGCAACCGCTTCAATTCCGAAGATCGCGGTGCATGGTATTGCGCCTGGGACGTGATGGTATCGGTTGCGGAGGTCGCATGGCACAGAACCCGCGAGCTCCGTTTCACCGGATCGTTCCATGACAGCGCCCGCTATGTCGAACTGATCTCCGACTTCATCGGAGAATTCGACGACCTGACCGATGAACCCGAACACGCCGCGCTCAACCCGGACCCGGAGGTTGGCTATCTCGAGGGACAGGAACTGGCCGCCCGGTTGCGAAGAGATGGAAGCCGCGGCCTCATCTATCCCTCCGTCCGTGCGCCCGTCGGAAACTGCCTGGTTTGTTTCGATCCGGGGGCTGTCCAGAACGTCCGGCCCGGCGCGTCCTGGGATCTGAGCTGGCAAGGCACACCGGACTATTCGATCGTCGCCATCTCGTAGCGGCGACAAAGCACGGGTTTCCGCGGGATGGTCGACTGCCGGTTACGACGTCACCCACTCACCTTCGGCAATGAACCCACCAATCTGGCGTTTCCAGAGACGCGCGAATAAACCATCGCGCTCGACCAGTTCGTCTGGTCGCCCCTCTTCGACAATCCGGCCGTGATCCAGCACGATAATCCGGTCCATCCGTGCAATGGTCGACAGGCGATGGGCAATGGCAATGACCGTTTTGCCCTCCATCACAAGATTGAGCTTCTCCTGAATGGCGGTCTCGGATTGACGAAAGGGCTTGGGCTACGGTTGTGAGTTGCGGGGCAGTTCCCGGGGTTCGTGAATGACGAGCCGTAAATGTCTTACGCCCTGCCTCCATCCTGAAACCACGTGGTCGGAACAACAGACCGACGGGAGCGACGCACAAATATTCCGCGAGACGAGGAACCGTTCGTCCTTCCGCGCATTCATAAGCCGGACGGACCTTCCCCTCCGCCCATCCCTCCTTGCAGCACTGTAAGGTTGGCTACGCTCGAACCCTCCCCGCCGGAGGGTTTCTTTTTAATAGCGTGGCTATGGTGACTGAGTGTCAAAACGTTCCGCTGGTTATGTAACGGAAAGCAGTACCCGACACAGCCAGCCATGCCGCCCCGCACATAAATACGAGCATAAAAGCGCCAAAGGCGCCACAAAATCGCCGTACAATATTCAACCATCGCACTTGCCAATTGAACCGCGGGCCCGAGCGGTTCCCACCTAGCAGATAATAGCTGACGAAAACTGCCGCATGGACAATTACGATGGCGACAGCGACAATTCCGGATGCTTGAAGTAACGCCCAGGTTGCTGCAGGCTGCAAAAGAATTCCTGGGAGCTCGACAAATTTGCCTGGCAAATGAAACGACCGCAGGGTCTGGCGATTTTCCCACGCAATTTGCAAGAAACGGACGCTGACTACCGAAATGAAGGCTGGCACGAAAAAAACAGACCACATTTCCCGGGTACGGACCGCACCGACGACGCACATCACTACGACCCCTGCCGCCACTGTCGTGAGGATCGTGATAGCAAGATATGCGAATACGACATACAGATAGACTAGGCCAGCCGCGAGCAAGGAAACAACCACGCAAACCGGAATGAAGGCATCAGTGCTCTGTGCGCTATTCGTGCCGTAGTAATTATTCACGACATGGGTCACATTGAAGTACTGGTTTCCAATGTTATTTCCGGCACTGGGAGGCATAAAAAAGTACGATAGGAGGAGCCCGATTACCGGACCAAGAATGAGCCCGTTGATAATTGGATGAGATAAAATACCAACAATGGTTTCCATGTGTCATGCCTCGAATACAGTCGCGTTGGCGTTACAACCAATCCATTCACAACCAGTTATTGAAATTATTAAAAGGCTTTCCGACAACGATGATGTCGTAGCTGAGCGTTTTGCATTTCCTCCTCTCCGCGCTACATTGGCGGCAGCGAGGGTTGCAGAAATTCGGGGTAACAATGACAGCTATTCGGAGACGGGCGTTCCTGGCAGGGGCCACGTTCGCGTTGCTTCCAGCAGATTTTTGTCTTGCCCGGCAAAATGAGAGACAGATGGCAAAAGCGCTCTGGGAGCAATGGCAAAGGGATTGGCGTTGGATGGAGGCGACCGCCAGGCGCAGAGGCTGGTCCCTGACGCCTCTCTCTATCTCGCCACCCGCCACAGCAATCGACTTGACGTCCATTGAAACGCATCACGGATTGAACTTCCCTCCCCAGCTTCGAGAGTTGCTCACCGGTTACTCCAGACACGTTGAGTTCGGTTGGTATATTCCGCCGCATCTCCAGCCCCTCGAAAAACTGGGCTTGCCCAATATGAGTGCCAACCGGTCGGCAGTCTGGAGCATCGAGCACATACGTCAGCACGCGATCCCGAACTTCCTTGGATGGAAAAATGCGCTGGCAAGCAAGGATCGTTCGGAAGCGCCAAATACGCCCGAAATGTGGGAGAGCCAGTTTCCTTTCTACAGTCTGGTCAACGGCGACATGCTGACGATCGACATGTCCGTCGAGGACGGCCCGCAGCCGGTCCGCTATTTCAGCCATGAATTGCAGACTCTCCACGGCATGGCGCTTGCGCCAGACTTTTTCGCCTTCATCACCGAAATGTCAAAGCTTGGCTTTGCCGGTACGGAGTGGGCTTCATGGGGAAAATTCGGATCATGGGAAGAGCCGAACAAGACCTATTACATCAAGGCCGACAGTACTGGCGGCCAGGAGTGGCTTGCCTGGCTCGCAAGGGACGACGTCCGCGCGGACGAGCCTCCTCCGGCGATTGTTGAAGAAACAGCCGCAGAACGCCAACTTCTCGACGCCGCGCGCTCCGGCAATGTCGCCGCAGCAATTGTGGCTCTCGGAATGGGCGCACGGCCCGATGTCGTTCCCAATCCTGACTGGCTCATGGAAAACATGGCCTGGAACGACGAGTTTTCCACGCCCCTGACTTATTCCGTTCAAGCGAACCACATCGGCCTGGCACAGACCTTGCTCGATCACGGGGCTACACTGAATACCCGACGGCTTGTTACTGGCGATGCTGTTCAAACCGCGTCCCCCAAAACTCTGGAATGGTTGATTGAGCGAGGAGCCCGAATCGATGGCTGGAAGGACGACCGCTTCTGGCCGCTGCATTTACTTGTGACCCGTCGCAGCGAAACAACAGCCCGGACAAGATCCGAACTGGAAACCCGGCTTCGTAAAGACTGGGGTCTCGATAAGTTGGCAACGACGCAAACAGAGCGCGAGATGCATGCGGTCCAGGAGAAGCTTGTTCAGCAGCAACTCGCCGCCTGGCTGGACAGGCCAACTTATCTCGCAATGCTGCGGACGCTCCTTGAAGCCGGCGCCACAGTCGACGCGCCGTGGGACAATGGCATGACCATGCTGATGTGGGCGGAAGAAGATGACGCGCGTGTCCTTCTCAAAGCCGGCGCCAATCCAAATGCACGCGATGCCTACGGAAGTGCTCCATTGCATATCGCCCTCCGCAATTCGGTCGCGAAAATTCACCTGCTCGTCGCTCATGGCGCGGAGATCGACGCGCTTCAGGCCCCACCGCTCGATAACGACGTGGATCGTCGTGCCAGCACGCCACTGCAATCGGCCCTGACTGTTGCAGGATTGGGACGGCTGGACGGGGTACAGGCTCTGCTTGAGCTCAAGGCCGATCCACTCAAGCGCGATCGCGATGGCCGGAGCGCCCTCTGTTACTCCACCACAGTCGCAAGTTTTCGGATTATGCAAGGCTATGGGCTCGATCCGAATGAACGCATGCCAGATGGCGGAACGATTCTTCACAATCTCTTCGAGATGACGAGCGTGCGTGCCGCCTTCGAGGACGAAGTTGCCATGTTGGACCTGTTGCTTTCACTTGGCCTTCCCGTCAACGCGCAGGACAATCAGGGCAGGACCGTGCTTCACAAGGCCGCCGAAAGAACAGAAGTGGTCGACGATATTGCATTGTTGCTGGACCGAGGTGCCGATCGCCTCGTCCGCGATAAGGATGGCAAGCGCCCGGTCGATCTTGTGCCAGGATCATTGGACGAAATCCGTTCCTTGCTTGGCTGAACGAGATGAAGCTGTTCCAGGATTGTTCGTAAGGGCGGTTACCTTCACACCGACAAGGTAGCGTTTGCCGTTTCGAAGCTTGCCGTCAAGATGCGAGTGCTCGTGGCGCGCCAGCAGTATCATCGACTGATGAGGTGAGATTTAAGACCTTTGGGGTAAAGCTCCGGCTTCCCTTCGATATCCAGCTCTTTCGGATCATACCAGGCTGCGATCATCAAGGTACCATCATCCTCCTGAAATCTAATTCGTTCTTGGCCCTCGAACGCTCCTTCGGGAAACGCGAGATCAAAAATGAACAGGATTTCGTGGCGGCGTTCACCCTGATGGAAGAAGACATTCTCAACCACCAAAGGACCTGCGAGTACTGAAACATCAGTGTCGATTTCCTCTTTGAACTCCCTGATAACTGCATCTTTTGCGGACTCGCCAAACTCGACGCTACCGCCCAGCGGACGAACGCCTTTTAGTCGTCCTTCGTGGTCGTAAACCTCAAATGCCAAGAGCCTGGGACCTCGCCAATGTAGGCCGAGAGCTTTGATACGGATTACACTGGATTTTGAGGTGGTTGTCATTCTTTCCGCCTGTCGCAATCTCGTCCATCCCGTGGAGTGCTCCCCATTTCACCGGACAAGACGGCTAGTTTGATTTAGCCCTGATGAACTGCCGAGGGGAAGCCATCTTGAGCGCGGAATGTGGATGGATTTCGTTGTAGTCTTCGATCCATCCGTCGATGAGCCGGAGCGCTGTTTGTGCGTCGGGAACCTGGGAGATGCGGATATAGTCCCGCTTCAGGGTTTTAACGAACGCTTCCGACATACCATTCGATTGCGGACTGGCCACCGGCGTGAAGCAGGGCGTCAGATTGAGCGCCTGGGCAAACAACCTCGTATCCCTCGCGGTGTAAGCTGAACCATTGTCCGAGAGATGCTCGATTGCTTGCGGGGCTCGGGTTGCGCTGAAGCGTTTCTCGACCGCCTCCAACATCATGTCGCGCACGTCTGAGCCGGAAATGCCTGCATTGGCAACCGCCGTCCAGGCGATGATCTCGCGGTCGAAGGCGTCGATGATGAAGGCGAGACGAATGACCTCGCCATTCCAGCAGGTGAACTCCAGACCGTCCGAGCACCAGCGCAGATTGGAGCGCATAATTGCGGCAACGCAGGCCGGACTTGTTCGGTTCGCGTTGCAGGCATCCGCAAGAACCGTATCGCGTTGCGGATCAAGTTTATCCCAATAGCCGATCTGCTCCTGTAGCGCTGCGATTTGAGCGTCTGGCTCCATCACAACCGGTGTTTCCATGGGGACGGTGGAAAACTGGTCGGTTGATGCAGCACTGCTTCTCAACTTCGAGGGTGATGGGGAAACATCGGCCGGCGCGAAACTTGGCGTCAGCAAAAAGTTCTAGGGCGCGAAACCCAAGGCAAACTAAAGCCGCCGCCCGCGGGCTGGAATGACGAAACCTGCCCGACGGCGCACCTCTCTCGACCGCGCCAAAAAAACTGCTTGACCTCAACCAAGGTTGAAGTTCTAGATATATTGTCACCTTGTTTTCGCAAGGCTTTTTTACTTGCTCTTGAGCAAACAGTGACAAAGGAACACCCCATGGCTTTCCAGCTTCCCGACCTTCCCTATGCCCATGATGCGCTCGCTCCCTCGGGCATGTCCGAGGAGACGCTGAAGTTTCATCACGATCTCCATCACAAGGCCTATGTCGATAATCTCAACAAGGCGATATCAGGCACCGAATGGGAGAAAAGTAGCCTTGAGGACATCGTGCGGGGCACCTATGAGAAGGGCGCGGTGGCGCAGTCCGGCATCTTCAACAATGCCTCCCAGCACTGGAACCACAATTTCTTCTGGGAAATCATGGGGCCGGAAAATCATGCGATCCCGAAGGTGCTGGAAGATGCGCTGACGCAGTCTTTCGGCTCGGTCGCGCTGTTCAAGCAGAATTTCGCGCTTGCCGGTGCCTCGCAATTCGGTTCGGGCTGGGCGTGGCTGGTGGTGGATACCGATGGCACGCTGAAGGTCACCCGCACGGAAAACGGCGTCAACCCGCTGTGCTTCGGCCAGAAGGCGCTTCTCGGCTGCGATGTGTGGGAACACAGCTATTACATCGATTTCCGCAACAAGCGTCCGGCCTATGTCGACAACTTCCTCGACAATCTGGTGAACTGGCAGGCAGTCGCCGCCCGTCTCTGATCTGAGCCCCACCGATCCGGCCGGTCCCGCTGCCCTGGGCGGCTGGCCGGATCAGGCGCAGCCGGACAGCCGCCGTCCGGCTGCAACTCCATTCGAGCATTCCCATGCCCTATGTCGTCACCGAAAACTGCATCGCCTGCAAATACATGGACTGCGTGGAAGTCTGTCCGGTCGAATGTTTTTATGAAGGCGAGAACATGCTCGTCATTCACCCCGATCAATGTATCGACTGCGGGATTTGCGAGGGCGAATGTCCCGCCGCCGCGATCCGGCCGGATACCGAAGCGGGGCTGCATGTCTGGCTCGACCTCAACCGCCACTATTCCGACATCTGGCCGCGCGTGCACCAGAAAAAGTCACCGCCTGACAATGCCGACATCATGAATGGCGCTGCGGCAAAAATGTCCATTTTTTCGAAAAATCCGGGAGCGGGCGGTTAGCCCGGCACGTCATGTCTCATAATCTCAGGCTGATCGATGGCGGTGTCGTCAATCACGCGCATATTCCGCTGAGGGCCTCCACCTCCACGACGATCTCACCGCGTGAGTTCAAGGATGCGATGGCCGGCCTCACCTTCACCGTCGCGGTGGCTGCCGCCGCCCATGCGGGTGAGCGGATCGGGCGCACGATCACCTCCTTCATGCCGCTCAGCGCGGAGCCGCCGCTCCTGATCGTCTCCATTGACGCCAGCAGCCGCATGGTCGATCTCATCGCCGCAAGCCGGCGCTTCTCGGTCGCCGCACTGGCCAGAGGGCAGGAGGAGATTGCCGACGTGTTTGCCGGCAAAGGAAACCTGCCGGACCGGTTTTCCGTCGGCGGCTGGGATGTCTGGCCTTCGGGAAGCCCAAGGCTTGCCGAGGCGCTGTTATCCATGGATTGCGAACTCGTCGGATCCATCGACGCCGCCGATCACATCCTCTTCGTCGGCGCCATCGTCGAAGCGACGTCCGATCTGTTGCGCAAGGCCCTGCTCTGGAACAAGCGGGACTACACCGGCACGAATGAAGGCGGCTGAGGTTGCTTCCTCTTCGTCGCCGGAAAAGGCTCTCATCGTTGCCATGATGCCAACAGCTAGAGGGAAACCGGAGAATGGTGGCGGCCGTCATTGTGTGCCCGGGCAAAGCTTCCCGGCGCAATGCCCATTCTCCTGCGGAAAGCGGTGCTGAATGCGCTGGCGGATTCATAACCGATTTCATCGGCAATATGATCGAGCGATTTTACGCCGCGCATGAGGGCATCTCTGGCAAGCGCCATCCGCCAGCGGGCCAGATATTCGATCGGCGCGCAGCCCACCATTTCAAGGAAGCGCGCCGAAAATGCGGAGCGCGACATGCCGGCGATCCCCGCCAGTTCCGCAACCGTCCAGCCCACACGGACATTCGCATGCATGGCCGATAAGGCACGCGCAAGCCCCGGCAAACGCATTCCCTTCACCAGTCCTGCAGGAATTGCCGCATTGCCAGCATCCGGCCGGCGCAGCGCTTCGACCAGAAGAACCTCCAGCATGCGCCGGATGATCAGTTCCTTGCCCGGATCTTCGCCTGCGCATTCCTCAGACAATAGCTCGATCAGACGCGCCAGCCGGGATGCCCCCTTCTCCGCCGCAGGCACGTAGATCAGACTGGGCATGAGCGACAGGAGAAGCGAAGCGTTGATACGTTCGAACGTGAAGCTTCCGCCCAGCGCGAGAAACTCGGGCATACCCTCCTGTTCGCCATGGCGGACGGGCCGATCCTGCGGTTCGACCGGAACACATTCGACGTCGGTCTCACTGCAAAGCGAAAAAGCGGGCGTTGTGGGCAAAAGCAGGAAATCACCACGTCCCAACCGGAGAGGCTCCCGGCCTTCGATCATCACCCAGGCCGCCCCGGCCAGAACCAGCGCAAAACCCGGTGCGTCATGGGCGCGATAGCGCACTCCCCATCTGCCCTTGCCGGAAATCGGCTTCGAGACGGCGGCGCTGGGTCGCAAGAGGTCGACGATATCGCTCAAAGGATCCATTTTGGACGATCAATAACAAATAACAGTTGTTTGAGCATATATCATCCATTCCGGACCGTCTATCTCCTGCCCATCAACAAAGGAGACCTAAGATGACCAACACCGTCCTCATTACCGGCACATCGTCAGGTTATGGCAAAGCAATTGCCGAACTGTTCCTCGCACGCGGCTGGAACGTCGTCGCGACCATGCGGCGCCCGAGTGCTGCCCGCTTCACCGGCGATACCGGCCGATTGCGCGTGCTGCCGCTGGATGTGACGGACGAGAAGAGCATTGCAGCGTCGATCGATGCCGCCGGCCCGATTGACGTTCTGGTGAACAATGCCGGCATCGGCATGGTCGGCGTCTTTGAGGCAACGCCGATGTCGGCAATCCGCACGATCTTCGACACCAACAGCTTTGGCGTGATGGCCATGACGCAGGCTGTCATTCCGCAGATGAGAAAGCGCCAGTCCGGCACCATCGTCAACGTCACATCCACTGTCACGCTTGCTTCCTTCCCGCTTGCCGCCGCTTACACCGCCAGCAAGCAGGCAATCGAGGGTTTTACCGGTTCCCTCGCGCATGAACTGGCTCATTTCAACATCGGCGTGAAGCTGGTGGAGCCAGGTTATGCCCCGACAACCGGTTTCACGAACAACGCCATTCTGCCCCTCGAGCAGCTGCTTCCCGATGATTACGCGGCCTTCGCAAGGCCGGTTCTCGAGGCTTTTGCAGCACCGGCATTGACGACCCATGAATCCGACGTTGCCGAAGCGGTCTGGGGCGCGGTGCATGACACCTCGGGGCAGCTCCACTTTCCCGCGGGCGCGGACGCCGTTGCCCTCGCCCGCAAACACTGAGATTCAGAAAGCAGCAGGGTGCCGAGTGTCTAAAGAGCACCCGGCCTCTGCTTTTCAGAAGATTCACGCGGGTTCTGCCGGCAGTTTCTGCCTGATTTCCGGCCAGAGCCCTTCCGTCACCGCCATCAGCGCCGGCGTTGCCGCGGCAACCCACGGAATGCCGCTGCCGGGCCGGGTTCCGAGGCGAACGTCCAGACCGGCCTCCCTTGCCAGAACAACCCCGCCGGCAATGTCCCACATCGTCGTCAGCTTCTGCAGATGGCCGTCGAAAACGCCGCGTGCAGCGAAGGCAAGGCCGATCGATGTGGAGCGGATGGATTCCACCACCCAGCCCGCATGCCTGAGCCCGACATTCAGAGCCGCCACTTCTTCCGCATCGGCGGCGGCGCTGTCGCCGAGCGACATGACCTGCACAGCCTCGAAGGGTACATGGCGGTCAAGCGGCTTGCCGTTCAGCATCAGCCCGGTTCCATCCGCCGCCGCGTAGATATCACCAAAGACCGGCATGGCGACGACGCCGAGTTCCGGTCGGCCGCTCCGCACGAAGCCGAGCGAGATGCCCCAGAGCGGCGAACCGCGCAGGAAATTGGCGGTGCCGTCGATGGGATCGATGATCCAGTAGGCGTCATCGGCCACACCGCCCATTTCTTCGCCCAGTACTGTCTCACCGGGAAAGGCTTCCGCCAGACGGTCACGGATGAACCTTTCGACCGTGACATCGGCTTCTGAGACGAAATCCTGAAAACCCTTCGTCCGGGTAGCGATGGCGTCGCGCGCCTCGAAAAAGCGAAGGGCAAGGCCCATCGCTTCTTCGATAATTGCGACGGCGCGGTCGAGACGCCCGCTCATCGTTTCCACGCCCTGCCGGTTTCGCCAGCGCCCGCCTTCAGCCAGCCGGTGAAGGCTTCGACTTCATCGGTCTGTATCGCCCCGACACCGGCCTCGGCGAGAGCACCCCAGACGGCTTCGGGATTTGAAAGCGCACGCGTATCGTTGAAATCAAGGCAATGGGATACGTCGAGCGAGTTTATCCAGAGGCGGATATTCTGGCGCTCCATCTCGGCACGGCCCTCGGCCAGATCGGCAATATCGGTGAATTTCACCTCGATCATCGGCGCCTTCAAGGCCTCGATGCGGCGCAGATCCTCGGCGAACCTGCCCTTCCTCACCGGAAACATCGGCATATGCGGGATCTTGCCGAACCAGTCGGCATCCAGCACTTCGAAATGGCCGGCTTCCGGATCGATATCGGTCTTCACCAGCACCTGATCCTCGACGCCAAGCCGCAGCACGGTTTCCATGACCTGCGGCAGATCGCGGGTGAATTTGGTGTCGATATTGACGGTGATCCTGCCGCGCGCCTCTTCCAGCAATTCTTCCAGCGTCGGCACGCACTCGTCGGTCACATCAGCCGCATCACCGCCCGTGCCAGACTTCAGCCTGGCTGCGCGAACCAGCTCGAACGGCAATTCGCTCACCGTCCCTTTGCCAGTCGTGGTGCGGTCGAGCGTTTCATCGTGAATGACGACCAGCCGGCCGTCAGCCGTCGCCTGCGTATCGATCTCAATCATCTCGACACCGCCCGCAACCGCGGCGCGGACGGAGGCGAGCGAGTTTTCGGCGGTGGCCGTCCAGAAGCCGCGATGGGCGACGGTCAGGATGGCCGGATTGTCGCGCGTGCAGAGCGCAAGCACATTGCAGGAATTGGAAGTCTTTCGGGAGGTGGCAAGGGTCTGGTGCATGGTTTTCACTTTCGGACGTTGCAATTACCGGGTTTGAGCGCCCGGATCAGATTTTCCCCATGCCCGCCGCCATCAGGTCGTCGCGCAGGATGCGGCCGGCGATGATGAAGACGATGAGTGCGGGAAGAAGCAGGATGAAGGAGACGATGGAGGCGAGCGGCAGCTGCATCGAATAGGGATCGAGATACATGTAAAGCTTGATCGGCAGCGTCTCGACGACGGGCGCGCCCACGATGAAGGACTTATCGAACTCCTCAAAGCTGCCGATGAAGGACATCAACGCGCCGGCCAGAAGCCCAGGCACCGCCAGCGGCAATATGATGTGGAGGACGATGCCGACTGTTCCTGCGCCGAGCGAACGGGCGGCATGGATGAGGTCGTCTGGAATGGTCTCCAGCGCCGCCGTCATCAGCCGGATCATCAGCGGCAGGGTACCGACGATCTGCACGAGGATGACCCCCGTTACCGAATAGGCGAGGCCGAAAAGCAGGAACACCTGCCCGATGCCGACGGCGACGACCAGCCCTGGAATAATGATCGGCGCCAGAATGAAGATTTCCACCAGCCGCTTCAGCCGGAAGGGAAACCGCGCCATCGCCCAGGCGGTCGGAAGAGCGATGACTGCCGTCAGGAAGGTGACGACGATGGCGATGACGATGCTGTTGACGGCGGCGCGGATGAGGCTGCCGTCGCTCATGATGCTTGCCCAGCGCGCCGTGGTATAATCCTTCGGCACGACAAGCGGCGGCGACCAGCCGTCGGCAATGCTCCAGAGAAACATCAGCGCCAGCGGCACGGCGATGGCGAGCGTCAGCGCGCCATACAGCCCGATCGAGACAAAAATCCGGTCCTCGGGCGTGAAGGCGCGGCGGCGGGGAGTGATGGCGGGGTCGATGGTGATAACACTCATCATGCGTCTCCTCGGTTTTGCCCGGGGCCGATGCGGGATGTGAGGGAATAATAAAGAATAAGCACGGAGACCGCGAAGAGGCTCAGAACCATGCCCATGGCATAGACCTGATTAAACCGACCCTGATTGAATTCCTTGACCATCAGCACCGAAAGCGGCCGGGCCGTCGGCGGGCCGACGATATCCGGAATGGCGTAAGAGCCCATGGAACCGATGAAGGTGAGAAGAATGGCGGCCGTGATGCCTGGCATGGCGAGCGGTACTTCCACGAAGAAAAATGTCTTCAGCCGCGAAGCGCCAAGCGTGCGGGAAGCATAACGTATATCCTCGGGAATGGCTGCAAAGGCGCTGGTGATGATCAGCGTCATGAAAGGTATCTGTTTCCAGACGCTGGCGAGAATGACGCCGATGCCCCAGTCATCACGCACGAGCTTGGGCAGTTCCAGCCCCAGCGGCGCGACCAACCGGTCGAGGAACCCACCCCTTTCGAAAACCACGATCACCATCAAGCCGACGATGATGCCCGGCACCGCCATCGGCAGCTTGTAAAGGCCGCTGAACAGTTTTCGTCCGAGAAAGCTCTTGCGGATCAGAAGCGCCAGCGGCACAGAGGCCGCAAGCGAGACGATGACAGGCATGACACCATAATAGATGGAGGTCGTGAGCCCCCGGATCATCGACGCGCGGGTGAAAATCCGCTGGTAGAACATCAGCGTGAAGCTGCCATCCTCCTGCCTGAAACTGCCGATCAGCGCCGACAGCAGCGGCCCGCCGAAGAAGACCAGAAGATACCCAACACCCGGCAAAAGCAGGAATAGAAGCTGGGAGCGCCTGTTTCGAAGGAGTCCGGCCATCATGCCGCCTCCCCCGCCATCCTGTCATCGAGAAGATGGACCGAACCGGGAAACTGCAGGGCCACCCTTTGCCCGGCGTCGATCAGGGTTTCCGCGCCGGACTGGCTGACCCTTATCTGGCGGCCGCCGATCTCTACTGTATAGAGCGCATTGGCGCCCATGAAGGAAACGGCGGAAACCGTGCCCTCACCGGCCTGATCGGCGCGGATGTGGATGTTTTCCGGACGAACGGAAATCTGGACATTGCCGGCGGCAACCCGGTCAAGTGTCACGGACTGGCCCCAGGGCAATTGCGCCTGCTGGCCCTCAGCGGAGACCGGCAGAAGATTGGTCTGGCCGAGAAAGCCGGCGGTAAATGCGTGTTTCGGCGCACGATAAAGCTCGAGCGGCGTGCCGATCTCGACCACCCGGCCGGCATTCATGACGACGATCCGGTCCGACATCGCCATGGCTTCGGCCTGATCATGCGTCACATAAAGGCTGGTGGCGCCGATGCGGCGGTGAAGCTCGGTCAGCTCATGGCGCAGTGTGTCGCGAAGTTTGGCATCGAGATTGGAAAGCGGCTCGTCGAACAGAAGCAGGCTTGGCTGCATGACAATGGCCCGCGCCAGCGCCACACGCTGCTGCTGGCCGCCGGACAATTGCCGGGGCATGCGATCCACCAGCCCGGTGAGATTGCAGATATCAAGCGCATGGGCGATGCGCCGCACCCGCTCGTCCTTCGCGACCTTCTTCATCTTCAGGCCGAAGCCGAGATTTTTGGCGACAGACATATGCGGGAAAAGCGCGTAGGACTGGAAAACCATGGCGATATCGCGCGCTTCCGGCGGCACCTGATCGATGCGCTTGCCACCCAGCCGGATCTCGCCGCCGGACGCCTGGCTGATGCCGGTGAGGATGCGCAAAAGCGTGGACTTGCCGCAACCCGAGGGCCCAAGAATGGTGACGAATTCGCCCCGCTCCACCGTGATAGATACGGGATGAAGCGCCCGGCTCGCCCCATAATCCTTGCTGATATTGCTGATCTCGAGTTCACTCATGACGAGCCTCCCTCATATTTTTTGACCAAGGGTTCCAGACCGTGCAGCCACTTGCGGCACACGATCCGGCAATCCCTGATGGCGTTACTGGTTGAGGACTTTTTCATCGAGCGCTTCGGCAAGCGCTGTCGACATGTCCCAGAAAGCCGGCAGCGACAGGCGCGGATAGACGCTCTGCGGCAGGACATGCTCCTGCACCGCCGTCGGCATCAGATCATTGGTGACATCCGTGCGCGGAGAACGGGAAGCCTTGTTTTCCAGCTTCCAGAGCTGGAATTCCTTGCTCATCGCCATATCGATCAGAAGCAGTGCGGAGGCGACATTCTTGGCGTTGGCCGGCACGAACATGGCGTCGCCAGAGCCGACCTGGCCTTTTTCCAGAAGCGTGATGCGGAAACTGTCGGGCAATTGCTTGGTGCCGAGGAAGCTCATGACCTGATCTTCCCAGACGGTGCCCATGTGAAGCTGCTGGTTGTTGATGAGGTTGAGCGTATCGGCATTGCCATTGGTCAGTTCAGCGACGGCCAGAAGACGGCGGTAATAATCCCAGACAGGCGTGAGGCACTCGGACTCCATGGCCCACTCTTCGGCCTGCTGCAGCGTCTGGCTATAGTCGGTGAGCTTTGCACGGCAGTCGCCGGTGAGATAGTTGAGCGCGACCGAATAGATGAAGCCGCCGCCCGAGCCGCCCTTGGCCGGCAGGGTGACACCAAGCCGCTTGGGGTTCTTTTCCGCCCAGACCAGCAGGTCCTCGAAGCTCTTCGGCACATCCTCGGCCTTCACGAAGGCAGAGTCATAACCGATAGCCGTCTGGTTGAGATGCACCAGCGGGAAGCTGCCGCCATGCGGCTTGCCGAAGACGGTCTCGGCCAGTTCCGGATTGTAGTTGGCCATGTTCGGCAGAATTTTCGTCAGCGCAATGTTACCGACAACGCCCTTGGCGGACAGCAGCGGATAGCTGCCACCGCCCGCGAAATAGGCGTCTACCGGCGAATCCTGACCTGCCGCCTGTACCGCGATCAGCTGTTGGTTCGCTTGATCGCCCTTAACGTCGCTATAGGCGACCTTGATGCCGTATTTGGCTTCAAAACGGGTGATCAGTTCTTTCCACGTATCGGCGAAACTGCCGGCGAAATTATACATCGTCACCGTGCCCTCGGCTTTGGCGGCGGGAACGACGATGTCGTAGAAATTGTCGCGCGTGACCTTCGAAAGATCGAAGTCGAGGTTTTTCATGTTGCTGTCTGCCGAAAGGCACGGCGCTGCCGTCGTCGCCAGCGCAAGCGCGGCGATCGCAAGAAATTTCATGCGCATTGAATGGTTCCTCCTGGGGACCCGTTGTTGACCGGCCCCTTATTAATACACTCTAAGTGTAATATTTGTGACAGTCCAGTGAAAAATGCTGTCGCAAACCAGTGCCCCATGTTGCCGCCGCTCCGCGCAGCCGTTATCCAAGGCCATGACAACAGATCAGACGCCGCACCGGACCTTTGACCGCCAGCCGCTTGCCAGCGAAAACGAGCGTCTCATTCTGGATATCGTGCGCCGCCACGGCCCCATCGCCCGCGCATCGATCACCGGCCACACCAACCTGACCCAGCAATCCGTGCACCGGCTGATCGAAGGCCTTCAGGAGCGCGGGCTTCTGCAAACCGGCGCGCCGCTCAAGGGCACGCGCGGCCAGCCCAGCCCCACCATCGAACTGGTGCCGGAAGCAGCCTATTCGCTCGGCATTTCCATCAACACAGATTCCGTGGTGATCTGCATCGCCGATTTCCGCTGCGACGTGATTGTCGAGGAAAAACTGAAGATGCTTCCGGAGGACCGGGAGGAGACGCTTGCGGCCTTGTCGCAGGCCCTCGAACGGCTGCTCTCGGAACACGGCATCCCGCGCGAGCGCCTGCTTGGCCTCGGTTTTTCCATGTCCGGCTTTTTCGTGTCTGAGGACCGCGCCTTCAATGCGCCAGAGCCCCTGCGCGACTGGTCGCTGATGGACCTGAAGCCGATCCTTGAGAAACGGTTCCGCCTGCCGGTCTGGCTGGAGAACAACGCCACCACCGGCGCGATCGGTGAAAGTCTTCGCGGCGTGGGCTCCTGGTGCCAGACCTTTGCGTACTTGTCGTTCAACTACGGTTTCGGCGGCGGACTGATCCTGGGCGGTCAGCCATTTCACGGTTTTCACGGCAATGCCGGCGAATTCAGCGGCATATACAGCCCGGACGAAGCGTCCAAACGTCCGGCGCTGCAATATCTGATCGCCGCGCTGCAAAAAAACGGCGTCGACATCCATTCGATCGAGGCGCTTTACCAGCGCTTCGACCCCGCATGGCCGGGCGTCGAGGAGTGGCTCACCGAGACGATGCCACAGGTGGACCGTCTGGTGGCGAGCCTGATCTCGGTTCTTGATCCGCAAGCCATCGTCTTCGGCGGGCAATTGCCGCGCACGCTGGGCCAAATGATGATCGAACGTACGCGCATGCCCTCAGAGCGCCAACATCGTTATGGTGTCGGGCCAAATGAGGCGAAGCTGGTTCTCAGCGAAACAAAGGGCGATCCATCCGCCATCGGTGCTGCGCTGCTGCCGCTCAGGGTGCGTTATTTCCTGTAACTCAGCCCAAACGGCCTGATGTAATCCCGCAACAATCATCACGGAAACGTGAGCCTGATTTCGCCCCCGGTTTTTTACTGGTTGGCAGCTTGCATCCGAAGGCGATAAATATGATTAGAAATATCATGTTTATCGCGACATGACGCAGCGTATCCGGCTGCTTCATGCGCCAGGCCAATACGCCACCGGGTCGATTGATGAGCAAAGCCCTGTTACAGGTTCTCGATGCCGAGGAGGAAAGCCGCCTGATGCGGTTTTTCCGCCGGCGCCTGCAGAACCGGGAAGACGCTGCCGACGCCATGCAGGAAACCCTGCTGCGGGCGCTGGAGGTTTCTCATGCGACGCTGATCGACAATCCACAGGCCTATCTTTTCCAGATCGCCCGGTCCGTCGCCCGCCTGACCGCCATTCGCCAGTCGCGCGAGCGGCCGTTATTCGCACCTTACGAAGCGGGTTTTGCCGTTGCCTGCGAAGAGCCGGGGCAGGAGCGGATCGTCGTCGGGCGGCAGCACCTTATTTTGATGGCGCGGGCCATCGAGGCACTGCCCAAGCGTTGCCAGCAGGTCTTCGTGCTCAGCCGCCTGCATGGCCATTCCAATGGCGAAATCGCCGCCCGTCTCGGCATTTCCCGCAACATGGTGGAAAAACACATCATCAAGGCGCTGCTGCACTGCCGTCAGGTCCGCGCGCAAATAAAAATGTAGACCGGCATCAGGTGTTCGCATCCTTTTTCACTCTATAAGGGAAAAGGACCACATCTCAGCACGCAACAAACGGCAGATCAGGACATGAACAAGCGCCCGGACGGTCTGAAGGATAACGGCTTGACCGATGAGGCTCTGGCCGAAGAGGCCGCGTTGTGGGTGGCGCGCATGCAATCGGCAGACGCGACGGAAGCGGAGCGCGAGGCGTTTCATGTCTGGCTGCGGGCCGATGCCGCCCATGCCAGCGCCTATGAGGACATGCAGAGCCTATGGGGCGAGCTTGGCGATATCGAGCTTGCACCGGTTGAACAGCGAAAACGGCGCGGACCTCGCCGGGCAATGCTGGCGGGCGTTGCCGGTCTCTGCCTCATCGGGCTTGCGGCGCTGTTTGCGGAGAAAAGCGGATTGAAGGACCGCTGGCAGGCGGATTATTACACCGAAATCGGCGAAACACGCATGCTTTCGCTGGAAGACGGGAGCCGCATCAGCCTGAACACCGATACCGCGATTGCAGTTCATTATTCGCAAAAGGAACGGCGCATCACCCTTCTTCGCGGCGAGGCCTATTTCGATGTCGCCAAAAACCCAGAGCGGCCCTTCATCGTCGAGGATGGAGCGCTGACGGCAAAGGCGCTCGGAACCCATTATTCGGTGCGCACCGGCAATGGCGCGCTGCCGCAGGAGGTGCAGGTGGAGGAAGGCCGGGTGGAGGTGACCGCAGGCGTCGAGATCGCTGTGCTCACGCCCGGAGAGGCCGTGACCCTTGGCGGCGACGGCAGGCTGGTGCGCGCCCGCAAGGATGTCGCCAACAGCATGGCCTGGCGCGAAGGCAAGCTCGTCTTTTCCGGCCAGCCGCTGCGCGAGGTTCTCGATATTCTCTCGCAATATCGCCGGGGCCGCATTGTCATCCTCGATGAGGCGGCGGCGAGGCAGCACGTCTCCGGCATCTTCGACCTCAAGGACACGGATCAGGCGCTCACCATTCTCGAAGAGAGCCTTCCCGTTTCGGTATCGCGGCTTTCCGGAATGCTGGTTCTCGTCCGCTCGCGATAAAATAACTTTTTTTCGCGAATCCGACGTCAGGAGTCGGCCCGCCTTTTCACTCTAGGCAATCAGGACCCGTTTAATCGGGCTGCATGAGATCACGAGTGAGAGGGAATGACATGAATTTGGGCAAGCAGGCACGCGGCTGGTTCTGGCTGACGACGACGGCGATCATCGGGGGTATCGTCGCGGCGGGTCCGGGCGCCACGACCGCCAGCGCGCAGACACCGCCCGCCGCAAGCGGCGCACCCGCCACCGTCACCGTCTCCATTCCCGCAGGGCCGCTGGAAAACGCCATTCTCAGCTTCGGCCGTCAGGCCAATCTGCGCATGGTCTACCCCTCCGCGATCACCAGGGGCCGCAGCACGGCCGGCGTCAAGGGCACGCTCAGCGTATCGGCGGCCGTCAGCGGGCTTCTGGCCGGATCGGGACTGAACTACGCATTGGCCGGCGGCAACACCGTCCGCATTTTCGATCCCGCCAGCCAGACCGGCGAAAGCGGCGGTTCGGCTGCCGCCGGCAGCACCCTGCTTGCGCCGATTACCGTGCAGGGCACCGGCCTTGAAGGCGCCAGAGGCATCATCGAAAGCAATGGCTATGTCGGCAAATCCGGCCGCACCGCCACCAAGACCGATACGCCGGTTGCCGAAACCGCCCAGTCGATCACCACCGTCAGCCGCAAGCAGCTCGACGACCTGAAGCCGCAGAACCTCTCGGAAGCGCTGAACTACACGCCCGGCGCGCGCATCGGCCAATATGGCGCGGAGCCGCGTTTCGACGCCTTCAAGGTGCGCGGCACCGATCTCAGCACCACCGGCATCTTCCGCGACGGCTTGCGGCAGGTCAGCAGCCAGAACGGCAGCGCCCGGCTCGAGCCCTATGGCGTGGAAGCGGTTTCCATCCTGCGCGGCCCGGCCGCCTCCATCTATGGCGCCAGCAGCTCCGGCGGCATTGTCGATATCATTTCGAAACGCCCGACCGAAGAGACGCTGCGCGAGGTGGAGCTGCAATATGGCTCCTTCGGCCGCGTGCAGGGCGCTTTCGATCTTTCCGGTGCCGTCGATGACGAGAAGACCATGCTTTACCGCCTGACCGGGGTGGCCCGCGACGGCCGCAACGAAATCAGCGCCATCAAGGACGACCGGCTGTTCATCGCGCCGGCCTTCACCTTCCAGCCGGATGCCGGCACCAAGTTGACGCTGCTCGGCGAATATATGGACAGCACCACCGGCGGCACCTGGGGATACATCAACAATTACGGCAGCGACGGCAAGTCGATCGGCGCGACGCCGGTTTATGGCGGCGATTCCCGTTTTAATGATTTCGAGCAGAAACAATGGCGTATCGGCTATGAGTTCGAGCATGAAATCAACGATAACGTCACCTTCTACAGCAAGGCGCGTTATTCGGGGCTTTCGGCCGACCAGCAATGGGTCTTCGCCAACTATCCCGGCATCACCATCGAGGACAATGAAGGCGTCTCCGCCGACAATTACCTGAAGACCGAATTCGACACCGGCCCGGCGAAACATACGCTGCTGACCGGTATCGACTTCAGCCACATGTCCTACACCTCGAAACAGGGCAGCGGGCCGGGCCTGTTCACCGACACCTATACCTATACGCCGGATGTATCGCTGATATTGACCCAGCGGATGAACACGCTCGGCATCTATGCGCAGGATCAGGTCGAAATCGACCGCTGGCGCCTGACGGCCGGCATCCGCCACGACTGGCTGGACACCGAATATCAGGCCCAGACCGTCGGAGACGCAACGGCTCCAACCTATGACAGCGATGAAACCAAGACGACCGGCCGCGCCAGCCTCGGTTATGTCTTTGACAGCGGCGTGATGCCCTATGTCAGCTACGGCACCTCCTTCGTCGCCAATCCGGGCGTCATCATCACCACGGGAACGGTAACGGGCCAGGCGCAGCCGACGGTCGGCAAACAATATGAACTCGGCGTGAAATATGCCCTGCCGCAATATAACGCCCTGCTGAGCGCCGCCTTCTTCAATCTCGATCAGGACAATGCGACGGTCTACGAGACTTCATCCGGCATCAACCTGCTGCGCCAGCTCGACCTGCGCTCGCGCGGCGTGGAACTCGAAGCCACGGCCTCGCTCGACAATGGCTGGAGCCTCATCGGCTCCTATTCCTATAACGACGTTGAAATCACCAAACTGACGTCGGAAACGGTGGGCAAGCAGCTCAATTCCTCGCCCTATCACACCTTCTCGCTGTGGGCCGATTACGAGTTCCAGAGCGGCGCGCTCGAAGGCCTCGGCATCGGCGCGGGGCTGCGTTATGTCGGATCGAGCTTCGGCGACAACCAGCACACGCCCATTCTCGACAATGAGGCCCGCACCTTCGTCGATGCCTCGCTGCGCTACGATCTCGGCAAGGCCCTGCCCTCGCTGGAAGGCGTGAAACTGCAGATCAATGCCACCAACCTTCTCGACGAGGTGAAACAGGTCTGCACCACGGGCTTCTGCTATTATGACGAAGGCCGCAAGGTCGTCGGCAGCATCCGGTATCGCTTCTGATGCTGCAGCAGAACCCTGCCACAACCAAGCCGTCGCCGGCCGCCGTCTTCGTGGCGGTCGGCGGGCTTTATGTCGGCCAGAGCGTGATTGGCGGGCTGACCTTTCTCGGCCTGCCGGCGGTGCTCAGAACCGCCGGGCTGCCGCTGGACCAGATCGGCCTGCTTTATCTCGTCGTTCTCCCCTGGGCGCTGAAATTCCTCTGGTCGCCGCATGTGGAGCGCTACCGGCTGCCGCCCGTCGGCAGGAACCGGTCGCGGGTGATCGTCGGCACGGGCATCGTCGCCTGCGCCTGCGGCCTCGCGGTTCTTGCCTTTACCGGCCCGTCGCCGGTTTCCGTCGCAATCGCCATCCTGTCGGTAATCGCGCTGGTGACGGCGACCGTCGACATTGCCTGCGACGGCTATGCGGTCGAAACGCTGGCGGAAGAGCATCATGGCTGGGGCAACGCCGCACAGGTGGGCGGCTCCTATCTCGGCTCCGCCATCGGCGCCGGCCTGTTTCTGGTGCTGGTGGAGCGCGCCGGCTGGACGAGCGCCACGCTGGTCATGGCCGGGCTGGTCATCCTGCTCGCACTTCCCTTCCTGTTCGGCCCGGCGGCAAGAACGGCCACGCAAACACGGGATCACCTGCCATCGATCAAAAACGCGCTCAAGCGACGGGAAGTCCGCACCGGCCTTCTGATCGCGGCCGTTTATGTCGCCGCGCAGAAATGGGGTCTGGCAATGCTCGGCCCGTTTCTGGTCGATTACGGTTTCGATCTCGCCACCATCGGCGCGCTGAATGGCGTGGGCAGCATGATCGTCGGTTTCGCCGGCGCGCTGCTCGGCGGAACGCTGGTACGCCTCTACGGGGCGTCACGAATCCTGCTCATCGCCATTTTCGTGCAGACGGCGCTGTTGTGCCTCTTCGCCTATTTCAGCGTTCATCGCGATATTTCGCAATGGGTCGTGATGGCGGTTGCGGTGGCAAGCTCGTCGGGCATCATGTCCATCGGTTTCGTCGCGCTTTACGCCTGCTTCATGGGCTGGTCCGACCCCAGGCAGGCCGGGGTCGATTTCACCTTGTTCCAGTGCATGGATGGCGTTGTCGGCATGATCGGCGGGTTGGGCGCAGGCGCGATCGCCGAAAAATTCGGCTATCAGGCCTCCTTCATCATTGCCGCCATCGTTTCGGTGCTCGCCGCACCGGTCATCTTCCTGCTGATGCGACGGCAGAATTCCTGAACCGAAGCCCCGGGCGCGGCGGCTTAAACCGCGCCCGGCAGGCCTGTTGCATCGGCCTATTCGACCACCACCGACAGTGCCGAGCCGGTATAGACCGGCCGCAGCTTGACATTGCCCGCATCTATCGAGGTAAAGGTTCCGGTCAGACCGTTGGCGGAGATCACGTCGAGCCGCGTGCCGGCGGCTGGCGCGCCATCGAAAGCGAGCTTCAGCGTCGCGCCGTCCAGCACCGCATTGCCCTTGATCCGAAGCGCAGCCTTTTTCGGATCGACCGCCAGCGTGCCGCCCGACTGCGCATAGTCGCCGCCGATGACAAGATCCGTCTCTCCGCCGAGCGAGAGCGTGCCGCCGCTGACCAGCACGCCGCCGGTTCCAAGCGCATCGGGGGACGACGCCACCAGCGTTCCGTCCTTAACGATCGTGCCGCCGCCATAGCTGTTATGGCCGCCAAGCGTCAGCGCTCCGCTGCCGGATTTGACGAGGCGCCCTGCCCCAGCAATATCGTTCGTCCATCTGTCCGCCGCATTGAACCCGCCGGCGGCAGCGTCCATCGTCACCTCGACATCGCCGTCAAACGCGCCGTAACCGCTGGCCGCAGCGACCAGATTGATGCGGCCCCAGCCATTGCTGTCATCCAGCAGCGGATAACCGGCCTCGATGCCGGTGGAAAACAGCACGGCGCGGCGCTGGGCGGCATCGAGATAGGGCAGACGTGTCTCCAGCAGGATCTCCGCCCCCTTCGGCACGACCATCGGCGCATCGCCTGCGGCCTTGTCGCGGCTGAAGGAATAGGTCATGCGCCTGCGATAATCCGCCCCGTTCTTCGCCGCATAGGCAAATTGGTCGACATCCGGCTTTGCGCCATGGGCGAAATCGATGAGCGACTGGCCCTGCGGCAGACGTTTGGCGAAATAGGCCTGCAAGGCCGCATGCGCGGCCTTCTTCACCTCGGCATTTTTGGGGTCCTGCAACATGGCGGCGGCCATGGCGGTTGCGGTGATGCGGCCGCCGATCACATCGAGTGGTGAATGCATGCCGGCGACGATGCGGCTCTCGCCGAGTTCGGAAGCCGCCGTCAGCAATTCGGAAAAGCGCTCCGGCACCGCATAGGCATAGGCAATGGCGGCCAGATAGGCGGCATTGGTGTGCCCGCTCGGAAAACCGCCATCCTTGCCGCGCCCGCGATTTTCCCGCGCATATTTCAGCGCCGGCACGATGACGCCCGGATCGCTGTCGTGGCTTTCGAAGCTGCGGTCGCCAATCGTTTCCTTGCCGGTCTCGATCACCTCGCCTTTGTCGTTCATGCGCCAGGGCCGTGGTGAGGAATAGAAATATTTCGCCGGCGACGTCGTGCCCTCCGGGCCGCGGATCACCTTCATGAAGGCGACGAAATCCTTCAACTCGCTATCGACTGCACCCGCCTCGGTGCCCTTGTCGTCTTCCTTGCGGGTGATGACCTCGTTCGGGTCGAAATCAGCCAGCGTATGATTGATCGTCGTCGTTGCGCCCGCTCCTTCGCGATACCAGGCGGCAAGCGGCCCCATGCCGTCGATGACGCTGTAACCCTGCGAACGCCGGTCGTTCATATAGGCTTCGAAAGCGGCAGCGCGGGTGCGGTTCTTTCCGGTGACGGACAGCACGTAACGCATGTTTTCCTGCCAGACAGCGGGATCGACAATCTTCACATGGCTGAAATCCGCCGGGCCATCGCCATTGGCGCCGCCATCCGCCCATTTTTCATCGCCAAGCCTCCAGATACGGTTGAAACCGGAGAGGATTTCGATGATCGGGTTGTCCCTGTCGTCATAGGCGCGAACCGCCTCGCCCTTCTCATTCTTGCCGGTCTGGTTGCGATAATTGTCGGCAAGCGGCAGCGGATATGTTGCCGCCGGTTCCGGCACCGTAATGGCATAACCCTGCCCTGCCGGCCCGGTGCGATCGAACGCCTGCGCGCCCGGAACCAGAACCAGCAATGCGACGGAGGCGAACAGGCTCGAGCGTGCGGAGAGAAAAGATGACATCTTCAGTCTGGCCATGACGAATCCTATGATTTTCAGCGAGTGACGCGTGACGAAAACAGGCGGCGCGGCGTTCCGCGCGCCTCATCGTCAGGTTTAAACGGAGCACATTTCAGTTTTTCGATGGGTTGCCGGGAACGGCTCCCTGCGGCAGTTCCTCCAGCGAAAATGCGCCGCCTTCGGAAAGAAACGGCGCGATATGCCCGGAGCACCGCTCCGGACATATCGTTCGAGAGGTTCATCATTCCGCCGGAGGCGGACGGTCGGGCCGTTATTTCTTGACCGCGACAGCCTCGTTGATCTTGGCGACGTCATCTTCCAGAACCTTGTAGGTCTGGTCGAGCGTCAACTCACCGACGATGAGCTGGCTCATGCGCTGCACGATCTGCTGATACATGGCGCTGCCGCCCTTGGCGCGTTCGAACTCTCGGGCGGCCTGCGGCACGTTCTTCTTGTTGTCGAGGAACACCTTCATCGCCGCCTTGGCGTCTTCGCTCTTCAGCTTGTATTGCGGATCGACGATCTCTGCGCCAGTCAGGATGACGTAGTTCTCGGCGATTTCCCGCTGCACCTTTTCGGAGCCGAGGAATTCGATGAAGTGAGCCACATCTTCCGGATATTTTGTGCGCTTGAAGCCGACAATGGCGGTGCCGCCGGGCATGGCGTAGCATCCGGCCTCGCCGCAGGGCGCATTGATCGCCGTCCATTCGAAACTGTCGCCGATCTTGTTCTGGAACGGATTGACCATCCAGTTGCCGGCCAGATAGGTCACGACATTGCCGTTGACGAACTCGTCACCCATGTTCTTGTACTGCGAACCGCCGGCCGCACCCCACATTTCCTTGGGGAAGCTGCCATTCTGCGTCCATGAATAGATATCGGCGATATATTTTTTCGCCGCGTCGTCCGGGAAGCTGAACTTGCCGTCCTTCACATAGGTCGCGCCATAAGCAAAGGCGCCGCCGGAGAAGCGGTGGCCGGAACGGTCCATGGTGAAGGGAATCTGCACGCCCGTCGCCTTGGCGACACGGGCGGAAGCCTCGACGATCTCGCTGAATTTCGCGGTTGGGCCGGGCAAGGGTTCCCCCGCCTGCTCGAACAGCGTCTTGTTGACGAAGGGCAGGTTCAGCGTCTGCGACGCCATGTAACCGTTGATCGACTGAGGATCGTTGACATTCGGCAGGCGAAGCTGGTTGAGGCTGGAACCGTGCAGCTTCGCGAAGGCTTCCGCATCCTTCATATAGGGGCGCATGTCGAGATAATAGGGCGCAAGCTGCCAGTCGGTGATCTTGGCGATATCAGGACCTTCGCCCACCGCCAGCTGCACCGGCAGCTGCTTGGAAACCGCGTCATAACCCGAAGACACGAAATTGATCTTCACACCCGGATTGGCCGTCTCGAACTCCTTGCTGAGTTCCGACATGCGTTGCACATAACCCTGGTCGTCATCCGTAAAAAGGAAAGTAATCGTGCGGGTCTCGGCCTGGGCCGTCGCAAGACCTGCGACAGAGGCCACCACGAGGGCGCTGACGCCCGAAAACAATCTCATCATGCTCATCCTCCCAATGAAAACATTTTCATAAATCGAACGAAAGCTCCTCTGCTTAATTCGATTTATAATGTTTTGCGACTTGACAGAATAAACGTCAAGCTGTTTGTTTTACATAAATCGCACAAATCGACGCAGAAAAGCGAAAATCGGTTTGTGAAAATAATTTCATAAAGATCGATGGGAGGCGATCCATTATGACGGATGGACCATTTGCGGCGAACGCGTCGCAGCCGACATATACCGTCGCAAACGGCGAAACGGTGACTGCCTGGATCGTCTCCGATCTGGTGGAGATGTCGTTTCCCGGCACCGCAGCCCCCGCCGAAGATCGCGTGAACTATCGCTTCATCAACGGTTTCGTGGATGTGGGCGACCTGCCCTGCCGCAAGGCCTTCCAGCAGACCATGATCGGCCGCGATATCGCACCCGATGCTGGCTTTACGGTATCGCACCTCAACCTGCCGGGCTCCAACCGCCGTGTCGAATTCACCGGTTTCTGGCATGTTCCCACCCATGTGCAGCGCTGGCTGAAGGGCACCTTCCGCAGCGAGGTTGCGAGACAGGCGCATTTTCGGCTGCGCACCTGCGGCGGCGTCCGCATCTGGGTGGGCGGCGTCGAACAGGTCCGTTTCGAACCTTTCATCCGTAATGTCGAAAGCAGCCGTGACATCACGCTCGATCTCGCGGCCGGCGATAACGAGGTGCTGCTGCTCTGCGAGGATCTGGCGGAACGCGACATCATCTGGTTCTTCGAGCTTGAGGTAATCGATCCTACGCCGCTGACCGTCGTGCTGCCCGTACCGCTCGACCGGGAGGAGACGAAGCGTCTCGCCGCGCTGGTGCGCGATGTTCGTCCAGTGCGGGACGTGTTTTCCGGCACGGCCCTCGAACTGGTCTTCGGGGCGGCGCCTGCGAACGACCTGCCGGTGCACATCGCGGTCAAAAGCCATGGCCACGAGCGCGCTTCGCTTGCGGAAGTGGATACCGTGCTGAAGGCCGGGCAATCCTCGCTGACGATCCCCGGAACGACAGGCATTTCGGACGGATATCACGGTGTCAAAATCACCATGGGTTCGGGAGCGGGAACGGTAACCCGCGTCATCGACGCCGCTTTCATGCATGATATCGCACCGGAAGCACACAATGCCGATATCAACGGGCGAAAAAAGGCCGCCCTGTCCTTCAGCGCCCGCTTCGGCGCCTGGCGCATCGGCCGCGCGCTGGCGATGGTCGCCACCGGCAGCGATGACATCGAAACGATCGGCGGCATCGTCGATGCGACGCTGCATTCCATCGATCGGCGGGAAGACTGCTCCGATTTCGTCTTGATCCCGCTTCTGTGGCTGGTGCGCGCCTATGGCGACCGCCTGCCGGCAGAGATGCGGGCGCGGATCGATGCCTCGATCCTCGGCTATCGTTACTGGGTGGACGAACCGGGCAATGACGTCATGTGGTTCTGGAGCGAGAACCATGTTCTCTGCTTCCACACCAGCCAGTTATTAGCCGGCGAGTATCTGCCGGATGCCCTCTTCACCGCCTCCGGCCGCACCGGCAGAGAACAGGCGGCGTTGGCCGCCGACCGGCTGGAGCGCTGGTTCGACAGCGTCGAGGCGCACGGGCTGGCCGAGTGGAACTCCGCTGCCTATTATCCGGTGGATTTCATCGGCCTTCTCGCTATCGAACATTGGGCGGGACCGGAGCTTGCAGCACGCGCGCGCTATCAGATCGATCTCATCTTCGAAATGATCGCGCTGCACACGCTCGGCGGCGTCCCCTCCGGCTCCCAGGGAAGAGCCTATGACAAGGAGTTGCGCGCCGGGCCGCTGACGGAACTGGCGCCCTTTGCGCAGGTCGCCTTCGGTCAGGGCTGGCTGAACAACGGTGTCGCCTCGCTGCCGATGTTCTGCTGCGGCGATTACCTGCCGCCGGCGCATCTCGCCGCCCTTTCACAGTTGACAAGTGGCCGCATGGTCGAGGCGCGGTATGCGCAGGGGCTGGAGCCCGGCAAGCTCGTGCTCTTCAAGAACGAGGCCGCCCAGCTTTCCACCGTTGTCGACCACAAGACCGGCCGCAAGGGCCACCAGCAGCACGTCATGGACATCAAGCTTGCCGGCCACCCGATGGCGCGGCTCTGGGTCAACCATCCGGGCGAAGACGATCCGTGGGGCAGCCAGCGCCCCTCCTACTGGGCAGGCAGCGGCATCCTGCCACGCGTGGCGCAACATCGCGATCTGGCGATGATGATCTTCGATACGCACGATCACCGCAACGACTGGACCCATGCCTATCTCGGCCGCGACGGGCTGGACGAGGTGCTGGTGGAGGGCAACTGGCTCATCACCCGCTCGGGCCGCGGCTTTGCCGCGCTTTATGCGACCAACGGGCTTCAGCCCATCGCCGCCGGCGCCACCGCCAGTCGCGAGATCAGATCGCCCGGCCGCCGTGCCGGCTGGGTCGGCATCGTCGGCTGCGGGGATGTCGCGGAGTTTGCCCGTTTTCGGGAAAAAATCCTCGCCACGCAGATCACCTTCGATGCCGAAAGCCGGCTGCTCTCGGTCACGCCGCCGGGCGGAGCTGAGCTTACCCTGACCTGGGACGGCGCATTCACCATTGGCGGGCAGGCCATGGCCTTCGACCACGATCAGCCCCAGCCGGAAATCACCTTCGACAGCGCCGACCCCGCATCGGGCGGCACGGCACAACCATTCTACTCCCAGAGCCTTTCCGCTTTTCTGCGAAACGCGAAAACGCTCTAGCTCTTTGTTTTAACGCATTATCCGGACGTAAAAGCGATCCCCGCTTTTACTGGAAATGCTCCTAGCGGAATTTGACAGATGAACCAGCCAAGCATGGAAAAAGACACTCTCAGGACGACGATCGACAATGTCGCCGCCGCGTTCAGCCGCCTCAAGGGCATTCAGGAAGGTCTGGTCAGCGGCAGTTCCGATGGCAAGATCCAGTTCGATGAATGGGACTGGGAAGTGGGTGTGGGCCTTTACGGTTTCCTGCGCCGGGCGCTGGCCGCCAACGACCGGAAGGCATTGGATGACCTCGTGACATGGTATGGCTGGCAGATCGAGCGTGGCCTGCCGCCGCGCCAGATCAACAGTTCCGCCCCGATGCTGCCGCTTGTCATCCTCACCGAACATGTCGATAGGCCGGATTTCCGGGCGCTGGTGGAAGACTGGGCCGACTGGCTGGTGCATCAATTGCCGAAAACCGAAGATGGCGGCTTCCAGCATGTCGTCAAGGAGCGGCTGAATGAGGGCGAGCTCTGGGACGACACGCTGTTCATGGCATGTCTGTTCCTCGCCCGCGCCGGCGTTGTCTGCAAACGTCAGGACTGGATCGACGAGGCGGTCTACCAGTTCATGATCCATACGCGTTATCTCTCAGACCCCGTCACCGGGCTCTGGTATCACGGCTGGACCTTCAACGGACGCCATAATTTCGCTGACGCCTTCTGGGCGCGCGGCAATTCCTGGATCACCGTCGCCATTCCCGAGCTTTTCGAACTGGTGCCGACGCTTGGCGAAAAGGACAGGCGTTTCCTCGCCAATGTGCTGGCAAGCCAGGTGCGGTCGCTCAGGCAGTATCAGCGCGAGGACGGCATGTTCCACACGCTTCTCGATGATCCGACCTCGCCGGTGGAAACGTCAGCCACGGCCGGCATAGCCTATGGCATTCTGCGCGGCATCGAGGCCGGCATTCTCGGCGAAGAAAATCGCCCGCATGCGGAACGCGCGCTGAAGGCTGTGCTTGGCAATATCGACGATGAAGGCGTCGTCCACGGCGTTTCCGACGGCACGCCGATGGGCCACGATCTCGACTTCTACCGCCGCATTCCCAATCTGCCCACGCCCTACGGGCAGGCGCTGACGATGCTGCTTTTGATCGACGTTTTTCTGAAAAGGCCAAAGGCATCGTGAGCATCATGAACATCAGTCAGGACATCACAGTCGCGGCGGGTGGCCTTGATGCCACGGCAGCCATCCAGCAGGCTATCGACACCGTGTCAGCCGCAGGCGGCGGGCGCGTGTCTCTCTCGGCCGGGCGTCATGTCAGCGCCGGCCTCCATCTCAAAAGCGGCGTGGAACTGCATCTTGCCGAAGATGCGGTGCTTGCCCCCGTTTCCGATTACGACGCCTATGCCCTCACCCGGGTTTCGGTGATTGCCGAAGACTCCGATCGCGGCATGATCATCGCGAGCGGCGCAAGCAATATCGCCGTCACCGGCCCCGGCCGCATCGAGGCTGGCGGTGAAAACTTCATCGTCGGCGACGACAAGGCCATGGGCACCTATGTCCCGGCGAAAAAGCGCCCACGCGTGATGGTGCTGGAAAGCTGCCGCAACGTTCGCCTTGAAAACCTGTCCGTCAGTGGCTCGCCGATGTGGACGCTGCATATGGTCGATTGCGAAGACCTTCATTTCCGCAATCTCCGCATCGAAAACGACCGCCGCCTGCCGAATACCGATGGCATTGTGCTCGATGCCTGCCGGCGCGCCCTGATCGAGGATTGCTTCATCTCGACCGCCGATGACGGCATCTGCCTGAAGACCAGCGCCGGGCCGGATGGCAAGGCCGTTGGAGCCTGCGCCGATATCACCGTTCGCCGCTGCACCGTTTCCAGCATGAGTTGCGCGCTGAAGCTCGGCACGGAATCCTTCGGCGATTTCACCAATGTCGTGTTCGAGGATTGTAAAATCATCGAGTCCAATCGCGGCATCGGCCTGTTTTCCCGCGATGGCGGCGCGATGCGTAATATCCGTTTTTCACGGATCGAGGCCGAGTGCCACGAAACGCCGGGCGGCTTCTGGGGTTCGGGTGAGGCTGTCACCGTCACCGTCGTCGACCGCCGCCCCGAGCGTCAGGCCGGCAGCGTCGACAATCTGGTCGTGGAAGATCTGAGCGGCTCCATGGAAGGCGCGATCAACCTCGTCGCCACATCGAAGGCCGGCATTCACAATGTCCGGCTGGAGCGCATCACGCTGTCGCAGCAGCCGGGCAAGCTCGGCACCGGCCTGCAATATGATCTGCGCCCAACCAATGCGGATATTGCGCCAAGCCCCCATGCCGCCGGCCGCGCCAATGCCTGGACGCAGGATGCTGAGGGCAGGATCGTCGGAATGGAGGATTATCCCGGCGGAATGCCGGCGGTTTATCTTGCCGGCGTAGAAGGATTTGCGGCCCGCGATGTCGCCATCAAAAGAACGACGCCCTTGCCGAAGGGCTGGAACAGCCAAGACATCGTCGCGACGACGAACTTGCCCGAAGGGAGCAGGTGATGGGAAGTCTGAAACTCGAAAACCTCAACAAGGCGTTCGGCGCCGTTCATGTGCTGCATGACATCGATCTTCAGATCGAGAACGGCGAATTCGTCGTCTTCGTCGGCCCCTCGGGCTGCGGAAAATCGACGCTGCTGCGCATCATCGCCGGTCTCGAGGACGTCACCTCCGGCACCATCGGCATCGGCGGGCGCGATGTCAGCGCGCTGTCTCCGGCCGAGCGCAAGATCGCCATGGTCTTCCAGTCCTACGCGCTTTATCCGCATATGAGCGTGCGCAAGAACCTTGCCTTCGGCCTGGAAAACCTGCGCTTCAAGCGGGCGGAAATCGAAAGCCGCATCAACGAGGCGGCGCGCATGCTCGCCATCGAACCCTATCTCGACCGCAAGCCGAAACAGCTTTCCGGCGGCCAGCGCCAGCGCGTCGCCATCGGCCGCGCCATCGTGCGCGAACCGGATATCTTCCTGTTCGATGAGCCGCTTTCCAACCTCGACGCGGCGCTGCGCGTGCAGACACGCGCCGAAATCACCCGCCTGCACCGCGATATCAAAACGACGATGATCTATGTCACCCACGATCAGGTGGAAGCCATGACCATGGCCGACAAGATCGTGGTGCTGCGCGCCGGGCGCATCGAGCAGGTGGGCAGCCCGCTCGAGCTTTTCGACAATCCGCGCAACCTCTTCGTCGCCGGTTTCCTCGGTTCGCCGCGCATGAACATGCTGAAGGGCACCATCACGAAGGGCAGCGACGGCGGCATCGCCATCGACGCCGGCTACGATGTGTCCCTGCCCTGCCTCGTCGATCCGGCAGCCGTCAGCCCCGGGCAGGCGGTTCTCGCGGGCATTCGCCCCTCGCATTTCACCATCGCGGATCGAGGATTGCCCTTCGAGGTGCAGTATCACGAAAGCCTCGGCACAGAGACCTATCTCTACGGCAATCTCCAGGGTGAGAAGGAACAGATCATCGTGCATCAGGCCGGTCATTTCGCCCCCGCTTCCGGCTCGGTGCTGAAGATCATGCCGGCGCGGGAAAAGGTGCATGTCTTCGATCCCGTAACGGAACTGGCGCTGCCGCGCCTCGACAGCGAAGGGAGGGGTTAGCATGGCCAATCCGACGCTTGCGAGACTGTCCGACCGTGCGCTCGATGCCGTGATGGCGATTGCCGAAGTGCCGCTCAACTTCATCGAGCGGCTGATCGGCAAAAGGCGCATGCCCTATATCTTCCTGATGCCGAACCTCGTTCTCTTCGGCATATTCACCTTCCTGCCGATTGCCATTGCCGTCGGTTACGCCTTCACCGGCGGCACCGAACTCCTGATCAGCGACCGCCCCTTCGTCGGGCTGGAGAATTTCGGCAAGCTGCTCGATTGCCAGAGCTACATGGACCCCGGAAGCTGCCGGGAATCGCTGTTCTGGACGGCGATCTGGAACACGCTGTGGTTCGTGGGCTTCAACGTCATCGCCACGCTGCTGGTCGCGCTTATCACCGCCCTCATCCTCAACCGGGCAATTGCCGCGCGCGGTTTCTTCCGCGCCATGTTCTTTTACCCCGTCCTGCTGTCGCCCGTCGTCATCGGCCTTATCTGGAAATGGTTCCTCGACCGCAACGGCCTGCTCAACGCCTTTTTGCAGATGCTGGGCGTGCCGCCGGAAATCTTCCTGCTGGATGTCGGCTGGTCGCGCTTCTTCGTGGTGGTGGTCTCGGTCTGGTTCCATATGGGCTTTTATACGCTCATCCTGCTCGCCGGCCTTCAGGCCATCCCGAAGGACCTTTATGAAGCCGCCGCCATCGACGCCGCATCGCCCCGGCGCACGCTTTTCCGCATCACCCTGCCGCTTCTCGGCCCAAACCTGCTCGTCGTGCTCATCCTGCTGATGATCAGATCGGTGCAAATATTTGATGAAGCTTGGGTTCTTACCAATGGCGGCGGACCGGGCACGGCCAATACATTCGTGGTGCAATATATCTACCAGATGGCCTTCGGCAGCGATCTGAGGCTCTTCGGCCTTGCATCCGCCGCATCGGTTCTGATGGGCCTTGTGCTTCTCGGGCTGACGCTCGTGCAATTGCGCCTCGGCAAAAAGATGGAGTCCTGACCATGTCCAACACCGTCTCCTTCCTCACACGCACCCGCCGCCCCGGCCGGATCGGCCTCACCGATATCCTGTCATGGGTCTGGCTCATCGGCGGCACGCTCGCCGTCCTCATCCCTGTTGTCTGGGCCGCCATGTCATCGCTGAAGCCGGAAGCCGAAATCACCCGGTTTCCGCCGAGCCTTCTGCCGCGCGCCGCCGTGCAGGTGGAGGTGCAGGGTTACGACAAACCGCTCAGCCTGTGGAAAGCCCCCATCGACGGCATCGAGCGGGAAATGGCCATGGTCCGCCGCATCGGCCTGAAAGCCCAGATGGTGGACCCCGCCAATCCCGGCCCACCCGTCAGCGTCGATACGCGGGAAATAACGCCTGTCCAGAAACTGACCGTCGCGACGGAGAACTTCACCGATCCGCTCACCCGGTTCAGCTTTTTGACCTTCCTCAAGAACTCGGTCTTCGTCACTTTCGTCGCAACCGTCCTGACGCTGATCGTCAACGCCATGGCAGCCTTTGCGCTCTCCAAATACCGCTTCCGCGGCGAGAAGGCGATCTTTGTGCTGATCATCTCCACCCTGATGATCCCGCTCACCGTCGTCATGGTGCCGGCCTATCTGGTCATCGTCGGCGTCGGCCTCGTCGACAATCTCTGGGGCGTCATCATCCCCACGGTCGCGACGCCGACCGGCGTGTTCCTGCTCAGGCAATATATGCTGACCATCCCGGACGAGCTGATCGAGGCGGCCCGCGTCGATGCGGCAAGCGAATTCCGCATCTTCTGGCGCATCATCCTGCCGCTGACGGCGCCGGCGCTCGCGGTGCTCGCCATCTTCTCGGTGCTGTGGCGCTGGAACGACTTCCTCTGGCCGCTGATCGTTCTCAGCAGCCGTGAAAACTTCACGCTGCAGGTGGGGCTGAACGCCTTCCAGGGCGAGTTCTCGGTGCAATGGCACTATATCCTCGCCATGACCTTCCTCAGCCTGGCACCTGTCACCGTCGTATTCCTGTTCCTGCAGCGTTACATCACGACAGGCATTGCCGGCACGGGGATGAAGTGACGTGGGGTTTGAGGATGCTCGCTTTGAAGCATAGCCGCATCGACTATTGGATGATGTGGTACCGAGACCTCTCCACCCCGTCATACCGGCCTTGAGCCGGTATCCAGCCAGCCCAAGTCCTTGGGCTGAAAGGGTCTCTCCGCCGCGCGAGAGCCGCGTCGGCTGGATGCCGGATCAAGTCCGGCATGACGGCGAGAAAATTAGCCTCCCAACAGGCATTCTGCCACCAGCCCGCAGAGACGGCCTATGATCCTACTTCGGCGGCGACGCGATGCTGCCCCTCAACACCAGCCGACAGCCGAGTTCCAGCCGGTGCGCCGGACGCGTCGGATCAGCCGCCACAAGCCGCTGCTCCAGCAGCGCAAGCGCCGCGCCGCCCAGCCTGTCGGCGGGCAACTGTATGGTGCTGAGCGGCGGTACACTGAAGGCCGCCGGCATGATATCGTCAAACCCCAAGACCGAAACATCGTCCGGCACCCGGATTCCGGCTTCTGTCAGGGCCTTCAGACAACCGAGCGCCAGATTATCGGCGGCGCAGAAAATCGCCGTGGCGTTTCTGAGCGGCCGCTGTTCGGCCAGCAGGCGGCGGATGGCGGCCTCGCCCCATTCCGGCTCGTAGCTCTCCACCTCGATGACCATATCGGCGGGAACAGTGAGACCCGCCGCGAGATATGCGTCGCTATAACCGTCATATCGGCGGCGGATCGTCGTGCGCCCTTTCCAGGTGATGTGCAGAATATTGCGATGCCCGAGCGACAGCAGATGTTCGATACCGAGCCGCGCACCAAAACGGTTCTCGGCGGTCACCGTATCGACGATCATGGCCGGGTCCTCGCCATTGATCAGCACCACCGGCCGGGAAAGCGCAGATAGCGCCTCGACCAGTTGCGGCCTGTCATCGTTCAGGATCACGATACCGTCGACATTGTCGGCATCCGCCGCCGCCGCAACCGCAACCGGGTCGAGCCGGCTCGTTGTGCTGACATAGGGAACGATGCGAATGCCGCGCCGCTCGCATTCGCGCCGGAAGCCGTTCAGCATCGTCCAGCTGACCATGTTAAGGTCGCTCTGCGGGGCTGCATCATTGGTCATGGCCAGAAGCACAACACGCAAAGTCGCGATCGTCGCCTTCTGTCGCCGGTTTTCGAGATAACCAAGTGCGCGTGCCGCCTCCAGCACCCGTTCGCGCACCTGCGTGGTCAAGGGTGCGGTGCCGTTGATGGCGTGGGAAGCCGTGCTCAGCGAAACATTCGCCTCCCGCGCCACGTCCTTAAGCGTCGTTTTCCTGTCTATTTTCATAAAGGGGAAATTCAACCACTCTACTTCGGACGGTGCGGGCAGAAAGCCTGCCTCACGCAGTCGATCTGAAGAATACCCGTGCCTGTTTGCTGTTCTCTCGTCGCCGGAAGACTACAGCATCATCCGTAAATGCGGAATTGATTTCTCTGGGTTTTTAATCCCCCGCAAGAAACGCCGCCCGCAGCGAACCGCGGGCGGCGAGGCGGTCAGAGCGCCTGGGAGATATGGTCGATGCTGCTCTTTACGGCAGCGGCCGGATCCTTCAGCTCGTGCACTTCCGTCGCGAAGGGTTCGAAGCTGTAAGGTCCCTTGTAACCGGCCGCCTCAAGCGTCCTGATCTGGGCGATATTCTCCAGCCGGTCGCCGTCATCCACCAGAACGCGGTGGGCGTCGAGCATGTCGGTTACGGAGACCGCAGGATCGATCACGCCTGAAATGTGGACCAGCCCCGTTCGCTCCGGGAAGAACTCCGTCTCGCCTGCGAGATGGTGGTGGAAGGTGTCGTGCACCAGCCTGTAGACATCGCCGCCACCGGCCGCATCGATGGCCTTGATCGCTTCGGCCTTGGTGCGCAGCGAAGAGATCGGGAAACCGAGCGGCTCGACGAAACCGATCAGGCCGCGTTCCTTAAGGATCGGCTTCATGGCCTTCAGCGCCGTGACGAGATCGTCAAAGGACACCGGCGTACCGTCGTTGAGCGGGCACATGACCAGCGCTTTCGCGCCGCTGGCCGCCGCATAATCGGCCATGGCGACGGCCCGCGCAGGCAGGTCGCCCGACCAGACGTTGAAGGGATAAAGCGCATTGATCGAGATGATCGTCACGCCGGCCCTTTCGGCCGCCGCCTTCACGGCCGCCGGCTCCACCGTGCCGACGATATCAGGCAGGTCGTTGCGGATTTCGACTTCGGCAAGGCCGAGTTCGCGGGCTGTCGCGAAGAACGCCTCAAGGGAGAGCTTCGGCGCGGTGATGTGGTTGATGGCAAAACGCATGAAAGACCTCACTGATAAAGGGCGGGACGGGTGGGAAGCTCAATTGCGACGGCTGCCCCGTCCGTTTCCTGCGCGGCCACGCAGGCGTCGGAGGTAATGGCGGCCACGTAGCCGTCCCAGGCGTTGGGTCCCGATGCCGTGCCCTTCGCCGCCGCATGGATGAAGTCCTGCAATTCGACATCGTAGCTGGCGATGAAGCGGTCTTTCCAGTCGGTAAGGATATCGTTCTGCAGCTTGGCACCGAGGCGGGTCTGTACCGACATCGGCTCCGGCAGGCTGGCAATGCCGTCCTCGCCCACCACCTGGCACTGGATATCGTAGCCATAATGGCAATTGACGAAGATTTCGACGTCGATGATCGTGCCCTTCGCCGTCTCCAGAATGACGATCTGCGGGTCCTTCAGCCGCGCATGGCTTCTGGCCGCCGAACGGGGAAAGAGAACGCGCGCCGAAACATAGTCATCGTCGAGTAGCCAGCGCAGCACGTCGATCTCATGGATCATCGTGTCATGGATCGCCATCGGGGTGACATATTGCTCCGGAACCGCCGGGTTGCGGTGGGCGGCGTGCACCATGATCGGCGCGCCGATCCTGCTATCGACGGCCTGTTTCAGCGCCACGTAACCGGCATCATATCGGCGCATGAAGCCCACCTGAACCAGCCGCCTGCCATGCGCCACCTCGGCGTCGACGATGCGTCTTGCGCCTTCCGCCGTTGTCGCCAGCGGTTTTTCGCAAAAGCATGGCTTGCCGGCGGCGATTGCCGCCAGCACATATTGCTCATGCGTGGCACCCCATGAGGTGACGAGCACGGCATCCACATCCGGCGATGCGATCAGCTCTTCGCCGGTGGCGAAAACGACGGCATCCGGGGCGATGTCGTTTTTGACCGCCTCGGCGGAGGCACGGTTGACGTCGCTCAGCGCAACGATCTTCGCGCCGCCCAGAACCTTATTGATACGGCGGGCATGATCACGCCCGATTGCGCCGGTGCCGACGACACCAATTCTCACAGTCATCTGAAAAACCTCATTTCCAGTATTTGGCGACGTATCGCCGGGTTTCGCTGAGCATGAACCGTGCGCTTTCATCGACACGATCTTCCCAGGCAAAGACGCAGTTCGACAGCACGCCGTCGAATTTCATGTCGGCAAGCGTCGCAAAGAAGGTTTCCCAGTCGATCTCGCCCTGGCCGAAATCGGTGTGCTGGTGCACCCTGACCTTCGAGCCGGGGGGATTGACGATGTAACGCAGCTGCGACGACTTGTTGTGGTCATAGGTATCGGCAAGGCGCACATGCACCAGATGGCCCTCGGTCGCACGCAGGTTCGCCACCATGTCCGGACCGTAAAAGAACGTGTGCGGCGCGATGAAGGAGGCCTTTACCGCCTTGGAATTGATGGTCTTGATGATGTCGATGGCCGGCGCGATCTCCTCGATCCAGTCTTCGGGATGGGCCTCCAGCGACAGTACCAGACCTTCCCGCTCGAGGATCGGCACCAGAATATCCATGGCGCGGAAGAACTGCGCTTCGCAGGTTTCCGGCCGATGCAGGCCGGAACGGTCGTTGAGGCTGCGCTCCGGCGAGCCGCCGCGGCCGAATTCCGAAACGAACATCGGGCATTCCATCTCGACGGCAATCTCGATGGCGCGTTTCCAGTTGTCGATCGCCACCTCCCATTCGTCCGGATAGGGGCTTGCCCAGCGATACATGGGCTGCAGCGTCGCAAGGCCGACACCATGGTCCTTCAGCGCCTTTTTGAATTCGGCGACGCGTTCGGGATAGACCTTCGGTCGGGTCCACCAGGAAAGAAAATCCGGACGGGGTGAAAGTTCGACGTAATCATAACCGAGTTCGGCAACCTTGCGGCAGGTCTCGGCCAGGGAGAGGTGCCGGAACATGTGGGGATCGAGCGTATGTTTCATGGCTGTTTCCAGTGGAGTGATAGATGGACCGGGGCCGAAGCCCCCGCTTATTTGGCGTAGGCGGTCATGTTTTCCGGGGTCACGAGTTCGAAGGGCACCCAAAGCGTCTTCTCAGTGCTTTGCCCGGCAGCGGCCTTCACCGCCGTCTGAACCGAGACTTCGCCCTGCTTCGTCGCATTCTGGTAGACGGTAATGTCGAGATCGCCGGCCTGCATGGCGGCAAGACCGTCCGGCGTGGCGTCGATGCCGGCAATGACGACATCCTTCATGGAAATGCCCGCTGCCTTGAGCGCCTGCGCGGCGCCGATCGCCATTTCATCATTGTTGGCGATGACGGCATCGAACTGGATGCCCGCCGTCAGCCAGGAGGAAACGAGGTCCTGCGCCTGCGTCCGGCTCCAGTTCGCCGTTTGCTTTTCGAGGATTTCGATCTTGCAGTCCGGCTTGGAAAACACCGTTTCCACATCCTTGGTGCGCACCAGCGCCGCATGGTTTTCCAATGGTCCCATCAGGATCACGGCCTTGCCCTTGCCGCCCATCAGCTTGCAGGCGGCTTCAGCTTCCATGGTGCCGGAATCGAGTTCGTTGGAACCGACGAAGGCCGTGCCGTCAGGCAGGCCGGTTTCGAGTTCTGCCGGCGGATGATTGACATAAACGAGCGGGATTTTTGCGGCGGACGCGGCCTTGGTGATCGCCGAGGTGGCATCGCCATCCACGGCATTGACGATGATCGCATCGACACCGTTGGCGATGAAATTCTGCACCTGATTGAGCTGTTTCGAAGGATCGAGCTGGGCGTCTTCCACCAGAAGCTCGATGTTCTTGTCACGCCCGGCCTCAGCCCTGATACCGTTCAGCAAAATCGTCAGGAACGGATTGTCGAACGATGTCATGGAGACCGCAACACGGGTCTCGGCAAGGGCAGGCGTTGCGAAAATACAGAGCGCAGTCGCCATCAACAGGTTTTTCAAAGTCTTTCCTCCCGCGGAAAACTTCCGCTGGTTCAATCGCACTGATATCGCTGAAGCCGGAATATCCTCCCCCGCCTTCAGCATCTTCGGTCTGTCACGTCATTGTCAGGCCCGAACGGGTCTCAGTTCTTGGCCTGATAGTCCTTGAGGTTTGCGGGTGTGACCAGTTCGAAGGGTACGAAAACCTTCTTGTCCACCGCATCCCCCTTTGCCAGTTTCAGCGCCGTATCAACCGCGCCCTTGCCCTGACCGGCGGCATTCTGGAAAACGCTCACATCCAGCTCACCCGCCGCCATGGCGGCAAGCGCATCCTGCGTGGCGTCGATGCCGGCGATGATGACGTCATCCATCGATCGGCCGGCCGCCTTCAGCGACTGTATCGCGCCGATGGCCATTTCGTCATTGTTGGAAATCACCGCATCGAACTGCACCCCGGCCGAAAGCCAGTTGGTCATCAGGTCCGAGCCTTGAGTGCGCGACCAGTTGGCGGATTGTTCCTCGACAAGCTTGATGAAGCTGCAATCGGACGTCGCCACCACGTCCTTGATATCCTGCGTGCGCATGCGGGCCGCCTGGTTGGAAAGCTCGCCCATCATCACCACCGCCTTCGCTTCCGCCTTGCCGGCCGCCTTCAGCAGGCGGCAGACTTCCTGCGTCTGCAGGGTGCCGGACTGCTTTTCATCGGAGGCAACGAAGGCCTGCTTTTCCGGCAGGCTGTCGAGGTTGACCGGCTGGCGGTTGACGTAAACGAGCGGAATGCCGGCGGCAGCGGCAGCCTGCGAAAGCGCCACGGTCGCATCCGTATCCACCGGGTTGACAATGATGGCGTCGACACCGGCGGCGACGAAGTTCTGCACCTGGCTCAGTTGCTTGCCGACATCGTTCTGCGCATCCTCGATCTGCAGCGAAACGCCGCTCATGCCCTTGGAATAATCGATCATGCCGTTGCGCAGCACGGTCAGGAAATTATCGTCGAACAGGGCCATCGAAACGCCGATGGTTTCCGCCGAGGCGGTCGTCGCCAGCATGGTGGCGAGCGCTGCAATCGCGAAATGTCTTTTCATGTTGTTCTCCTCCAAAACCCTTGAAAAGAACCGGCTGCACGGTCCAGCGCCCATCGCGCCGCCACCGTTTTCCGGCAAAAAATACCCGTCGCCGCGAAGACAAGTCCGCAGCCTGAAGCAATCCGAAACATCGTTATTATCGTGGATCAGCCTCCTGCCCGCTCCACACGCAGGCAAGATTTCCCAGTCCTGGTCCGGCGTCAACGGGTCAGCGGCAACAGAAACCATCAAGGCTGATAGAAAGAGACGCGGAATTTATGATAGAATCTATCAAACCATCAAAGGCTTTCAGGAACCCACAGATGGGCGGGTACAAACCGCTGTCCCGGCGTTTCCGCCATGCCGTGTTCGATGCTGTGAACCATGGTGGCGATGAGGTCCGCGCACAATTCACGGAGCGGCGTCTGGAATATGCCGCTGATACGCTTTTCCAGCAGCGCCTGACGGGATTCGGGCGTCAGTTCATTCACAAGACAGACGATGGCCTCCTGCCGGTTTTCCTGCTGCAGGGCCTCGATGACGCCTTCCATGCCGCCGCCGATGCAATAGATGCCGACCAGATCCTTGTGCTTGGCGATGGTGTCCATCACCAGCTCATAGGTCAGCCGCCGGGTTTCCAGCGTGATCAGCGCGTCCATCACCTCGAATTCCGGCGCATATTCCCGCATATAGCTGCGAAAGCCGGTTTCGCGCAGCGAATGACCGTGAAAACGGTGGCCGCCGAGCAGCAGAAGCACCTTCCCCCTGCTGCGCGCCAGCCGCGAGATCATCCAGGCCGCCGTGCGCCCGACTTTCATGTTGTTGGCGCCGAGATAAGCTTCCCGCACCCCCTGCGCGAAATCCGAAAGCAGCGAAAATGTCGGAATGCCCTTCGCCTTCAGGGCCTCGACGGCGGCGGTGACATCGTGATGGTCAGGCCCCGTGGCCGCCACGGCCTGCACGCGGCCCTTCATGCCCGTCAGAAGGGCCGCAAGCTCGCTCGGCTCGCCCGACTGGGCGAATTCGATGCGCAGATTGAGATGGCGATCCCGGACGTTGCGCGCCGCAAGCTCCAGCTCGTCGGCAAAGGTCTGGTAGAAGGCGTGCCGTTCCTTGCGCAGAATGATGCCGAGACTATAGGACGGCAGATCGGCCAGCATGCGCTGGCGAATGATGTTGGTGGCATGGAAACCGATCTTCTCCGCCGCCTCGAACACCCGCCGGGAGGTTTCCTCCCGCACCGGCAGCCGGCCGTTCAGCACCCGGTCGACGGTGGCGACGCTGACGCCAGCGGCTGTCGCAACATCTGTGATGGTCGGACGTTTCATGCGGGCACCCCGTAGACGGAAAGATTCCTGTCATATCTCGCAAAACATGTCACGGATCATGATGGAATCCAACATGCGTGAAGGGATAAGGGCATGGAGTGCTTCATCAGAGAGTAATCAGGCCAGAGCTACACCGCAGGGCCGACTTGCCTGGTCCAGTACGCTCCTTCCCTCATCTCTGTGCTTGTCACAGAGATCCAGCCAGCCCAAGTCCTTGGGCTGAGAAGAGTCCTTTCGCCGCGCAGACGCGCGTCGGCTGGATTCCTGTGACATCCTCGGGCTTGTTCCGGGGAACAGGAATGAGGAGGCGGGGATATGTCAGAGCGAGAAAATCACCCGCCCGCCGAGTAGCCTGAATGGCCACTGTCACACGTAAGGAAACTGCGGCAGCGGCATTCGCACCGTTTTGACGATGCCGAATGCCGCCAGACAATCAGACGCGTTCCAGCGCCACGGCGATACCCTGCCCGACGCCGATGCACATGGTGGCGAGCGCAAGACGCTTACCGGTCAGCGAAAGTTCAAGCGCCGCCGTGCCGGCAATGCGCGCGCCGGACATGCCGAGCGGATGGCCGAGCGCGATGGCGCCGCCATTGGCATTCACCCGCGCATCGTCATCCGCAATGCCGAGCTGCCTCAGCGTCGCAAGGCCCTGGCTGGCGAAAGCCTCATTCAGCTCGATCACATCCAGCTGCTCCTGCTTCAGCCCAAGCCGGGCCAGCAGCTTTGCGGAGGCCGGGGCCGGGCCGATGCCCATGACGCGCGGCGGCACGCCGGCGGCGGCACCGCCGAGAATGCGGGCAATCGGCGTCAGCCCGTATTTTTTCACAGCTTCCGCCGATGCGACGATGAGTGCGGCCGCGCCGTCATTGACGCCGGACGCATTGCCCGCCGTCACCGTCGCGCCCTCGCGCCTGTTGACCGGCTTCAGCTTCGCCAGCGCTTCAAGGCTGGTCGCACGCGGGTGTTCGTCCTTCGAGACCACCAGCGGATCGCCCTTGCGCTGCGGGATGGTCACGGACACGATTTCCCTGTCGAGGCGACCATTGGCCTGCGCATCAGCCGCCTTCTGCTGGCTGCGAACGGCAAAGGCGTCCTGATCCTCACGGGAAACCTGATAGTCAATGGCCACGTTATCGCCGGTTTCCGGCATGGAATCGACGCCATATTGCGCCTTCATCAGCGGGTTGATGAAACGCCAGCCAATGGTGGTGTCGTAGATTTCGGCATTGCGCGAAAAGGCGCTCTCCGCCTTCGGCAGAACGAAGGGCGCGCGGCTCATGCTTTCGACGCCGCCGGCGATCATCAATTCCGCCTCGCCCGATTTCACGGCGCGGGCGGCTGCGATGAGGGCATCCATGCCCGAACCGCACAGCCGGTTGATCGTCGTTCCGGTCACCGAAACCGGCAGGCCGGCGAGCAGCAGCGACATGCGTGCGACGTTGCGGTTATCCTCACCCGCCTGATTGGCGCAACCGAAGATCACATCTTCGACCGCTTCCCAGTCGACGAACGGGTTGCGCTCGACAAGCGCCTTCAGCGGCACCGCCCCGAGATCGTCGGCCCGCACCGAAGAAAGCGCGCCGCCGAAGCGGCCGATGGGCGTGCGGATATAGTCGCAGATGAATGCGTCGGTCATCGGTTTTTCCTTAAAGTTCCGGGGCGACGAGATCGGCGACCTCGCCGTCGACATGAAGCGGCGCACCGGTCATGGCCTGCAATTCATCGAACGTCATCGCCGACAGTTTTTCACGCAGCACGAAACGGCCATCCACCACGTCTATGACAGCATGGCTGGTATAGATACGAGTGATGCAGCCGACGCCGGTTAGTGGGAAAGCGCATTTCTCAACGAGCTTCGGTTCGCCGTTCTTGGTCACATGTTCGGTGATGACGAAGACCTGCTTGGCGCCATGCACCAGATCCATGGCCCCGCCGACCGCCGGCACGCCCTTGGAACCGACACGCCAATTGGCGAGATCGCCATTCTGCGCCACCTGATAGGCCCCGAGGATCGCCACATCCAGATGCCCGCCGCGCACCATGGCGAAGCTATCGGCATGGTGGAAAAAGGCGGCACCGGGTTTCAGCGTCACGGCCTTCTTGCCGGCATTGATAAGGTTCCAGTCCTCTTCACCTTCCGGCGGCGCTTCGCCAAAATTGAGAATACCGTTTTCGGTATGGAAAATCGCCTGTCGACCGGGCGGCTGGTAACGCGCCACCATTTCAGGAAAGCCGATGCCGAGATTGACGTAAGCGCCGTCTTCGATGTCCTGCGCCGCGCGCCACGCGATCTGGGCGTTGGAAAGCTTGATGTCTTCGCGGGTGTCGATGGTCTGGGTCATGCGTAGGCTACTCCCGCACGAATGAGGACTTCTTCCTGTTGCGGCTCGGGAATTTCCACGACGCCGTTCACGAAAATGCCTGGTGTCACGACATGCTCCGGGTCGATCTCGCCGGCGGCGACGATCTTCGAGACCTGCGCGATGGTGGTCTTCGCGGCCATGCACATCAGCGGGTTAAAATTGCGGCCCGCCTTATTGTAGGTGAGGTTGCCATAGGTATCGCCAAGCTCGGCCTTGACGATCGCGAAATCCGCCTTCAGCCAGCGCTCCTGCACGTAAGAGCGGCCGTCGAATTCCGCGATCACCTTGCCTTCAGCCAGTTCCGTGCCGAAACCGGTCGGGGTGTAGAAGGCCGGAATGCCCGCACCGCCGGCGCGGATGCGCTCGGCAAGCGTGCCCTGCGGCACCAGTTCCAGCTCGATTTCGCCGGCCAGATATCTGTCGGTAAAGGCTCGCGGATCGGAAGAGCGCGGGAAGGAGCAAATCATCTTTTTGACCATGCCGGCGTCGATCATCGCGGCGATGCCGATGCGGCCGTTGCCGGCATTGTTGTTGATGACCGTCAGGTTCTTCGGGCCCTTGTCGATCAGTGCATGGATCAGCTCGATGGGCGCGCCGGAGCCTCCGAAACCGCCGATCATGATCGTCGCACCGTCACCGATGCCGGAAAGCGCCTCTTCCGCGCTCTTGATTGTCTTGTCCATTAAAACCTCCATCCAGCCGGACGGATGGAACCCGCAAGGCTGCCTGACCGTGAGGTAAATCCGAAACCGGCTCGACGGCAAGGATTTTGTGCGGTATATGATTTTTGTTCGTATATCGCACAAATGGAGCTTCGACATGGCCGTCAGCGAAAGAGACATGATGGGCGGTCTCGCCAAGGGATTACGGGTGATCGAGGCCTTCAGCGCCGAGCGGCCGCGACTGTCGATTTCCGATGCAGCAGAGATTGCCGGGCTGGACCGCGCCACGACGCGGCGTTGCCTGCTGACGCTTTCGGAACTCGGTTATGCCGCTTATGACGGCAAGTTCTTTACCGTGACGCCGAAGGTGCTGCGCCTCGGCACCGGCTGTCTGGCCACCATGCCGCTGCCGCGCATCGTGCAGCCGCTGCTCGACCGACTTTCCGAAGAGATCGGACAGAGCACCTCCGTCTCCATTCTGGATGAGACCGAGATCGTTTATGTGGCCCGCGCCGCGCAGCAGCGGGTCATGTCGATTGCGCTGATGCCAGGTTCGCGCCTGCCCGCCTATTGCACCTCCATGGGCCGCGTTCTTCTTTCGGCGCAGACGGCCGAGCGGCGGCGCGACATTCTCGAAGCCTCCCGGTTGGTGGCGCGCACGGAAAGGACCATTATTGCCATGGACGCCCTGCTCGCCGAAATCGAGGCCACCGGCCATCGCGGTTATGCGTTGATCGATCAGGAGGTAGAGATCGGCCTTCGCTCCATCGCCGTGCCGCTGAAAACCATGCGCGGCCAGACGGTTGCCGCCCTCAATGTCGGCCTTGCCGCCTCGGTCGCCTCGATGGAGGATCTGGTGGAGCGATACCTGCCCGCCCTTCTTGCCGTTCAGCGGGAACTGGCAAGAATGCTGGTCTGAAGCGGCACCTGCCGCGCCCCGGAATCCCCCATTTTCCGCTGCTCCGCCAGCCGCCAGGCGCGCGGCGTCATGCCGGTCTCGCGCTTGAAGAACCGGTTGAAATAGGCCGGATCGGCAAAGCCCAGCCCCTCCGCAATCATCTGCACGCTGGAAACGGTAAAGATCAGCTCCTGCTGGGCGATCTCGATCTGACGTTTAGCGATCAGCCGCTGCAGGCTGAGGCCGGAAACGGAGCGGACCAGACGGTTGAGATGGGTCTCGGAAAGACCGAGCTTTTTCGCGTAAAACTCCGCCTTTTGCGGCTCGCGAATATGGCGTGCAATCAGCGACAGCAAAAATTCGAAACGCTGTTCCGCAAGACCTTCGCCGGTTCCTTCCAGCAGCGGCCGCGCCGCCCGCGCAAGAAGCGCCGTCACGATGGCCAGTTGACCTTCGATGATAGCATCCCGGCCTGTCTCGCGTGTTTCATATTCAGCCGAAATCTGTTCGAACCCACTGCGCAGGCGTTCGCCATCGGTAAAATCCCGCAGCGGCAACAGGACAGGCCGGTGGAAATTCCGCAGCAACAGCGCCTGCACCGATGCCGGCAGGGCGCCCGGCAGCACGGTAACGATCACCCCGCCAATATCGCGCGAAAACCGGAAGCCATGTTCGAACCCCGGCGGCACGACAATGGCGACCGGCGGGCGGATCGCCTCGATGCGGCCATCCAGCAGCGCATCGCCCTCGCCGCCCCAAATGTACAAGATTTGCTGAAAGGCAGCGTGACGGTGCAGGCCGATTTCAAAGCGGTGCAGGCTGCTTCTGGAAAAAAGCGTCTCGCAATGAAAGCGGAAATCAGTGCCTTGCACCGCTTCTTCGCCATACAAACCCTCACTCGCAGCAAGCCGCATGTTCCTTCGCTCCTCCGCACAATGGTCGGATTGTGCAATTTGCCGATCAGAAAGTCCATTGAGCTTGCCGCATCCCTTGGTCAATTTCTTGATAGGAGACAAGTTCGGGAGGAAACAATGCGCACCCAGGTCGTCATCATCGGCTCCGGCCCTTCAGGGCTTCTGCTTGGCCAGCTTCTGGCCAGAGAAGGCGTCGAGACCGTCATTCTCGACCGGGTCAGCAAGGATTACATTCTCGGCCGTGTCCGCGCCGGCGTGCTGGAAGAAGGCACGGTGCAGCTCATGGAAAAGGTCGGCGCGGATAAGCGCCTGCACCGGGAAGGCCTGCCGCATGACGGTTTTTCGCTGACCTTCGACGGCCGCGACCACCGTATCGATCTCTTCGACCTGACCGGCGGCAGCCATGTGATGGTTTATGGCCAGACCGAGGTGACCCATGACCTGATGGATGTCCGCGAAGCGGCAAACCTTGTGACCATCTACGACGCCGGCAATGTCGAACCGCATGATTTCGATGGCGCAAGCCCCTATGTCACCTATCAGAAAGACGACGTAACCCACCGGATCGATTGCGATTTCATCGCCGGCTGCGACGGCTTCCACGGGGTGAGCCGCAAATCGGTGCCTCAGGGCGCAATCAAGGAATTCGAGAAGGTCTATCCTTTCGGCTGGCTCGGCATTCTGGCCGATGTGCCGCCCGTCAGCCATGAACTCATCTATGCCAACCACCCGCGCGGTTTTGCGCTCTGTTCCATGCGCTCGCACACCCGCAGCCGTTATTACATTCAGTGTTCGCTGGAGGACCGGCCGGAGGACTGGAGCGACGAGCGTTTCTGGGACGAAATCCGCCGTCGCCTGCCGGAAAACCATGCGGATGTGATGGTAACCGGCCCGTCCTTTGAAAAATCCATCGCGCCGCTCCGGTCCTTCGTCTGTGAACCGATGCGGTTCGGAAGGCTGTTTCTGGCCGGAGACGCCGCCCATATCGTGCCGCCGACGGGCGCGAAGGGTCTCAACCTTGCCGCCAGCGATGTGCATTATCTGAGCGAGGCGCTGATCGAATTTTATCGCGAGAAGTCCGAGGCCGGCATCGACGGCTATTCGCAGAAGGCGCTTTCCCGCGTCTGGAAGGCCGTGCGCTTCTCCTGGTGGATGACGACGATGATGCATCGTTTTCCCGATACCGGAGATTTCGGCCAGCGCATTCAGGAGGCGGAGCTGGACTACCTCGTGCAATCGCGCGCCGCTTCCACCGCGCTTGCGGAGAATTATGTGGGGCTTCCTTATTAGGGGCTGCCCCAGACACGCGGCTTTTATCTCTACCGTTTCCACACCCGTCACCCCGGACCTGATCCGGGGTCCAGCGCGATCAAGTCATTGATCGCAAAAGACTCTTTTCACGGCGCAGAACGCGTCGCGGCTGGATTCCGGCTCAAGGCCGGAATGACGAAGGAGAGGTTCTCAGACTTTTCCGACCCCCACCCTCATCTCAAGAACCGGCCTCCGGCCTACCATCCAGCAACTCGCCCGCCGCCTCGCGAATAGCCTGCATCAGCAGCGAAAGCGGCAGCGAGGGCTGCGTATCGGCCCTCACCGTCAGCCCCACCGGGCCACTGGTATCGCCGGTCTCGACGGGCAGGATCGCCAGAATACCATCCGCCACATCGGCCGCCACCACGCCTTCCGAGATGATCCAGATCGCATCGCTGGTGCGCAGGAAGGCGCGACCGAAGGCGTCCGACACGGTTTCGATGCGGATCGGCAGGGCCGGCACGCCGTTGGCGATCAAAAACTGCTCGACGACGGGGCCGATGACCGATTGCCGCGTCGGCATCAGCACCGGATATTCATGCAGGTGATCGAACACCGAAAGGCCGGGTGACAACAGCGGGTGCCCGGCGCGCACCACGAAGCGCACCTTTTCCGAATAGAGATGCTCGAATGAAAAACCCGCCATTTTCTGCGGTGCAGCCAGACGGCCGACAACAAGATCGAGATCGCCGACGCGCAGTTGTTCCAGCAGCACGGCGTTTTCGCCTGTGACGATCTTCACCGGGCTGCCGGTTTTCTCGGCCAGAAAACCGGCCATCGCCTTCGGCATGATGCGAACAGACACCGTGGGCAGCGCGCCGACCCGCACCGGCGGACCGGCGCGCGCCGCCTCCTGCGATACCGAATCGACCGCCTGCCTGAGCGCCGTCATCGTCGCGCCGGCATGGCGCAGGAACACCTCGCCATAACGGCTGATGCGGATGCCGCGCCCCTCCCGGTCGAACAGCGAGACGCCGAGAATATCTTCCAGTTCACGGATCGTCTTCGTCACCGCCGGCTGGCTGACATGCAGGATTTCCGCAGCGCGGATGACGCTCTTTTGCCGCGCCACCTCCACGAAAGTTTGCAGGTGGCGGAACTTGATACGCTGATCGACCATCGCTCATATAATCCACAGGTTATGATTTTCATCGATAATGTCATTTTACTTAACCGGAACCCGCTTGCAATATCCCCGGCAGGAGGAGCACATCATGCATTTTCTGCGCTGCGGCGAGGCCGTGATCCATTACCGCGTCAGGGGATTGGACACAGGCAAGCCGGTCATCGCCTTCATCAATTCGCTCGGCACCGATTTCCGCATCTGGGATGCGGTGATCGAAGCGCTCGGCGATGATTATGCCTATGTGCTGCACGACAAGCGCGGCCATGGGCTTTCCGATGTCGGGCGCGCTCCCTATTCCATCGACGATCATGCCGGCGATCTGATCGCGCTGCTCAATCATCTTGGCGTGAAGAGCGCGATCATCTGGGGCCTGTCGGTGGGCGGCCTGATTGCGCAGGGGCTTTATGCCCGCCGTCCCGATCTGGTGCGCGCTCTGGTGCTCAGCAACACCGCCCACAGGATCGGCACGGCGGAGATGTGGAACGCCCGCATCGACAAGATCGCCGCAGACGGCCTTGTCTCGCTGGTCGATCCCGTCATGGAGCGCTGGTTCACACCCGCCTTCCGTCAGCCTGACAATGCCGCCTATGCCGGGGCGCGCAACATGCTTTCGCAACAGCCGGAAGCCGGCTATAGCGGCACCTGCGCCGCCATCCGCGATGCGGATTTTACCGAAGAGGCCGGGCACATCGCCGTGCCGACGCTTTGCGTGGCGGGCGATCAGGATGGCTCCACCCCACCGGAACTGGTGCGGTCGCTCGCGGATCTCATTCCCGCAAGCCGTCTCGTCACCATCGCCGGCTGCGGCCACATTCCCTGCCTTGAACAGCCGCTCGCCTACGCACAGGCAGCCTCCATTTTTCTCAAGACCTTGCCGGAGCATTGACCGATGGCGGACCATATCGACAAGAACGCAAGATTCGAACAGGGCATGAAGACCCGCCGCTCCGTGCTCGGCGACGCCCATGTCGACCGGGCGCAGACCATGACGTCCGGTTTCGACCAGCCTTTCCAGCAGCTCATCACCGAAGCCGCCTGGGGCACGGTGTGGTCGGGCAACCACTGGACGAAGCGCGAGCGCTCGATGGTCACCATCGCCCTGCTCGCCGCACTCGGGCAGGACGAGGAACTTGCCATGCATGTGCGCGCCACCGCCAATACCGGCGCCACCGAGGCGGATATTCGCGAGGCGCTGCTGCATGTGGCCATCTATGCCGGCGTGCCCGCCGCCAACCACGCTTTCAAAATCGCCAAGCTTGCCCTGGCCAGCATGAAAGTCGATAGTTCCCCTGATAATTCTGGCACTTATAATTCTGGCGATGAGGAGGAGACGAAATGAGCAACCAGCCGCCGGAAACCGGACCGTTCTTCGCACGCAACCGCGACATCCATCCGCTCGCCTATGCGCCCGGCTACAAGACCTCGATCCTGCGCTCGCCGCAGCGCGCGCTGATTTCGCTGGAAGGCACGAAAAGCGAGATCACCGGCCCGGTCTTCGGCCATGGAATGCTGAACCCGCTGGATAACGACCTCATCCTCAACTATGCCCGCCCCGGCGAAATGCCGGTCGGGCCGCGCATTCTGGTGCACGGCCGGGTGCTGGACGAGCGCGGTCGCGGCGTGGATGGCGCGCTGGTGGAATTCTGGCAGGCCAATGCCGGCGGCCGCTACCGCCACAAGAAGGAAAGCTACCTCGCCGCTATCGATCCGAATTTCGGCGGCGTCGGCCGCACCATCACGGATGAGAACGGCTATTACTGGTTCAAGACCATCCAGCCCGGCGCTTATCCGTGGCCGAACGGCGTCAATGACTGGCGGCCGGCCCATATCCATTTCTCGGTCTTCGGCCACGGGTTCGCCCAGCGGCTCATCACCCAGATGTATTTCGAAGGCGATCCGCTGATCTGGAAATGTCCGATCGTCAAGACCATTCCGGACGAGGATGCGATCAGAAGACTGATCGCGCCGCTGGACATGAATGCGACGCTGCCGATGGACATGCTGGCCTACAAGTTCGACATCGTCCTGCGTGGCCGCCGCTCGACCCTTTTCGAAAATCGCATGGAGGGCAACTGACCATGGTTCAGCCGCTCAACTATCTCAAGGAAACCGCCTCGCAGACGGCCGGCCCTTACGTGCATATCGGCTGCACGCCGAATTTCGTCGGCATCGAGGGCGTGTTCGAGAAGGATCTCGGTTCCGGTCCGCTTTATAACGACAAGGCCCGCGGCGAACGCATCAGCGTGCGCGGCACGGTCTATGACGGTGCGGGCATGGCGCTGAAGGACGCGCTGATCGAAATCTGGCAGGCCGATACCGACGGTTATTACAACAGCCCCAGCGAAACGCGGGGCAAGGCCGATCCGAATTTCATCGGCTGGGGCCGCTCGCCCGGCGACATGGATACGGGCGAATTCGTCTTCGAAACCATCAAGCCGGGCAAGGTGCCGTTCCGCGACGGCCGGCCGATGGCGCCGCACATCACCTTCTGGATCGTCGCACGCGGCATCAATATCGGCTTGCAGACCCGCATGTATTTCCCGGAAGAACAGGAGGCCAATGCCGCCGACCCGGTTCTTGCCCGCATCGAGCAGAAAAGCCGCATCGCCACGCTTGTCGCCAAAAAAGAGGAAGGCAACGTCTATCGTTTCGATATCCGCCTTCAGGGCGAAGACGAAACCGTGTTTTTCGATATCTGACGCATATCGCGCAAAAGTGTGCAGCGGTTTTGCGACGACGATATGCGCAAAAGAAAGCGAGACGGAAGATGAGCCTTTCCCCCTTCGAGCATCCGTTTTTGTCAGGCCTCTTCGGCGACAGCGAGATCGTCGAGCTGTTTTCGGCAAGAGCGGATATCGACGCCATGGTCCGTTTCGAGACGGGGCTGGCGCAGGCGGAAGCGCAGGCCGGCATCATTCCCGAGGAGGCGGCGGAAGCGATCGTTTCGCGGCTTTCGGATTTTGCCGCCGATATGACCGCGCTTCGTCATGGCGTCGCGAAGGACGGCGTCGTGGTTCCGGAACTCATCCGGCAGATGCGCGCGGCGGTCGCCGGTCAGGCGGCGGACAGGGTGCATTTCGGCGCCACCAGCCAGGATGTCATCGATACCAGCCTGATGCTGCGGCTGAAGGCTGCGGCGGAAATCATCTCGGCCCGGCTCGGCCGCCTGATCGATACGCTAGGAGACCTTGCCTCCCGCGACGGCCACAACCCGCTGACGGGCTATACCCGCATGCAGGCCGCCATCGGCATCACCGTCGCCGACCGGGCGGCCAGCTGGACTGCGCCGCTGGAACGCCACCTGCTGCGGCTCGAAAATTTCACGCAGAGCGGCTTCGCCCTGCAATTCGGCGGCGCGGCCGGTACGCTGGAAAAGCTTGGCGACAATGCCGCAGCGGTGCGTGCCGATCTCGCAAAACGGCTCGGCCTTGCCGACAGGCCGCAATGGCACAGCCAGCGCGACGGCATCGCCGAATTCGCCAATCTGCTCTCGCTGATCACCGGCGCGCTCGGCAAGTTCGGGCAGGATATCGCACTGATGGCCGAACTCGGTGCGGAAATCCGCCTCTCCGGCGGCGGCGGCTCCTCGGCCATGCCGCACAAACAGAACCCGGTCAATGCCGAAGCGCTGGTGACGCTCGCGCGCTTCAATGCCGTGCAGATATCCGCCCTGCACCAGTCGCTCGTGCACGAACAGGAACGATCCGGCGCGGGCTGGATGCTGGAATGGCTGTCGCTGCCGCAAATGGTGACGGCAACGGGCGCCTCGCTGCTGATCGCCGAGCGATTGGCCGAGCAGATAGACAGGCTGGGCACAGGCGAAAACTAGAGCATTTCCAGGAAAAGTGGAACCCGGTTTCCCGTCCGGAAATGCGTCAAAACAAAGAGGTGGAGTGTTTTCGCGGTTCGAAGAAAAGCGAAAAAACTCCAGCCGCAAGGTCGGTCGATTTCGTGTTCAGACAGGGTTTCCGAGCACTGCCGAACGGCGGGCCGGAAGCAGCATGACGACGCGTGGAAAGCGCTTGCGCTTTTCCGCATTAGTCATTGATAAAAAATACTTTATTCAAAAATCCAGAAAATGAAAAAACAGCATGAAAGCTGCTTTTTAACCGGGCATGACGCTTGACACAAAAATGAACTAACTGGTACAAACATTAAGATTAACAACCTGCCGACGACAGGGGTTTTGAAGCCTGCGGCGACAGTGAACGACAAATGGAGGGCTTTGGCGCCGCAAGGTTTCCAAAGCGATGCGGACAAGGCGAAACGCCTGTCCGGACCCGAACGGGTTGGGAGGAAGAATGTCTTACAGTCTCGATTTTTCGGCGGTCATAGAGCGCCTTCCCGAGCTGCTTTTAGCCTGTCTGGCGACGATCGGCCTTGCGATTGCCGGCATGTCGCTCGCCACCGTCATCGGCGTTCTGGGCGTCGTCGCCCGCCGCTCGCGGTTCAAGCTGCTGCGCGGCCTCGTCATCGGTTTTGTGGAAACAATCCGCAACACGCCGTTTCTGGTGCAGATATTCTTCATCTTCTTCGCCCTGCCGCAGATCGGCATCAAGCTCAACCCGACGGTAACGGCCATCATTGCGCTGGCTCTGAACGGCGGCGCCTATGCGATTGAAATCATTCGCGGCGGGGTCGATTCCATTCCCAAGGGCCAGGTGGAGGCGGGGCTTGCGCTCGGCCTTCACCGCGCGCAGATCTTCCGGCACATCATCCTGAAGCCGGCGCTGCGGGCGGTCTATCCCTCGCTCACCAGCCAGTTCATCATGCTGACGCTGACCACCTCGGTCTGTACCTCGATCGCCGCTTACGAGCTGACCTCGGTGGCGCAGAAGATCGAGGCGGATACCTTCCGGTCCTTCGAGGTCTATTTCTCGATCACGCTGCTTTATCTGGTCATTTCCTCGCTGATGATGGGCATTTTCTCGCTCATCTCCCGCGCATCCTTCAGCTATCCGGTCAAGTGAGGAAAAGACAATGGCATCCATCGGTCCCAACGAACTCTTCTTCCTGCTGCAAGGCCTGAAATGGACGCTTGCGCTGACCATCATCGGCTTTATCGGCGGCGGCGTCTTCGGCCTTTGCGTGGCGCTTGCCCGCGTCGCGGACAGCCCGGCAATCCAGCGCGCCAGCACCGGTTACATCGCCGTCTTTCAGGGCACGCCGCTCCTGATGCAGCTTTTCGTGGTCTATTACGGCGTGGCGCTTGCGGGCCTCAATGTCGATGCCTGGATTGCGGTCGCCATCGCTTTTACGCTGCATGCCAGCGCCTTCCTCGGCGAAATCTGGCGCGGCGGCATCCAGGCGGTGCCGAAAGGCCAGACGGAAGCCGCCAATGCGCTCGGCCTGCATTACATCTCGCGCATGAAGGACGTGGTTCTGCCGCAGGCCTTCAAGATTTCGCTGCCGGCCACCATCGGTTTCCTCGTGCAGCTCATCAAGGGTACCTCGCTTGCGGCCATTGTCGGCTTCGTCGAGCTGTCGCGCGCCGGCCAGATCGTCTCCAACCAGACGTTCCGCCCGCTCACCGTCTTCGCCCTCGTCGGCGTCATCTATTTCCTGATCTGCTGGCCGCTTTCCCTGTGGGGCGCCGGCGTTGAAAAGCGGCTGCAGACCGCAACCCGCTAAGTCCATGAAGACATCATCAGCTTTGTAAGGAGGAGCAAAAGATGAAAACCACCAGCATGAAATTCTCTCGTCGCGCCCTGCTCGCGCTTGCCGCGGCAACGGTTGCCCTGCCCTTCGTCGCACCGGTCGATGCTTTCGCCGGCACGGTGGAAGAGGCCAAGGCCAAGGGCAAGGTCGTCATCGGCATTCAGGGCGACAACTCGCCGTGGGGCTTCGTCAATTCCAGCGGTGTGCAGGATGGCCTCGATGCCGATATCGGCAAGGCCTTTGCCGATTATCTCGGCGTCAAGGTTGAGTTCGTACCGCTCGCCGTGGCCAACCGCATTCCGGCGCTTCTGACCGGCAAGGTCGACCTCTTGTTCGCAACCATGGGCATGACGGCCGAACGCGCCAAGACCATTCAATATTCCAAGCCCTATGCCGGCAACGTGCTTTCCGTCTACGGCCCCAAGGACAAGAAGATCGGCGGTTATGACGATCTGACCGGCATCGCCGTCGGCGTGCCGAAGTCGAGCGCCATGGATACCTCGATCACGGCAGGCGCCGGCTCGAAGGCCAATATCCTGCGCTTCGACGATGACGCCGCCAATATTCAGGCGCTGATCTCAGGCCAGGTCGAGGTTGTCGGTGGCAACCAGTTCTACGGCGACCGCCTGAACAAGGCTGCCGAAGGCAAATACGAGCCGAAATTCGACCTGACGACGCTTTACAACGGCGCCGGCACCCGCCCCGGCGAAAAGGACTGGAACGAAACCGTCAACGCCTTCCTCGACAAGATCAAGTCCGACGGCCAGCTCGCAAAGATCTACGACAAGTGGATGAAGCGCGAAGTCCCGGCCTTCCCGGACAGCCTGCCCGACATCCCGTTCACCGTGAAGTAACGGCGGGTTCCGTCTGGATTTGGGAGGAGGAAACAATGAGAATCTTGAAAACCCTGACGGGTTGGCGAGCAACCCTTGCGGCGGGACTGGCGGCAGCTTTGCTGCCGGTTCTGACGCCGGTGGCGGCAGATGCGAGAACGCTTGACGAGGCAAAAGCCAGCGGCAAGGTCGTGATCGGTATCCAGGGCGACAATGCGCCCTGGGGTTTCATCAATTCCACCGGCGTTCAGGAGGGTTACGACGCCGATCTCGCAAGGGGATTTGCGGATTATCTGGGGCTGAAGGTGGAATTCGTGCCGCTTGCCGTCGCCAACCGCATCCCGTCGCTTCGCACCGGCAAGGTCGACGCCCTGTTCGCATCGATGGGAATGACGCCGGAGCGGGCGAAGAACGTGCAATATGCGCAGCCCTACGCGCATAATGTCATGTCGGTCTATGCCACCAAGGACAAGAAGATCGCCGGTTTCGACGATCTGACCGGAATGACCGTCGGCGCGCCGAAATCCAGCCCGATGGATACGGCCTTGACGGCAGGGGCTGGCACCAAGGCGAATATCCTTCGCTTCGATGACGACGCCGCCACCATTCAGGCCATCCTGTCGGGCCAGATCGAGGCGATCGGCGGTAACCAGTTCTATGGCGACCGTCTCGCGGCTGCCGGCGGCAAGGATTACGAGGTGAAGTTCGACCTCGTGACCCTTTACAACAGCGCCGCCACACGCCCCGGCGAAAAGGACTGGAACGAAGCGCTGAACGCCTATCTGGACAAGATCAAGGCCAATGGCGACCTCGAAAAAGTCTACGCCAAATGGATGAAGCGCCCGGTACCGCAGTTCCCGGCCTCGCTTCCCGACATTCCCTACACCGTCAACTAACACTGCTGCCAAAGCATGAAGGAAAGTTCCATGCCGCAATCCGCCGCTCAGGCTCCGCTGATCGCCCTTGAAGGGGTGGGAAAGTGGTATGGAGCCTTCCACGCGCTTAAAAACGTCAACATGACGGTTCGCAAGGGCGAAAAAATCGTTCTTTGCGGGCCGTCCGGTTCGGGCAAATCCACGCTGATCCGCTGTATCAACCATCTGGAGGAAATCCAGGAGGGCAAGATCACGGTCGAGGGAACGACGCTGTCGGATTCCAGCCGCGCCATCGATGCGGTTCGCCGCGAAGTGGGCATGGTGTTCCAGAGCTTCAATCTCTTCCCGCACAAGACCATCATGGAAAACTGCACGCTCGCGCCCATGCGGGTGAAGGGCCTGTCGAAAGCCGATGCGGAGGCGACGGCGCGCAAATATCTGGAGCGCGTGCGCATTCTCAACCAGGCAGACAAGTACCCGGCCCAGCTTTCCGGCGGCCAGCAGCAGCGCGCGGCCATCGCCCGGGCGCTGTGCATGGAGCCGAAGGCCATGCTGTTCGATGAGCCGACCTCGGCGCTCGACCCGGAAATGGTGAAGGAAGTGCTCGACACCATGATCGGCCTTGCCCGCGACGGCATGACGATGATCTGCGTGACCCATGAAATGGGCTTTGCACGGCAAGTGGCCGACCGGGTGATCTTCATGTCGGAAGGCGAGATCATCGAGGAAGGCCCGCCGGAGGAATTCTTCCGCGATCCCAAGCACCAGCGCACGCGCACGTTCCTCGGCGAAATTCTCGCCCACCACTGAGGTTCGCGCGCTCTTAAGACGGGCGGGGATAATCCCGCCTCTCCCACACCGTCCGATGAGCGACACGTGATCATGACAGAGAAAAAATCCTTCAAGGTCGGCCTGATTGGCGCCGATATACAGCTTTCCAAATCGCCCGCGCTGCACATGCGCGAAGGGGCGGCTCATGGCCTCGATTATTCCTACGAGCTGGTGGATGTCACCGCCCGCAAGCTGCCGCCGAGCGCCCTTCCCGACCTGCTGGACGAGCTGGAAGCGCGCGGTTTTTCCGGCACCAACATCACCCATCCCTTCAAGCAGGCCGTTATTCCGCATCTGCACGAACTGTCGGACGATGCCCGCATGCTGGGCGCCGTCAATACGGTCGTCTTCCGGGACGGACGCCGCATCGGCCACAATACCGACTGGTACGGCTTTTACGAAAGCTTCGTGCGCGGCCTGCCGGATGCGCGGCGTGACCGGGCGCTTCTGGTCGGCGCGGGTGGCGCTGGCGTTGCGGTGGCCCATGCCGCATTGAAGCTCGATATTGCCCGTCTCGACATTTTCGACCGGGACTTCCCAAGGGCGGAGCAATTGGCCCTGGAACTCAATGCCCGCTTCGGCGAGGGCCGCGCGCTTGCCGTCAAAGACCCCGCCGCCTCCCTGCCCTTTGCCGATGGCCTGATCCACGCCACGCCGATGGGCATGCCGGCCCATCCCGGCATGCCGGTTCCGGCCGATCTCATCGAACGGCGGCACTGGGTGGCCGATATCGTCTATATGCCGCTTGTCACCGAGCTATTGGCGACGGCGGCGAAAAAGGGCTGTCGCACGCTGCCCGGCGGCGGCATGACGGTGTTTCAGGCCGTCGGCGCATTCCGCCTCTTCTGCGGCCGCGAGCCGGATGCCGGGCGCATGACGGCGCATTTCACCGAGCTTTGCATGGCGGAGGGCGTCGCATGAGCCTTTTCACTGTTCTGAACGGCCCCAACCTCAACCTGCTCGGCCAGCGCCAGCCGGAAATCTATGGTTATGAAACGCTCGCCGATATCGAGGCCAATTGCCGTGGGATCGCCGAAACCGCGGGCCACGATCTGTTTTTTGCCCAGAGCAACCGGGAATATGAGCTGATCGACTGGGTACACGAAGCCCGCGGCAAGTCGGCGGGCATTGTCATCAATCCCGGCGCCTTTACCCACACCTCGGTCGCGATCCTCGATGCGCTCAATGCCTTCGAGGGGCCGGTGATCGAGGTGCATATTTCCAACATCCACAAACGCGAGGTTTTCCGGCACCATTCCTATATCTCGACCCGCGCCGAAGGCGTGATCGCCGGCCTCGGCGTCGATGGCTATGAGGTGGCGCTCCGCCACCTCATCAATCGCCTTTCCCGATCCTCGTAATATGCTCGGGCATCAATACATAGCGCAGCAACATCTCCGCCACATGCGCAGACAGCGCTTCCTGGCCGGCCTCGCTAAAAAGCGTGTCGCCAAAATTGAACGAAAATGTCTCCGTGTTCGAGACGTTATAAAAAGACAAAGCACTGATCTGCCAATGCAGTTCAAGAGCATCCAGTCCGGGCCGAAACACGCCGGCGTCCTGCCCGCGCTTCAATATTCGGCGCATGATTTCAATGGCCGGTCGGTTGACGTTGCGGATCGCTTCGGAAACCCTGATATGCCTGCCGTGGTGAATGTTTTCCGTCATCACCATCCGCACGAAAGCGGGGTTGCGGCGGTGGTGCTCGAAGGTAAACCGACAGAGCTTCTCAAGTGCGGCGACCGGCTCGAGATCATCCAGCTCAAGACTGCCTTCGCCGCCGCGCACCTGCGCATAGGCTTCCTCCAGCACGCGTTTGTAAAGGCCTTCCTTGTCGCCGAAATAATAATAGATCATGCGCTTGGACGTGCGCGTGCGCGCCGCAATCTCATCGATGCGGGCGCCAGACAGGCCATTCTGCGAAAATTCCTCCATCGCGACCGAAAGAATATCCCGGCGCACCCCTTCCGGATCGCGCTTCGCCTGCCGGGTATCGCGGGTGCCTTTGGAGGTGGTGCTTTTGCTCATGCTTCATTCCCTGGACGGGGCTGGCCTCTGGCTGCGTCCCCTTTATTAACCAATCAGTACATAAGGCTGAAAAGGAAGGCAATATGGCGAGCTATGACACAATAAGACACGGCATGCCAATGCGCACATCCATTGCAACCGTATCGATCAGCGGCGAATTCCCCGAAAAGCTGGCGGCCATCGCCAAAGCGGGCTTTTCGGGCGTTGAGATTTTCGAAAACGATTTCCTGACCTACGACGCCTCCCCGCGCGAGGTGAAAGCGCTGGCCGCCGATCACGGGCTGGATATCACCCTTTTCCAGCCGTTCCGCGATTTCGAGGGCATGCCGGAGCCGCACCGGAGCCGCGCTTTTGAAAGAGCCGAGCGCAAATTCGACATCATGGGCGAACTCGGCACCGACCTGATGCTGATCTGCTCGAATGTCTCACCGGTCTCGCTCGGCGGCATCGACCGCGCCGCCGCCGATTTCCATCAGCTCGGGGAGCTTGCGGCAAAACATGGCGTGCGCGTCGGTTACGAGGCGCTGGCCTGGGGTCGCCATATCAGCGATCACCGCGACGCCTGGGAGGTGGTGCGCCGCGCCGATCACGCCAATGTCGGCATCATCCTCGATAGTTTCCACACGCTGTCGCGCAAGATCGACCCGAATTCGATCCGCTCCATTCCCGGCGACAAGATATTCATCGTGCAGCTTGCCGATGCGCCGCTGATCGACATGGACCTGCTCTACTGGAGCCGCCACTTCCGCAACATGCCGGGCGAAGGCGATCTGCCGGTGGTGGATTTCATGCGCGCCGTGGCCGCAACCGGCTATAGCGGCCCACTATCGCTCGAAATCTTCAACGACCAGTTCCGTGGCGGCTCGGCCCGGCTGCTGGCCGAGGACGGCCACCGCTCGCTCATCAACCTGATGGATCAGGTGCGCCGTCTCGAACCCGATATCCGCATCGATGTGCCCACCATGCCGGAACGGGTGGAGACGGAAGGCGTGGAATTCGTCGAATTCACCACAGCACCGGAAGAAAAACCCAATCTGGAAGCCCTTCTCACCACGCTCGGCTTTGAAAACACCGCCCGGCACCGCAATCGCGATGTCGATCTTTATACGCAGGGCGATATTCGCATCGTCATCAATACAAGCGATGGCGGCGACAGTTTCGCGGGAGCGTCCTATTCCATCCACGGCACCAATGCCTATGCCTTCGGGCTGAAGGTGGATAATGCCGGGGCGGCCCTTGCCCGAGCGGAAGCGCTCGGCGCGCCAACATTCGCCGAGCCGCGCAAGTCAGGCGAAGTCGCCGTTCCCGCCATTCAGGGCGTGGGCAACGGCGTCATCTATTTCCTCGACGGTTCACCAGAGCTTTCCTCCATCTGGGACAATGAATTCGTGCCCACGGAAGGCCGAACGCCGAAAGGCGATGCCGGCCTCAGGCGGATCGATCATCTTGCGCAAACAACGCATTACGATGAAATGCTGACCTGGCTTTTATTCTACACCTCTCTGTTTGCGACGCGGCGCACGCCGATGGTCGATGTGGTCGATCCGGGTGGGCTGGTGCGCAGCCAGGCGATTGAAAGCGTGCCCTCGCCGCATTTCCGCCTGACCATGAACGGTGCGGACAATCGCAAGACTTTCGCCGGCAAATTTCTGGCCGAGGGCTTCGGCACCAGCATTCAGCACATCGCGTTTGCCACCGACGATATCTTCGCCACAGCAAAAGCCCTGCAGGCGCGCGGTTTCCACGCCCTGCCGATCTCGCGCAATTATTACGACGATCTGGAAGCCCGTTTCGGGCTGGAGCCGGAGTTTTCGGACGCGCTCAGGGCCGCGAGCATTCTTTATGACCGCGACGACAATGGCGAATATTTCCAGATCTACAGCCGCACCTTCGGCGAGGGTTTCTTCTTCGAAATCATCGAAAGGCGCGGAGCCTATGGCGGTTATGGCGCGATGAACGCCCCCTTCCGCATCGCCGCACAAAGACGGCTTGCGCCGCCGGTCGGCATGCCGAAGGAATAACTCCCGGCGCCGAAATCCAATCAGGCCGCAGCCGGCGGGAATGCCGCTGCGGCCTGTTCTCATTCACGCCAATGTCGTTATCTCATAGTCGCGTGGAATGGCAGAGGTCGCCGTGAACCACTCGGACGCCCGTGTCCGCTGCTGATGGAAATCGAAGGCGGCACGGTCGGCGAAAAGCTCCTCCACCTGCCAGATCAGGGGATCGTCTGTCTCGGACACATCGAAGGAAAGACAGCCGGGTTCCGCTCTGGTCAGACGCAGATGTTCGGGAAGGTGGCGCCGCACCAGTTCGACATCATCCTTGGACAAGCACCGTAAAAAGCCCCTCAGCCTGACTGCACCTGCCTTGTTGTTCACGCCCGGCATTCCCATTCCTCATCGTTCTTCTCAAAGGTTTTTAGCGACAATAATCGTTGAATACACGCATCATTGCGAAACATTCTTCAGCAATCCGCGCTCAAAATCGGTGCAGCTGCGCATTTGTAGAGCAGTACACAAAAATTGTTCAACACTCTGGACATGATTGTTCGGTTTTGTTAGCTTTTTCGCAAAACAAGGGTGGGGAATTAGAGTTACATGCGCATCGTCGAATCTGCGGCCGACGCAAATCATCCGGCCGGTACCGATGAGGTTGCCTGCGGCGCTTCGGTGACATCGAATGTGCTGTGTCCACGGGCGACGGCCAATGCGCATTTTGCCGATAAAGCGGCCTGAAGACATGCAGTTCTTCGCGACATTCCCGTCCTTGCCCATGGCGTCGCCCAGCACGCGCCTGCCCGAGACATTTTCCCCTTCCTCATTTTCACATGGCCGCGCCAGCTTTGCCGCGCAGGCCACGCCGGAGACGCTGACATGACTGCCGCACCCGCAAACGCCCTCCTCTCGGTCGAAGGCCTGAGCGTCGAGTTCGGCAATAGCCGCGTCGTGGACGATATCTCCTTCAGCGTCGAGCCCGGCCGCACGGTCGCGGTCGTCGGCGAATCCGGATCGGGAAAATCGGTCACCTCGCTTTCCACCATGCGCCTTGCGGACATGATGGGCGCCACCTACCCCACCGGCAAAATCCTGTTTGAAGGCAAGGACTTGCTGAAGGCGTCTCAGAAAGAGATGCGCGCGATCCGCGGCAAGGAGATCGCCATGATCTTCCAGGAGCCGATGACCTCGCTCAACCCCGTCTTCACCATCGGCGACCAGATCTGCGAAGTGCTCGTGCTGCATGAAAAGATGGGCAAGCAGGCGGCGATGGCGGAAGCACAGAAGCTGCTTGAAATGGTGCGCCTGCCCGATGCGGCCGAACTTCTGAAACGGTATCCGCACCAGCTTTCCGGCGGCATGCGCCAGCGCGTGATGATCGCCATGGCGCTCGCCTGCCGGCCGAAGCTTTTGATCGCCGACGAGCCGACGACGGCGCTTGACGTCACCATTCAGGCGCAAATCCTCAACATAATGCGCGACCTGCAGAAGAAGCTCGGCATGGGCATGGTCTTCATCACCCATGATATGGGTGTGGTGGCGGAAATGGCCGATGACGTCGTCGTCATGTGGAAGGGCAAGAAGGTGGAGGAAGGTCCGGTCAAGGATATCTTCGCCAATCCGCAACACCCTTACACGCGCGCCCTGCTTTCCGCCGTTCCGCGCCTCGGCAGCATGGAAGGCGAAGAGTTTCCCAAGCGCCTGCCGCTTACCGTGCTGCAGGACGGCCAGCCGGTCGTGATCGGCGAGGAGCGCGTGCAAAACACGGCGAAATATGACGCCAAGCCGCTTCTTTCGGTCAAGGACCTGTTCGTGCGTTTCGATATCCGCAAGAACCTGTTCGGCAAGGCGACGCACCGTTGCAGCGCCGTGCAGAAGGTGAGTTTCGATATTCATGCCGGCGAAACGCTGGCGCTGGTGGGCGAATCCGGTTCCGGCAAATCCACTATCGGCCGCACCATCCAGCAGCTGCAGACGGCCATCTCGGGCGAAATTGCCTTCAATGGTCGCAGCTATTCTCAGATGTCGGCGGCGGAGCGCTTCCGCATGCGTCAGGAAGTGCAATATATCTTCCAGGACCCCTTCGCCTCGCTCGATCCGCGCAAGACGGTCGGTTTTTCGATTGCCGAGCCGATCAACACCCACGGTTTGATCAACGATCAGAAGGCCGTAAAGCGGCGCGTGGATGAATTGCTGGAGCGTGTGGGCCTCAGCTCCGAACATGCCGCGCGGTATCCGCACGAGTTCTCCGGCGGCCAGCGCCAGCGCGTCTGCATTGCCCGTGCGCTGGCTTCCGATCCGAAGCTCATCATCGCGGACGAGGCGCTGTCGGCGCTCGACGTCTCCATTCAGGCGCAGATCATCAATCTGTTCATGGATTTGCAGGCCGAGCGCGGGCTCGCTTATCTGTTCATCAGCCATGACATGGCTGTCGTGGAAAAGATGAGCCACCGTGTCGCCGTGCTTTATCTCGGCCAGATCATGGAAATGGGCAGCCGCCGGCAGGTCTTCGAAACGCCGACGCATGATTATACCCGCCGCCTGCTTTCGGCTGTGCCGGTCGCCGATCCGACCATCGAGCGCCGCATCGCCATGATCGAGGGCGAAATCCCCAATCCCGTGCGCCGTGTCGGCGATGAGCCAGCCATTCTCGCCCATGAGGAAATCAATCCGGGCCACTTCATCGCGAAGAGCGCCTGAATAACAACCAGACCCACAACCATCTGAAGAGGAACAGGTAGATGACAATGATCAAGAAGGGGATGACGACAACGTTCGTCGCACTTGCCATGGCCGCCACGGCCCTTACCGCCGCACCGGCTCTTGCCGCCGGCAAGATGACCATTTCCAGCCCGCAGGACCCGGGCAGCTGGGATCCGATCGACACTTTCCTCGTGCAATGGGCTGCCGTCGCCACCAACATGTTCGATGGCCTGACCTATCGCGGCCCGGACCTGAAGGTTGTGCCCGGCCTTGCCGAATCCTGGGAAGAGCTGGATGAGGGCAAGCGCATCCGCTTCAAGCTGCGCCAGAACGTCAAGTTCCACAATGGCGAGCCCTTCAACGCCGCCGCCGTCAAGTTTACCTTCGAGCGCCTTCTCGGCGAACAGGGTGCCAAGGGCCCGCAGCGCTCAAACTATGTCGCCATCGAAAGCGTCGATGTCATCGACGATTACACCGTCGACATGAAGCTGAAGGCGCCGGATCCGGTGCTGCTGACCAAGCTTGCCGGTTATGGCGGCATGATCGTTCCGCCGAAGTACATTCAGGAAAAGGGCGAGGACAATTTCAACCTCAACCCCGTCGGCACCGGCGCGTTCAAATTCGTTTCCTACGCGCCGAAGACCAATATCAAGCTGGAAGCCAACCCGGATTACTGGGGCGGTGCGCCAAAGCTTTCCGAGCTTGAATATCGCTTCATCGCCGAGCCGGCGACCGCCGTTGCCGAATTGCAGGCCGGCCGCGTCGATCTCGTCATTCCGCCCACCATCCCGATTGGTATGATCCCGGTTATCCAAGGCGATTCCAAGCTTGAGATCGTCAGCGTGCCCGGCCCGACGGTCGATGCGCTGCGTTTCAACACCCGTGACGGCATCACCGCCGATCCGAAGGTGCGCAAGGCGATCATCATGGCCGTCGACCGCGGCACCATCGTCAAGTCGATCCTTGCCGGCCAGGCATCGGAAATCGCGAGCTTCCAGAGCGCGCTGTCCTTCGGTTACGATCCGGAGCTGAAGCCGCTGCCTTACGATCCGGAAGGTGCCAAGAAGCTGCTCGCGGAAGCGGGTGTCAAGCCGGGTGCGGCGTTGCAGATCGATATCCGCGGCAATGACGCGACGATGAACGAGGTGGCGCAGGTCATTTCCAGCTACCTCTCCATGGTCGGTATCACCGCCACCATCAAGCCCTATGAAACCAACGTGCTCTTGAACGACATCATCCCGCAGGGCAAGACCGGCGCGATGTTCCAGCAGAAATGGGGCGGCTGGACCTTCGATTACGACAACACGGCCTATTCCATGTATCACTCGGGTGAAAAGTGGAACCCTTACGACAAGGACGAGAAGCTGGACAAGCTGCTGGAATCCCAGCGTCCGCTGACCGACCGTGCCGAGCGCGAAAAAATCCTCAAGGAAATCGGCAGCTATACCGCCGACCGCGCGCTGGAAATCCCGCTTTACAACACCAATGCCATTTACGGCATCAACAAGCGGGTCAAGGGTTTCGTCGCACCGCCGGATAACCGTCTGAAGCTGACCGACGTCACCGTCGAATAATCAGGCTGTTTTCTGATCAACACACCTTGCCCGCCGCAACGCGGGCAAGGCCGGGTCTCTCTTCAAGGTAAAAAACGTGGCCGGTTTCCTCATCAAGCGATTGCTGCAGGCGATTTTTGTCGTCATCGCCATCACCCTTCTCGTTTCCTTCGCGATCCGCCTCACCGGCGATCCGGCTGTCACCATGTTCCAGGGCGGCGGCAGCATGACGGAAGACGATCTGGCGCGCATCCGCGCGGCACTCGGCACCGACCGGCCGTTCTTCGTGCAATATTTCAGCTTCCTGAAGGGCCTCGTGACGCTCGATTTCGGCCGCAGCTTCACCGGCAGCACGCCGGTTTCGCGCCTCATCGCCGATGCCCTGCCCGCCACGCTTTTGCTCGCCTTCATTTCCATGGCGGTGTCGATTGCGCTTTCCATCCCGCTCGGCATCAAGGCGGCGACCTCGCGCGGCAAGGCGGCCGATCAGGTGATCCGCATCTTCTCGCTTGTCGGCCTGTCCTTCCCGAATTTCTGGCTGGCCACCATGCTGGTGCTCTTATTCTCCATCACGCTCGGCTGGCTGCCGCCAAGCGGCATGGGTGGTTTTGCCAGCTACATCATGCCCGCCGTCACCATGGGCGTCATCCTCACCGCCACCAATGTCCGCCTTGTCCGAACGGCCATGCTCGATACGCTGCGCTCGCAATATGTTATGGTGGCGCGCGCCAAGGGTCTCAGCGAAAACAAGGTTCTCTACAAACACGCGCTGCGCAACTGCGCCATTCCGCTTATCACCTATTTCGGCCTGCAATTCGGCGGGCTGCTCGGCGGCATCGTCGTCATCGAACGTGTCTTCAACTGGCCGGGCCTCGGCACGCTGGCCTTCGATGCGGTCGGCGCGCGTGATTATCCCGTGCTTCAGGCCGTCATCACCGTGCTGTCGCTGATGATCGTCGGCATCAACCTTCTGGTCGATATCGCCTATGGGCTTGTCGATCCGCGCATCCGCACGGAGTAAGTGACGATGGCTGCCAAAACCTCGCGTCTCGCGCGCTTCACCAATCTCGAATTCGTCCTCGGTGCTTTCCTCACGACAGTCATCTGCCTTGCCGTCGTCTTTTCCGACGTGCTGTTTCCGGGCGGCGCAGACAAGATCGACCTGATGGCGCGCCTTGCCAAACCCTTTGCCAATGCCGCCCATCCGCTCGGCACCGATCCGCTGGGGCGTGACGTGCTCGCCCGTGTCGTCGCCGGCGGCAAGATTTCGCTGCTGGTCGGTTTCACCTCGGTCATCGGCGCGGTCATCTTCGGCGTCGCAGTCGGCCTGGTCGCCGGTTATTATCGCGGCTTCTGGGATATGCTGGTCATGCGCTTTGCCGATATCCAGCTCGCCATGCCCTTCATTCTGCTTGCCATCACCTTCATCGCCATTGTCGGCGGCAGCCTCACCAACACCATCATCCTCCTCATCGTCTCGCAATGGGTGCAATATGCCCGCCTCGTGCGCGGCTCAGTGCTGACGCTGCGGGAGCGGGAATTCATCCTTTCCGCCCGCGCCATCGGCGTGAAGGACTGGCGCATCATTCTCCAGCACCTGCTGCCGAACCTCATCGGCCCGGTCATCGTGCTGATGACGCTCAATGTCGCCAACAACATCCTGCTGGAAAGCAGCCTCACCTTCCTCGGCCTCGGCGTCGATCCGACCATTCCGAGCTGGGGCGGCATGCTGGCGGATGGACGGACCTATCTGCAGACGGCATGGTGGGTCAGCGTCTTCCCGGGTCTTGCTATCCTTCTGACGGTGCTTGGTCTCAACCTTCTCGGCGACTGGCTGCGCGACAGCCTCGACCCCACCGGCAGAACCTCAAGGTAATCCAGATGAGCCAGATTTTCGACCAGACTTTCGAACGCACGCTGGATGCGCTTCTCGCCAATGCCGAGCCCGGCCAGTCCTTCGAGGCATGGAGCTTCGATGACGCCAAAAGCCGCCGCGAAGCCGAAAACCGGCTGAAGAAAAAAGGCGTCAGCGCCCGCATCCGCAGCGCCTACAAGCCGCTTCTCTTCACCTTTCTGGAAGAGATCAATCTGGATGGCGTCGACACCATAGAGGTGCGTTATCCGGTGCACGCCAACGCACCCGCCAATCGTTTCCGGCTGGAAGCCTATCCGCTGGCGGCGCTGGTGGGCGATGCGACGATCGACTTCGTCGCCCGAAAAGACGACGCCTTCCATTATGATGTTACCCTGAGCCGCAACGGCAAGAAGGAAACCCTGAAGATTCTGGCGCCAAACCGGGTGCACACCGATATCGTCGGCGAAACCAATGTTTCGCCCACGGGCTGGTTCCGGCTTGCCGGCGACGCTTTGGGCGAGCGGCTGGAGACGGATTACGAACGGCTTTTCGAAGCCGCGATCCATGCCGTCGCCAATAACGGCTGGGGCGATGAAGAGCCCTATTTCGAGGAACTGAACATCCGCGTCGCGCATCCGGCCGAAGATCTGCCGCTCTCCCTCGGCGATGAGGTCGTCAGCCTGCGCGAAGCCCTGCATGAGGATTTCTATTTCTCGCTTTTGGAGTTCTTCCAGAAGAAATCCGGCCGGCCGCTGGGCGACCGGGGCCTGAAGCCCGGCCAGATCGTGCCGGAAATCGTGAAAAGCGAAGGTGAAGTCTCCGTCCGCATCGAGGCCCGCACGCTCACCACAGCCTTTCTCGATGGCCGTGAACAGCAGATCGATACGGCCAGCGAACCGGTTGCGGCAGGCCAGCTCGCGAAACTGCTTGAAGAGATCGGCGGCGAAGCCTTCGAGGCCCGCTCCCGTTCCGGCCGCATTCTTGCCGCCCGTTATGTCACCGGCAGCGATGCCGCGGTGATGATCAGCGGCGGCCAGCACCCCAACGAGACCACAGGCATCGTCGGCGCCATCCGCGCTGCCCGCAAACTCGCAGAACGCAAGGGCGCACATTTCACCATTTCGCCGCTGGAAAATCCGGATGGTTACGCCCTGCATCAACGGCTGAGAGCCGACAATCCGCGCCACATGCATCACGCGGCGCGTTACACGGCGCTCGGCGACGATCTCGAATATCGCACGCGGGAGAATTCGGGTGTCCATCTCAACGAGAAGGCAATCCGTTTCAGGGCGCAGGAAATGAGCGGCGCGAGCCTGCATGTGAACCTGCACGGTTATCCATCCCACGAGTGGACCCGGCCGCTTTCCGGCTATGTCCCGCGCAATTTCGCCATGTGGACGCTGCCGAAGGGTTTCTTCCTCATCATCCGCCACCATGCGGACTGGGAAAGGCAGGCCGAAGCCCTGCTCGACCGGGTGACCCGCCATCTCGGCGCCATTCCCGGCCTGCTCGATTACAACAACCGACAGATCGCTCTTTATGAAATCCACGCCGGCGAAACCGGTTTCCGCATCATCAACGGCTTCCCGTGCCTGTCCTCCGTCGACGACCGCCACACCGTGCCGATGACGCTGATCACCGAATATCCGGACGAGACGATCTACGGCAACGACTTCATCACCGGCCACACCGCACAGATGGAAACGGTTCTCTCCGCCTATGATGCCTGGCAGGAGATTCTCGTCGGGGAAGTGGCCTGATATTGCAGGCCGCCCTCGATGGGCGGCCTATTTTCCCGCCGTGCCGGCGAGTTTTTGGTCCCGCTGCTTCTGCAACAGCCTCTTGCCCTTGCTCAGAATATGCAGATTAGCGGCATCAAGCTTGTTGTACCCGGCCTGGATAATATCAAGATCGGCAACGTGACCGATTGCTGCCAGTTCATGCATCACGTCGCCAATAGCGACATCGACACTCGGCTTTTGCAGGTTGATCACATCCTCCACCACAGCGTGCATGCCTTGCGCGTCTCCGCCCATGACGTGATACAGCGCCAGCGCCTTGCGAAGAAATGCTTCACGGCGCTCGATCTTATTGTTGAGTATACTTTCGCCAACGCGATCTCGCATCAACTCAACAACTCTATTTTGATATTCGCCCATCAGACACCAAATAAAGTTCACAATATGCTTCGCGAGGCTACAAACAATCCCCTTAGAACTGGTTAAGGCACGAGGCTTGCGCGGGTATGACCGTCATTTTCGAAACATGTCACAAAAGCTGGTTTTCATGACGAAGCATTTCGATACCACGTGCCGCGAAAACACCGTTCGTGATGGCTGCGGCGGCGCTATATAGTGAGAATCACGGGATGATCACTATTGCGCGATCTCGCATGAGACAAACCCTGCGGGACGGGTATTGATAACCGTCAGGTTATTTATCACCCCCCTTATTTCATTTTACTTTGGCCACCGCACTCATCAATCTGGCAGCCTGGATCGGTGGATGGGAGCCACGGATCAATTGGGAGGAATTCATGAAATTACGGATCACCGCCGCCATCGCGGCCATCTGCTTCAGTACTGTCGCTTATGCCGAGACCATCAAGGTGGGCGTGGTCGGTCCGTTCTCCGGCCCCTTCGCGCTGCAGGGCAAGAACTTCAAGGCCGGCATCGATGCCTGGTTCGCCCTTCACGGCAACAAGGTCGGCGACGATACGGTCGAAGTCGTCTATCGCGATGTGCCGCAGGCCGATCCGGCGCAGTCCAAGGCGCTGGCGCAGGAGCTGGTGGTGAAGGAAGGCGTGCAATATCTCGCCGGCTTCTATTTCACCCCCGACGCCATGGCCGTCACGCCTTTGCTGAAGCAGGGCAATGTACCGATGGTCATCATGAATGCCGCCACATCGGCCATCGTGACGAAAAGCCCCTATGTGGTGCGCACCTCGTTCACCACCTGGCAAACCTCCACCCCCATCGCCAAGGTGGCCTTTGATGGCGGCGTGAAAAAGGTCATCTCGCTGGTCAGCGATTATGGTCCGGGCGTCGATGCCGAAAATGCCTTCAAGGCGGCCTTCACCGCCGCCGGCGGCGAGGTTGTCGAAAGCATCCGCATGCCGCTTTCCACCAATGATTTCAGCCCGATCATGCAGCGCGTGAAGGATTCCGGCGCGCAAGGCGTCTTCGCCTTCCTGCCGTCAGGCCCGACCACGCTCGGTTTCGTCAAGGCCTTCAACGATAACGGCCTGAAATCCGCAGGCGTCAAGCTCTTCGCGCCGGGCGATCTGACGCAGGAATCCGACCTGCCGGCGCTCGGCGAAGCCGCACTCGGCATGCAGACGACCTTCCACTACGCCGTCTCGCATGATTCGCCTGAGAACAAGACCTTCGTGGAAGCCGCCGCCAAGGCGATCGGCAATCCGAAGGAACTCTCCTTCCCTTCCGTCGGCGCCTTTGACGGCATGTATGTCATCAGCAAGATGATCGAGGCCACCGGCGGCAAACAGGATGCGGAAAAGGCGGTGGACGCGGTGAAGGGTCTTTCCTGGACAAGCCCGCGCGGCCCTGTCAGCATCGATCCGGAAAGCCGCCACATCACGCAGAACATCTATCTGCGCGAAGTGGCCAAGGGCGATGACGGCAATTATTACAACAAGGAAGTCCAGACCTTCGAAAAACAGGGCGATCCGGGCCTCGCCGCCGCGAAGTAACGGCAGCTTTTAAAAGACGTTGTCGGGCCGCCAATAGCGGCCCGTCTCCGGCCCGGATGGGCATTGCAGCACCGGGAGGAATTTTTCAGCATGCAGACGGTCTTCAGCATCCTTGTCGATGCGCTTGCCTATGGCATGGTCCTGTTCATCATCTCCATCGGCCTTTCGGTGACGATGGGGCTGATGCGGGTGGTCAATCTGGCGCATGGCGCCTTCGCCATGATCGGCGGTTACCTCGCCTCCTATGCCGCCCATGGCCTCGGCCTCGGTTATGCCGTGGCGATCCTCGTCGCCATCGTCGGCACCATTGTCATCGCCATACCGCTTGAGCGTTTTCTCTATCGCCGCATCTATGGCGCGCCGGAGCTGACGCAGGTGCTGATGACCATCGGCATCACCTTCTGCATCATCGGCATCGCCAATTTCGTCTTCGGCCCGACGCTGAAGACCATTCCGCTGCCGCAGCAGCTGGCCGGCCCCACCGATCTCGGCTTCCGCACCATCGCCACGCATCGAATCTTCGCCATTGCCTGCGGTCTGGCTGTTGCCGGCGCGCTGTGGTTCACCTTCGAAAAGACCGCCTTCGGCATCAAGCTGCGCGCTGCTGTCGATAATGCCGCCATGGCGGCCGCACTCGGCGTTCGCACCGAGGTCATCTATGCCGTCAGCTTCGCCATCGCCGTCGGCCTTGCCGCCATGGGCGGCGTCATCGGCGCGGAACTGCTGCCGGTCGAACCCTATTATGCGCTGCGTTATATGGTCACCTTCCTCGTGGTGGTCTCGGTCGGCGGCGCGGGCTCCATTCCCGGCGCGCTGATCGCCTGCCTGCTGCTCGGCGCCATCGATACGACCGGGCGGTATCTCGCGCCCGAATATGGCGAATTCTTCTTTTACCTGGCGGTCATCGTGATCATCACGCTGTTCCCGCGCGGCCTTCTCGGAAGGGCGAAATGAGATGGCGGTGCTCATGAACGACGTGACTGAAACGGCAGAAATCCCGAAGGCGCGCTCGCCGCTGCGCACGCTTGCGGGACCGCTCCTCATCATTATCGCCGCGATTGCCGGTTATTACCTGTTTCCGGATAATCTGGCGCTTCTGACCCGCATCATCGCCATTGCGCTTCTCGTGCTGTCGATCGATCTCGTCACCGGCTATTGCGGCGTCGCCACGCTTGGCCATGCCGCGCTCTTCGGCGCGGGCGCCTATGCCGCCGGCATCGCCGCCGCCCATTTCGAAATCACCGATCCGCTGCTGATGACCGTGATCGGCGCAGGCGCGGGCGGCGTGGCCGGACTTGTCTCCGGCACGGTTCTCTTGCGCGCGCACGGCCTGCCGCAGCTCGTTCTCTCCATCGCCGTCATTCACCTGTTCCATGAGGCGGCCAACAAGGCATCGGGCTGGACGGGCGGCAGCGACGGTCTTGCCGGCGTTTCCCCGGACGCCCTGTTCGGCACCTTCGAATTCGATCTTTTCGGCCGCACCGCCTATATTTACGGCGTCTGTCTGCTGCTTGTCGTCTTCCTCGCCCTCAGGGTCGTGGTCAACTCGCCCTTCGGCATGTTGTGCCGCGGCGTCAAACAGGACAGCATCCGCATTCAGGCCATGGGTGGTGCTGTCAACGGCACGATTTTAAAGATGTTCGTCATATCGGGCATCGTCGCCGGCATTGGCGGTGCGCTCAACGCCATTTCCACCCAGGTCGTCGGCCTCGACAGCCTCAGCTTCACGCTTTCGGCCGAAGCGCTGGTCATGCTGGTGCTCGGCGGCGCGGGTTCGCTTTACGGCGCGCTGATCGGCACTGTCACCTTCATGTGGTTCGAAGATGTCGTTTCCGCCGCCAATCCGTTCCACTGGCTCACCATTGTCGGCCTGCTGCTGATTGCCGTCGTGCTGTTTGCGCCGCGCGGGCTTTATGGCGCGGGTGAGCAGATCATTGCGCGTATTCGGGGAGGTCGCAAATGAGCGCCATTTTCGAAGTCTCCGGCCTCAAGAAAAATTTCGGCGGCCTCGTCGTCACCAACAATGTCTCGCTGTCGCTTTCGCCAGGAGACCGCACGGTGCTGATCGGGCCCAATGGCGCCGGCAAGACCACCTTCGTCAATCTCGTCACCGGCAATATCAAGCCCTCGGTCGGCACGGTGCGCATCGCCGGCGAAGACGTGACCGGCCTCAGCGCCAGCCAGCGGGTGAAGCGCGGCCTCGTCCGCTCCTTCCAGGTCACAAGGCTGTTTCAGGACATGACGCCGGAGGAACATGTGGCGCTCGCCATTCTCCAGCGCGAAGGCAAGACGGGCCGGATTTTCGGCCGTTACCGCGCCATGCCTGCGGTGATGAGCGAAGCCCGCGACATTCTCGGCACGCTCGGTCTTCTCGCACTTGCCGAAACAAAGGTGCGCGAAATCGCCTATGGCCAGCAGCGGCTGATCGAGATCGCGCTCGCCATGGCGCTTCGCCCGAAAATCCTGCTGCTCGACGAACCGGCCGCCGGCGTGCCTTCCACGGAAACCGCGCGCATCGAACAGGCGCTCGACCGGCTGCCGGCCGATCTCGCGATCCTGATGATCGAGCACGACATGGATCTGGTCTTCCGTTTCGCCAAACGTGTGGTGGTGCTCGCCGCAGGCGCGGTCATCTTCGACGGTTCGCCGGAAGACGTTACCAGCAATGCGGAAGTCCGCCAAGCCTATCTGGGAAGTTACGCCGATGCCCGCAGCGCCGCTTGAAATCGTCAACCTCACCGCCGGTTATGGCCCCACCCGCGTCATCGAGGGCCTGTCGCTTTCCGTGCCGTCGGGCTCGCGTTTCGCGGTTCTCGGCCGCAACGGCGTCGGCAAGACCAGCCTCTTCGCCACGCTGGCCGGCCAGACGAAACGCTTCGCCGGCGATATCCGCATCGGCGGGCAGGACATCGCCGCTTTGCCAAGCGCTGCCCGCGCCAAAGCCGGCCTCGGCTATGTGCCGCAGACGCGGGATGTGTTTCCCACCCTCACCGTCGAGGAGAACCTGTTCGTCGGCCTCAAGACCCGGCCGAAATCGGCCATCGAGGAAGCCTACACGCTGTTTCCGCGCCTGAAGGAGCGCCGCCGAAATCTCGGCTCGCAACTCTCCGGCGGCGAACAGCAGATGCTCTCCACCGCCCGCACGATTCTCGGCCAGCCGCGCGTGCTGCTTCTCGACGAACCGCTGGAAGGCCTCGCCCCCGTCATCTGCGAGGAGCTGATGGCGGCCTTCTCCAAACTGGCGCAATCGGGTGAAATGACCATTCTCCTCGTCGAACAACGCATTCAGATGGCCATCGACTTCGCCGACCACGCCATCATCATGGAACGCGGCCGCATTGTCTGGGAGGGGCCATCCAGCGACCTTGCGGAAAACCCGGATATTATCGATACGCATCTTGGGGTTGGCGGGCTGCACTGAGCCAACGCATCGCCGTTGCGCGTTCATATATACAATCTCCGTCATACCGGCCTTGAGCCGGTATCCAGCCACCCCAAGTCCTTGGGGTGAAAAGACTCTTCGCGCCGCGCAGACGCGCGCCGGCTGGATTCCGGCTCAAGGCCGGAATGACGGAGGGTGACCGATCACACAAAGCCCCCGCCGTCTCATTTGCCCTTCCTCAAAAAACCCAATGGAATAAAAATTCCACTGCAGTTAAAGTGCACACGATTTCAGTCTGCACAAAGGAACGACAATGACGGCAATCGAGGCGCCAGAATCCGTAAAGGCTTTTGAGGAGCGGCTGCTCCAGGTCGCGGAGGGTTTGCCGAAACGATTGCGGCAATGTGCCGATTATGTCGCTTCCAATCAGGATCGCATCGCCGTTTCCACCGTCGCCGAAATGGCGGAAGGGGCTGGCGTGCAGCCCTCGGCCTTCATGCGCTTTTGCCAGATCATGGGCTTTTCCGGCTTTTCGGAAATGCAGCGGCTGTTCCGCGATTCCTATGTCGGCGGCTGGCCGGATTACGCCACACGGCTCGACCATCTGCGGGAGAAGGGCGATGAAAGCGCATCCGGCCTGCTCGCCGAATTCGTGGAGGCCGGCCGTTCTTCGCTGGAAATGCTGCTGAAATCGGTCGATACCCGCCAGCTTGACGAGGCGGTTTCGGCGCTGGCGAAGGCGCGCACCGTGCATATCATCGGTCTGCGGCGCTCTTTTCCGATTGCCAGCTATCTCGCTTACGCCTTCGAGAAGATGAAGGTGCCGGCGGTTCTGCACAGTGCGGTCGGCGGGCTCGGCAATATCAGCGCCATTTCCCGTGACGATGCGCTGATAGCGATCACCTTTTCTCCCTATTCCGCCGAAACGCTGGAGCTGGCGGAAAACGCCCGCGCCAACGGTATTCCGGTCGTCGCCCTTTCCGATTCCGCCGTCAATCCGCTGCGCAAATCCGGCGCGACGCTGCTGACCGTCACCGAGATCGATTTCGGCGCGTTCCGCTCGCTTTCCGCCACGCTCTGTCTGGCCATTACGCTGGCCGTGGCTGTGGGAACGCGCAAAACAGCCTGAATATTTTTATTGAAAACGGAAAAAATAGAATTTATGATCCAAATCCATGAAACGGGCATTCCATAATCGTCCGTCTCGTGACGAACGAAAATGAGCGGAGGAGGCTCATCGGAGCGGGATGGCGAAAGATGCGGGCGATCGTCGCCTGAATGCCGCTCCAGACATGTGAGGCAGACCGTACCGAGGTGCGGTGCTAAGGAGGAACCTTTTGAAAAAACTTGATCTCATCACGATTGGGCGCTCGTCTGTCGACCTGTATGGTTCACAGGTCGGCGGCCGTCTGGAGGACATGGCCTCCTTTGCCAAATATATCGGCGGCTCTCCCACCAACATCGCAGCCGGCGCCGCACGCCTCGGGCTCAACAGCGCCGTCATCACCCGCGTTGGCGATGAGCATATGGGCCGCTTCATCCGCGAACAGCTGGTACGCGAAGGCGTTGACGTGCGCGGCGTAAAAACCGATCCGGAGCGACTGACCGCGCTGGTACTGCTCGGCATTCGTGACCAGAACCAGTTCCCGCTGATTTTCTATCGCGAAAACTGCGCCGACATGGCGCTCAGCGAAGACGACATCGATCCGGCCTTCATTGCCGAAGCCGGCTGCGTCTGCGCCACCGGCACGCATCTGTCGCATCCGAAGACGGAAGCAGCGGTGCTGAAGGCGCTGAAACTCGCCCGCGAAAATGGCGCGAAGACCGCGCTCGATATCGATTACCGGCCCAATCTCTGGGGTGTGGCAGGCCATGGCGATGGCGAGAGCCGTTTCGTCGAATCGCAGAAGGTCACCGCCAAGCTGCAATCCACCCTGCATCTCTTCGACCTGATCGTCGGCACGGAAGAGGAATTCCACATTGCCGGCGGCTCCACCGATACGCTGACCGCGCTGAACGCCGTACGCAAGGTTTCGAATGCGACGCTGGTGTGCAAGCGCGGCCCGATGGGTGCTTCGGTTTTCGCCGGTGAAATTCCTTCCAGCCTCGATGATGGCGAAACTGGCGAGGGTTTCCCGATTGAGGTCTTCAACGTTCTGGGTGCGGGCGATGGCTTCATGGCCGGGCTGTTTCGCGGCTGGCTGCGCGGCGAAGACTGGCCGACGACGCTGAAATACGCCAATGCCTGCGGCGCCTTCGCCGTCTCCCGCCATGGCTGCACGCCGGCCTATCCGAGCTGGGAAGAGTTGCAATATTTCTTCAAGGCCGGCATTCGCAACAAGGCGCTGCGCAAGGACGAGGCGCTGGAACAGGTGCACTGGTCGACCAACCGCAAGGGCGACTGGGACACGATGCGCGTCTTCGCCTTCGACCATCGCATGCAGCTGGAAGCCATCGCCGACGAGCTTGGCGTGAAGCACGAGCAGATCGGCGCTTTCAAGAAACTCTGCCTTCAGGCCGCGCAGCAGGTTGCCGGTGGTGAGGCGGGTTACGGCATTCTTTGCGACGGCCGCCTTGGCCGTGACGCCCTGTTTGCCGCCAGCGGTTCCGGTCTCTGGATCGGCCGCCCGGTGGAATGGCCGGGTTCGCGCCCGCTGACGCTGGAATCCGATCTCGGCAAGGATTTCGGCGGTCTTTCCGAATGGCCGCTTGAAAATGTCGTCAAGGTTCTGTGTTTTTATCATCCCGACGATACGGACGACATGCGCGCCGCGCAGGAAGAGACCGTCATGCGTCTGTTCCAGGCGACACGCCGCAACCGGCTGGAAATGTTGCTGGAGGTCATTCCCTCCAAGGTCGGCCCGACCGACGATTTCACCGCCGCCCGCATCATCGAACGCTTTTACGAAATCGGGGTCTATCCCGACTGGTGGAAGCTGGAGCCGATGAAGACCCGTGCTGCGTGGAAAAACGCCTGCGACGCCGTGCATCGCAACGATCCTTACGTGCGGGGCATCGTCGTTCTCGGTCTCGACGCACCGCAAAGCGAACTGGAAGAGAGCTTCCGCCTTGCCGCCGGTTTCGATCTGGTCAAAGGTTTCGCCGTTGGCCGCACGATTTTCGCGGATGCCGCCCGCAGCTGGCTCGGTGGCAAGATGACCGATGAGGAAGCGGTCAGGGATATGGCGCAGCGCTATACCAGCCTGTGCCGCATTTGGGATGAGGCGCGCGCCAAAAAGGGAGAGGCAGCGTGAAGACAATCAGATTGACGGCTGCGCAGGCCATGGTTCGTTACCTGGCAGCGCAGATGAATGAACATGGCGAAACCTATATCGCCGGCATGTGGGCCATTTTCGGCCATGGCAATGTCGCCGGCATCGGCGAAGCGCTTTATGGCATCCGCGACGAACTGCCGACCTATCGCGGCCAGAACGAGCAATCCATGGCCCATGCGGCCATCGCCTATGCCAAGCAGCTGCGCCGCCGCCGCGCCATGGCGGTCACCTCCTCCATCGGCCCGGGTGCTGCCAATATGGTAACGGCCGCCGCCCTTGCCCATGTCAATCGCCTGCCGGTGCTGTTGATCCCCGGCGACGTCTTCGCCAATCGCGGCCCCGATCCCGTGCTGCAGCAGCTCGAAGATTTCGGCGATGGCACGATGACGGTGAATGACTGCTTCCGCCCTGTCAGCCGTTACTTCGACCGCATCATGCGGCCGGAACAGTTGCTGACGGCACTTCCCCGCGCCATGCGCACCATGACGGACCCCGCCGATTGCGGCCCCGTTACGCTCGCCTTCTGCCAGGATGTGCAGGCGGAAGCCTATGATTACCCTATCAGCTTCTTCGAAAAGCGTGTCTGGCGTCAGCGCCGTCCCGAGCCGGATGTGGTGGAATTCGAAGAGACCGTCGCTGCGCTGAAGGCGGCGAAGAACCCGATTATCGTTGCCGGCGGCGGTGTGCATTTTGCCGGCGCAACCGAAACCCTGAAGCGCTTTGCCGAAACCCACTCCATTCCCGTCGTCGAAACGCAGGCCGGCAAATCGGCATTGGCGTGGGATCACGATCTCAATTTCGGTCCTGTCGGCGTCACCGGTGCGGAAAGCGCCAATATCATCAGCGAAAAGGCCGATCTGGTCTTCGGTGTCGGCACCCGTTTTCAGGATTTCACCACCGGCTCCTGGGCGCTGTTCAAGAACCCCAACCGCAAGATCCTGGCGCTGAACGTTCAGCCCTATGACAGCGCCAAGCACGATGCGATCAGCCTGACGGCGGATGCGAAGATCGGACTTGAGAAACTCTCCGCAGCACTCGGCAGCCACCGTTTTGCGGCGCCGGATGCCGGTCTCAAGGTTGCATGGTTCAAAAAGGCCGATGCCGATACGGCAGCGCCGGGCGAGGACAATGCCAACAGCCTGCCCACCGACATGCAGGTCATCGGCGCGGTGCAGCGCCAGTCGCGTGACAATACCGTCGTCATGTGCGCCGCAGGCACCATGCCGGGCGAGCTTCACCAGCTGTGGAAATCCAGGCTGCCGCTCTCCTATCACATGGAATACGGCTTCTCCTGCATGGGTTATGAAGTGGCCGGCGGCCTCGGCATCAAGATGGCGGAACCGGACCGCGACGTGATCGTCATGGTCGGCGACGGCTCCTACATGATGATGAATTCCGAGCTTGCGACATCGGTTGCCATGGGCGTGAAGATCACGCTCGTCATCACTGACAACAGGGGTTATGGCTGCATCAACCGCCTGCAGATGGAAACCGGCGGCGCGGAGTTCAACAATCTCTACGCCCACACCAACGTCAACCCGATCGCCATCGATTTCGTGGCCCATGCCGGCTCGATGGGGGCGGATGCGCGCAAGGTTTCCACTATAAGCGAGCTGGAAGAGGCGCTTGCCGCGGCCCGCGCCTCCAGCCGCACCACCGTCATCGTCATCGATACCGACCCCTATCCGACCCCGCAGGCCGGCGGTCACTGGTGGGATGTCGCGGTGCCTGAAGTTTCCGACCGCGCCGAAATCGGCCCGGCCCGCGTCCGTTATGAAAACCATGTCAAGGAAAGACAGTAAGATGATCCGTTACGGAACCAACCCGATTGCCTGGTCCAACGACGACGACCGCACGCTGGGCGCGCATATCAGCCTCGAACAATGCCTCGATGAAACCGCCAAGATCGGTTTCGACGGCATCGAGAAGGGCCACAAGTTCCCGACCGAGCCGGAAGGCCTGAAGGGCGTGCTTTCGCCGCGCGGCCTCTCCTTCGTCTCCGGCTGGCATTCGCTGAACCTTCTGACCGACGACATCGAATCCGAAAAGAAGGCCATGCAGCCGGCGCTTGACCTGCTGAAAGCCATGGGCTCGAAGGTCATCATCGTCTGCGAGACCTCCAATGCCATCCATGGCGATGACAATAAGGCGCTGGTCGACCGTCCGCGCCTTGCGGCCGAGGACTGGGCGAAATTCGGTGCGAGCGTCGAGGCGCTGGCCGCCTTTGCCGCAGAACAGGGTATCACCCTCGTTTATCACCACCACATGGGAACGGTGGTCGAGAGCGAAGAGGAAATCGATCTCCTGATGAAGCATACCGGCCCGAAGACGCATCTGCTGCTCGATACCGGCCATTGCCTGTTCGGCGGCGGCGATCCCGTGCGCGTTGCGCAGAAATACATGGGTCGTGTCGGCCATATCCATGCCAAGAACGTGCGCCCTGCCATTGCCGATCAGGTTCGGGGTGAGCGGCTCTCCTTCCTCGAAGGCGTGCGCCGCGGCGTGTTCACCGTTCCCGGCGACAGCGAAGGCGGCGTGAACTTCCCGCCGGTGCTGAAGGTGGCGGCCGAGCATGGTTACAGCGGCTGGCTGGTGATCGAGGCGGAACAGGACCCGGATGTCCGCAACCCCTTCGAATATCAGAGCCTCGGGCTGAAATCGCTGAAGGCTTTTGCGCGCGAAGCAGGGCTGGACAAGGCTCAGGCTGCTTGAACTGAACCGACAGCGGGCGGCACACCCCGCCCGTCATACCGGCCTTGAGCCGGTATCCAGCCAGCCCAAGTCCTTGGGCTGAAAAGAGTTGTCCCCGCCGCGCGGACGCGCGTCGGCTGGCCCCCGGCTCAAGGCCGGGGTGACGAGACGGCAAGAACCAACGAACGACTGACCAAAAAGGAACACCACCATGACCTCACTTCTGCGCAAGCCGGTCGCGACCAGCGGCAAGGTGCACGATATCACGCCCCAAAGCGCGGATTGGGGTTATGTCGGTTTCGGCCTCTACCGCCTGAAGCCGGGCGAAACGGCGGCGGAAAACACCGGCGATACGGAAGTCATCCTCGTGCTGGTCGAAGGCAAGGCGACGATCTCCGCAGGCGGTAAGGACTTCGGTGAACTCGGCGACCGCATGAATGTGTTCGAACGCAAGCCGCCGCATTGCGTCTACGTGCCCGCAGGCTCCGAATGGTCGCTTACCGCCACGACCGACTGCACTGTCGGCGTCTGCACCGCACCCGGCGAAAAAGGCAGCCGCGAGGCGCAGCAGATCGGCCCGAACGGCGTGCAATTGACCGAGCGCGGCAAGGGCGCCAATACGCGTTACATCTTCCCCATCGCCATGGAAGAGCGCGATGTGGCCGACAGCCTGCTGGTAACGGAAGTCTTCACGCCATCCGGCAACTGGTCGTCCTATCCGCCGCACCGGCATGATGAGGATAACTATCCCGATATGACCTATCTGGAGGAGACCTATTATCATCGCCTCAACCCGGCGCAGGGTTTCGGTTTCCAGCGCGTCTTTACCGAAGACGGTTCGCTGGATGAGACCATGGCGGTGGCCGATGGCGATGTCGTGCTGGTGCCCAAGGGCCACCACCCCTGCGGCGCGCCCTATGGTTATGAGATGTATTATCTGAACGTGATGGCGGGGCCGATGCGCAAATGGCGGTTCAAGAACCATCCGGATCATGACTGGATTTTCAAACGGGATAATCCTTAAGCCGCCAACGTACACAGCGCACGCCTCATCCCTGTGCTTGTCACAGGGATCCAGCCAGCCCAAGTCTTTGGGCTGAAAGGACTCTTCCCGCCACGCAGACGCGTGTCGGCTGGATTCCTGTGACAAGCACAGGAATGAGGAGAGGAAAACGCAAGCCATTTGAATCTAAACTCTCAGGAGGAGAATACCATGGCCGCTCTTGGCGTGGGCCTAATCGGCACCGGTTACATGGGCAAATGCCACGCGCTGGCGTGGAACAATGTCACCAGCGTCTTCGGCGATGTGGAGCGCCCGCGCCTCGTGACGCTCGCGGAAGTCAATCCCGAGCTTGCCTCTAAGAAAGCCGCCGAGTTCGGTTTTGCCCGCTCGACAGGCAACTGGCGCGACCTGCTATCCGATCCCGAGATCGACGTCATCTCGGTCACCACGCCGAACGCCTTCCATCCGGAAATGGCGATTGCCGCCCTTGAGGCCGGCAAACATGTCTGGTGTGAAAAGCCGATGGCGCCTGCCTTTACTGACGCGGTGAAGATGCGCGATGCGGCCCGCCGTTCCGGCAAGGCAGCGGCGATGGGCTACAACTACATCCAGAACCCCGTCATCCGCCATATCCGCCGCCTGATCGACGAAGGCGCCATCGGCAGGGTCTATCACGTCCGCGCCGAAATGGACGAGGACTTCATGGCCGATGCCACCCAGCCCTTCTACTGGAAGAGCGAAGCTTCCTCCGGTTATGGCGCGCTGGACGATTTCGCCGTGCACCCGCTGTCGCTGCTCTTCGCCCTCTTCGGTCATGTCGAAAGCGCCATCACCGATATGGTGAAGCCTTATGAGACCCGACCGCTTGCCGGCGGTGGCGACCGCGCCGTCGAGACACATGACCTCGCCAGCGTGCTGCTGAAGCTCGAAGGCGGCATTTCCGCCGTGCTCATCGCCAACCGCTCCGCATGGGGCCGCAAGGGCCGTATCGCCATCCAGATTTACGGCTCCACCGGCTCGATCCTGTTCGATCAGGAGCGGATGAACGAGTTCCAGCTTTACACCACGGATGGACGCCCGGAGGAGCAGGGTTTCAGAACAGTCCTCACCGCACCGCACCACAAGCCCTATGATCGCTTCATCCCCGCCCCCGGCCACGGCCTCGGCTTCAACGATCTGAAGGTTATCGAATGCCGGGAGCTTATCGCCGCCATCGAAGGCAAGAAGGCCCATATCATCGATTTCGAGGAAGGGCTGAAGATCGAGCGCAGCATCCACGCCATGGCCCGGTCGTTTGCCGAAGGGCGATGGGTGGGAAGCGCGGAGATTGCAGAATAGAACGCCCACAAAGGGCGAAAACGTCTCCTCTGCCATGCCGGACTTGATCCGGCATCCAGCCACGGCGCGTCTGCGCCGTGGAAGAGTCTTTTATGATCAAAGACTTGATCATGCTGGACCCCGGATCAAGTCCGGGGTGACGGTGTGTGGAGGTTCCGGCCTCACCCCTTGACCGGCGTTTCCGGCACCGGCGTCAGCACTTTGCCGTCCCTGAACCAGCCGAGAATATTGTCGGCCACCAGATCGGCCATGGCGTTGCGCGTCGGAACCGAGGCGGAGGCGACATGCGGCAGCAGGGAGACATTCGGCAGCGACAGGAAGGCTTCCGGCACTTTCGGCTCGGCATAAAACACATCGAGACCGGCAGCACCCACAGTACCGCTCTTAAGCGCCTGCAAAAGCGCATCTTCATCGACGCTGGAACCGCGCCCGACATTGATGAACACGCCCTCAGGCCCCAGCGCTGTCAGGATTTCGGCGTTGATCGCCTTATGCGTTTCCGGCGTGCCGGGCACGATGCAGATCAATATATCGATCGCTTCCGCCATCTCCTTCAGCGAGCCGTAATAGGTGTAAGGGAGGCCATCCCGCTTGCTGCGGGTGTGGTATCCGATCTCCACCTTGAAAGGCTCCAGCCGCTTGGCGATTTCCTGCCCGATGCGGCCCATGCCAAAGAGACCGACCTTGCGGCCGCGCAGCGAAAACGGCGACAGCGCGAACGGACCTTCGCCAACCCATTTGCCATCGCGCAACCAGGTCTCCGCCTGATAAAGACGGCGCACGGTGTTGATCAAAAGCGCAATCGTCGTATCGGCCACCTCGTCGTTCAGCACGTCAGGCGTATTCGTCACCACGATGTTGCGCGTGGCGGCATGTTTGGCGTCGACGCCATCATAACCCACGCCGAAATTGGCGATGATCTCAAGCTTCGGCAGCGCATCGATCCATTTGGCGTTGACGACGCCGGAAACGGCAATGGCGTTAACACGCTCGGCCGCGCCCGCCGGCAGAACCGGCTCGGCACCGGCAGGCACAGTCACGATCTCGACCTTGCCTTCGAGGCGTTCGAGAACGCGCGGGTTTATCTTGCCGGGAACGAGAACGACGACCTTTTTGTCAGACATGAGCGGGTATTCCTCCTGATAACATTCCGATAGCCGGAGCAGGTTTCAGGCGAACCTTTCGCCATCCCGCTCCTCTGGGCGGCGATCTTTTCAAACAACGGCGGCCGTGAAAAGGGCAATAAGGGGATGCTATGGGGGCAGACGGAAGTTTCATGCCGATTTTTTTAAGCGCCCTCACCGTCATGCCGGACTTGATCCGGCATCCAGCCAGCCCAAGTCCTTGGGCTGAGAAGGTCTTTTTCACCGCGTAGACACGCGGTGGCTGGATTCCGGCTCAAGGCCGGAATGACGGAAGAAGGAAACATCGCAAACAACCAGGAACAGGCAGCCTGCCGCATCCATGCTCCCGGGCGATATACTCAAACCCGCGGCCGCACCGGCCCGGTCGATTGCCGGATGCGCATTTCCGGCTTGATGAGGTGAATGCCGTCAGGCTCGTGGCTGCCCGCCAGTCTGTCCAGCAGTGCGCGGGCCGCCAAGCGCCCCACCTCGGCCTGACCGTTGGAAACGGTGGTCAGCGCCGGCGTAGCGATCGCCGCCTCTTCCAGATCGTCGTAGCCGGTGACGGAAATATCGACGCCCGGCACCAGACCGGCGCGGGAAATGCCGTTCATGAGACCGATGGCGACGAGATCGTTCCAGCAGACGGCGGCGGTCGGCTTCTGTGGCAGGGAGAGGAAATGCACCGCCGCCTCGAAACCGCCCTGCTTGGAGCGGGGGCCCGGAATGCGCAGGTTCGGATCGACCTCGATACCGGCCTTGCGCAGCGCATTGACGTAACCCTGGTAACGGTCACGGCCGGTCGAGGTCTGGTCCGTGCCGCCAACCATGGCGATGGTGCGGTGGCCGAGGCTGATCAGGTGGTTGGTGGCGAGCGAAATGCCATAGCTGTCGTCGCCGCGATAGGTCGGCATGTCGACGCCATCCATCGAACGGGCCACCAGAATGGCGGGCATGCCGTTTTCTTCGGCCAGCGTCATATCCTCTATCGGCGTGCCGATGGCCGGCGACATGATGATGCCATCCGAACCCAGCTGCAGCAGCGTTTCGATGAAGGTGCGCTGTTTTTCCACCGAGTCATAATGGTTGGAGAGAATGAAGGTCTGGCGGCTGCGGTCCAGCTCGCTTTCGATGGCTTTCAGAATTTCCCCGTAGAAGGGGTTCATCACATCATGGAACACCACGCCGACAATGCCGGAACGCGAGGTGCGCAGGCTGGCGGCGCGGCGGTTATAGATATAACCGAGCGCCCGCGCCTGTTCCTTGATCTTGTCCCGTGTATCGGAAGCGACCAGCGGGCTGTCGCGCAATGCAAGAGAAATGGTGGCGGTCGAAAGACCGAGGCTTTCGGCAATCGTGGACAGTTTGACCTTTTGGGCCACGGCATTCCTCCCCAAACGCGTGTCAATGACGGATGGCTCCGTTTAAATTGCAATTAAACAATTTAAACAAAATCCGCAACCCGTTTAAGGAATACCCACAAAACAGATGGTTCTTTTAAAAATTTCAGCAAAAATTATTGGAGATTGGCGTCTATCGCCTTCAAGAGTTTAACGATGTTGCGCACATCCTTGGCCGAAAGCCCCTCTACGGCTCTTGCGCCGCAATTGGCGATGGAAACATTGATGTGTTCGACGCTTTTCAAACCCGCTTCCGTCAGCTTCACCAGCGTCACGCGGCCATCCTCGTCGTCGCCGCTGCGTTCCACGAAGCCCTGGGCTTCCATGCGGCCGATGGTGCGCGTCATGGTCGGCGCCTTGACGCCAAGTTTCTGGGCGATCTGCCCCGGCGTCAGGCTGCCTTCCTGCGCCAGCGCCAGAATAACGCCGTCTTGGCCCGCATAAAGCCCGCTTTCGGCAAGGCTGTGGCTCAGCGCCGTGCGCATGGAACGGGCCGCCTGGGTGATGGATTGCGCCAGTTCCTCGGGGTTGAAATTCTCATCCCGTTTTTTGGCGTCCTTTACCTTCTTGCCGCCCTTTTCCTTCTTGGCGCTTTTGTCCTTATGCCCGGTTTTGTCCTTGCTCATATGCGAGTGCCTTTTACCCTGTGGCGGAACCGATATATGTTGCTGGAAATCCTTAACGAATGCACGCGCGGACTGCCATATGCCAAACTCATACACGCATTATCACGACGAAAACGTAACAGACCCGCATCTTCGCGCAACAGCTGCAATTTCCGTGCTGCCGCTCGGCGCGCATGAACAGCATGGGCCGCACCTGCCGTTCGAGACCGATACGCTGATTGCCGAAGGCATCGCCGCCCGTCTCGCCGCCGCCCTGCCCGCCCACCTGCCAGTCTCCTTCCTGCCGGCGGAGCCGGTCGGATATTCCATCGAACACATGAATGTGCCGGGCACGAAGACCCTGCGTTACGATGAGGCCATCGAGCGCTGGCTCGGCATCGCTGAAGCGGAATATAAAAAGGGCGTGCGCAAATTCTTGATGCTGAACGCCCACGGCGGCAATTCACCGCTGATGACCATCGTCGCCACCGAGGCCCGCGCCCGTTTCGGCATGCTGGCGGTCGCGACAAGCTGGACCCGTTTCGGCGTACCGGCGGATATCGTGAAGCCGGAAGACAAGGCGGTCGACATCCATGGCGGCGATATCGAAACATCGGTCATGCTGGCGCTTCATCCCGAACGGGTCGCGATGCAGAAGGCCGCGAACTTTCCCTCCCGCCAGAGCGATTTCACCAGCCGCTTCAAACACCTGCGCGCCTATGGCCCGCATGCCTTCGGCTGGCTGATGAGCGATCTGAACCCCGATGGCGTTGCCGGAAACGCCGCCGCTGCCACCGCGCAAAAGGGCGAAAGGCTGATTTCCCACGCCGTAAAAGGCCTTATCGAACTGCTTGAAGATATCCACGCTTTTGACATAACGTTATTTCATAACAAAATTTGAGTGCCATGGCCGAATTCGGCCAAAATCTCTTTGAACTGCCAGGACGTCGCGCCTATATGGACGACGACACATCTTCCTGAGGCCTGACGGCCTCTCTCCACGCGGGGTTTTCCATGACCGAAACAGCTATAGCCAAGCCCATTCCAGTCACCGTCCTGACGGGATATCTCGGCGCCGGCAAAACGACGCTTCTCAACCGCATTCTCTCCGAGAACCACGGCAAGAAATACGCTGTCATCGTCAATGAATTCGGCGAGATCGGCATCGACAACGATCTGATCGTCGAGTCCGATGAAGAAATCTACGAAATGAACAATGGCTGCGTATGCTGCACGGTGCGCGGCGACCTGATCCGCGTCGTGGAAGGCCTGATGCGCCGCCCCGGCCGTTTCGACGGCATCATCGTCGAGACGACAGGTCTTGCCGATCCGGTTCCCGTCGCCCAGACCTTCTTCATGGATGACGACGTGCGCGCCAAGACCGAGCTTGACGCCGTCGTTGCCCTCGTTGACGCCAAGCACCTGCCGCTGCGCCTGAAGGACAGCCGCGAGGCCGAAGACCAGATCGCCTTTGCCGATGTCGTCGTCGTCAACAAGACCGATCTTGTTTCGCCAGAGGAAGTGGCCCGCATCGAGGATATCGTGCGCGCCATCAACCCTTCCGCGCGCATCTACAAGACCACCCGTTCCGGTGTCGATCTTGCCCGGGTTCTCGATCAGGGCGCCTTCAATCTGGAACGCGCGCTGGAAAACGATCCGCATTTCCTCGAGCACGGCCATGACGACCACATCTGCGGCCCCGATTGCGACCACAATCACGATCACGGCCACCATCATCACGACCATGACCACGATCACGGGCATCATCACCACGATCACGACCATGGGCATGACCATGGCCACGATCATCACCACCATGGCGCGGTTTCGCCGATCCATGACGTGACGGTGCAGTCGGTCTCGCTGCGCGGCGGCGAGATGAACCCCGAGCGGTTCTTCCCGTGGATCCAGAAGGTCACCCAGACCGACGGCCCGAACATTCTGCGCCTCAAGGGCATCATCGCCTTCAAGGGCGATGCGGAACGTTACGTGGTGCAGGGCGTGCACATGATCATCGAGGGCGACCACCAGCGCCCGTGGAAGGAAGACGAAAAACGCGAAAGTCGCCTAGTCTTCATCGGCCGCGAACTGGATCGTGAAAAGCTGGAAAAGAGCTTCAACGCCTGCCTCGCGACGGCCTGATCCTTATCCCTCCGTCACCCCGGCTCTAAGCCGGGGTACGGCTGCGTCCGTCATCCACCCGACGCGCGTTCTTCGACACCGTACACGGCAGTTGAAAATCATTGACACTCCGGCGTTCCGGGCTCACCCCCCTCTGTCCTGCCGGACATCTCCCCCTCAAGGGGGGAGATCGGCAAGAGGCTTTCTCGCCGCTTCATTCTCGACCGTCGAGAGGTGCGAAACCTTGCCACGGAACGATCTCCCCCCTTGAGGGGGAGATGTCCGGCAGGACAGAGGGGGGTGAGCCCGGAGCGCGGGAGTGTCAGTGATTTTCAACTGCCGTGTAGGGTGGTTCCTCGACGACAAAGCGCTCTATCTCCTTGATTTCACGAATCGTCCTAACGTAAAAGCGGTTCCGCTTTTGCCGGAAATGCTTTAGAACCATGCCTGCCGCCGGGGTCGACATCGTCGCCCCATCCGACACAGATACGAAAGACCGATGCCCCATGCCGACTGTTGCCCCGCTTGATATCGAAGGCCACGTGGTCTCGACCCATTTTCTCGGCGACATTCCCCTGTTTGCCACCGCCGCCGGCACCATTCACCGGCTGGATGGCGGCGAGAAGGTGACTGAGGCACATGACGGGCTTCTGACCTGCGTGCGCGACCCCTATAGCGCCACCCTGCTTTCCGGTGGCGAGGACGGGCGCGTGCTGCGTATCGGCCATGACGGCAGCATCGGCGAAATCGCCAATGTGCCGCGCAAATGGGTGGGCGTCGTTGCCGGCGGGCCGCAGAAGGCTGTCGCTTATGGTGTCGGCAAGTCCAGTTTCGTCCGGCTGTCGGACGGCACGGTCAAGGAATTCAAGGAAGAGCGCACGGTGGAGGCCATCGCCTTCGCGCCCAAGGGCCTGCGCATTGCGGTGGCCCGTTATAACGGTGTGACGCTGCACTGGGTGGCAACCGCCGGCGATCCCGTCGATCTGGAATGGAAGGGCGCCCATACCGGCGTCACCTTCTCGCCCGATGGCAAGTTCCTCGTCACCACCATGCAGGAAAACGCCCTGCACGGCTGGAAGATGGAAGCCACCAAGGGCGGCATGGAAGCCCGCCACATGCGCATGACGGGTTATCCCGCCAAGGTCAAATCCGTCTCCTGGTCGGCAAAGGGCAAATGGCTTGCCTCTTCCGGCGCCCCGGCCGCCATCGTCTGGCCGTTCGCCGGCAAGGACGGCCCGATGGGCAAGGCCCCGGAAGAACTCGGCAGCCGCGCCAACATCATGGTCACCAATGTCGCCTTCCATCCGGTGGAAGATGTGCTCGCCATCGGCTTCATCGACGGCATGATCCTCGGCGTACGCCTTGCCGACGGCAAGGAGGCCCTGCTGCGCCGCCCCGGCAAGGGCGCCATCACCGGCATGGACTGGAGCGCCACCGGCAAGCTGCTCGCCTTTGCTTCGGAAGCCGGGGATTGCGGGATCATCGATATTTCGGCTTGAGGGATGGTCGGTCGCGTGGCGAGCTAGCACTACTTTGGCAGATTAACCGACGGTTAATGATAATCGGCCATCTTTGGCCCCTCAAAAAGGGGTGCGGTGGATGGTGGAGCAGAATATTGCAC